>JAKBPI010000004.1 GCA_021829645.1 Actinomycetes bacterium | reverse complement strand
GAAATATCAACAAATATCGCCAATAAATGTCGCTATAAATTAACCAATTTCAAATGCAATCTTGCATGCACTAAATTTCCATGAAATATCCCGAATGAATTGGCCCTTACTTCAGCAGCCATCTAGACGACTGACACCCCCACTGAACAGGCTAAATGATACCAGATGATACTAGACGAACGAACTCAATCTGATTCCTAAACCGTGTGCCGCAGGTTCGAATCCTGCCGGGGGCGCATATTTAAGAGAAATGATTTTTAGGCAACAACCCATTATAGAATGCCAAGTCTATTAATTGCGATTTGCAAGTTTGCTTTGAAGCCGACCTGCAACCTCGGCTTCCGTTAGCTCATGGGCGGCAATTGAAATCATTATTGCCTCCGAATCTGATACATCTGGAGGATCAGGACCCCAACAGAGTCCGTTCATTTCTAAAAACACAATAAGCGACACCCAAGCCGCACGCTTGTTGCTATCAGGTAGAGGATGGTTCCAAGTAAGCTTAGATCCACCGAAGGACCCCATCAAAGCTAACTCCACTAAGGTAATTGTAGACCTGATAGATTATGAGAAACTGGGTTAGTAAAAGTTAGCTCCCTTCATGTAGGTATTTGTGTATTTCACAGTTCCATTTTCTTATGTGAGGAGTTATTTTTTCTGTACCACGCCTCAAAACCTTCGGGTTAGGACGATGGATTCAGGATAAAATAGGCTAGCAAAAGGAGGTTAAGGTTGGCTGTTCAGGTATTTGCCGATGGGGCTCTGTTCGGTGAAGTATATGGTGAAACCCCACAAGTTATAGCTTTGCACGGTTGGGCTAGATCTTCAAGAGACTTTGGCAAACTGTTTTCTATAGCAGACGAAAATCGGCCGGCTTTATCTGGGATTGCTTTTGATCTTCCCGGTTTTGGTAACAGTCCTCCCTTCGATCATAACGTAGGGAGTGCGGAGTATGCAGAGTTGGTGGCTTCTGTAATCTCCTCTATAGAAAAACCAATTGTTTTGGTTGGTCACTCCTTTGGAGGTAGGGTAGCCATCCACATAGCCGCTATTGTTCCGGATAAGGTTAAAGCCTTAGTGTTGACAGGAGTGCCTCTCATCAAGCTATCGAATCCAAAACCTAAACTCAGTTATAAAATCTTGCGCAAAATGCACCATTACAAGCTGATCGGCGATAATACGATGGAAAAAATTAGAAGACAATTCGGATCAAGTGACTATGCTGCCGCTTCGCCGGCTATGCGTCAAGTACTTTCCCGCGTCAATTCCGAAGATTATCGTCCAACAATGACTAAAATAGGTTGCCAGGTGGAGCTTTTATGGGGAGAGAACGATATGACGGTATCACTCGCCGTGGCACATGAAGCCTCTACTTATTTCAAAAGTGTCAACCTCACCATTTGCCGAGGCATTTCCCATCTTTTGCCTACAGAAGATCCCGTTTCCCTGTACGATACTTGTGTCAGAGTAGGAAGCACTGTGTGATCGATTGATCGGTAATTATATTCCGGTCGCGATATAAGGCCGCTAACGGGTAATTTTTAATGCATACATTTTTGTCTTATATACTTTTTGCCGCCGGAATCGGCGCAGTGGTATCGCAAGCGGTAAAGTACTTGAGAGTTGCGCAACGTGAGCACTATTTACCTACCTTTGTGACAAAGTTTGCCTTAAGGTGGAGTACCTCTTCTTTGCTCAATACGGTCTTATTTTTACTTTCAGCAATTTCCTTGCTTTTGTCATCTCTGGGGTATATATGGACTTTCCCAGCAGCTGCGGCTCTTTTTGTTTCTCCATGGGGACTCACCTGGAGAGGACAGACCTCTCCCTTGAAGTGGACAAGACGTTTAAAGACTACAGCTTTGACGACACTTCTAATAATATCTGCTTTGACGTCGGCGATATTTGTAGGTACTTCTTTAGAGACCACTGACGTCGCGTTAGTAATCTGCGCTTTTTTAATGCCGGCTATATTAGATTTGACACTTTTTATCTTGACGCCTATCGAAAAACAGTTGGCATCAAAATACGTCAACGCTGCCCGAACCAAACTGCAAAAAATTAATCCCATCAACGTAGCCATTACCGGCTCATATGGCAAGACTTCCACCAAGACATATCTGGCGCACATCTTGGAAAAAAATTATCAGGTGTTGGCAAGTCCAAAGAGTTTTAACAATAAAGCTGGTCTTGCGAGAACCATCAACGAAGGAATGACTTTTTCTACGGAAGTTTTCGTGGCAGAAATGGGAACTTTTGGTGCGGGTGAAATCAGAAATATGTGTTCGTGGGTGGTTCCTAAAATCGCAGCGATCACGGCTGTAGGTCCGGTTCACTTAGAGCGCTTTCGCAAAATCGAAAATATTGCTCAAGCTAAAGCTGAGATTACCGAAAAAGCCGAAGTTGTGGTATTAAACACCGATAGTTCTTATCTGGCTAAGTTGGCTGCGGCACTGGAAAAAACCGGCAAAAAAATTATTAAAGTTTCTGCTGAAGACGAAAAAACTGATTTATGTATCAAAACAGATACAGGAGACTCTCTATCTGACGAGACTCAGAAATCTCAGTGGTCACTTTTCTCCGCAGGCGCACACCTGGCTGACATAGACGCCGCTAATCTCAGCGGAGGTGTAGTCCCGATCAATTTGGCAGTCGCTATGGCGATAGCGCTTGAGCTCAAATGTCCACTGGAAACTATCATCTTGGCACTTCGTGATCTTCCGCAAGCCAGTAACAGACTCAACATAGAAACTCTTCCCGATGGAACCATCCTTTTGGATGACACTTACAACTCCAATCCCGCCGGAGCGGCATTTGCATTGTCCAGATTAGAATTACTGGGAAGCGATAGTACCAAGAAAATAATCGTAACCCCCGGCATGGTTGAACTGGGTCCTCAGCGCAAGATAGCCAACGAAAAACTTGGGTATGAGGCTGCCAAACGCGCTACTCATTTAGTCGTCGTAAAAAATACCAACAAAAAATCGATTCTGGCCGGAGCCAAAAAATATCAAAGTGAATCGGGAAAAAATATGGTTATCAAAACCGTTCCCGACAGAAAACAAGCGGTTGCTTTTGTCAAGGCAATTTTGGCTCCCGGTGATGTGGTTCTATACGAAAACGACTTGCCGGATCATTATCCGTAAAACGTCAATCGTTCCGCATTCTCTCAAAATCTCACGCCTCTGTGTCGGTCGAGGTATTTTTCTCCGACATACCCGAGCTTTGTGGTGCTTACAGTACAACACGTACACAAAATTGCTAATATTTGGAGGTGAACGTTCTTTTGGAAAATTTAGGTGTTATCTTTGGCGGCCCCTCTCCCGAACACGACGTATCGATACTGACAGGTTTACAGGTGGTCAAGACCTTATTGGGAGAAAATGTCAAATTGACAAGTATTTACTGGTCAAAAGCAGGGGACTTTTATGCAGCTGAACCGGCTTTAGAAGCCAAAGATTTCCTGTCAGGCATTCCCGAAAAAGCAATTCCCTTACAGTTACGCACAGGTACAGATGGTGGGTTTTTTGCAAAACGCGGTAAGATCACGGCAAAATGGGAACCCGTGGAAATCACTGCTCTGATCAATTGCTGCCACGGCGGACCGGGTGAAGACGGGACACTACAGGCAATTTTAGACATGGCCCACATCGGCTATACCGGCCCTACGGCCTCCGGAGCGGTGCTCGGTATGGACAAGCTGGCTTTTGAAGCCTTGATGAAGTCAGTGGGATTGCCTACCGTAGGCAGATATGCTCCGGAACAACTCGTCGGCATAGAAGAATTGACAACAACTGCAAACAGTACAGTGACTATGCCGCCGCCGTATATCCTAAAACCACGCTACGGCGGATCATCTATAGGAATCGAAATCGTCAATGACCTGAAAACAGCCCTTTCCCTTATTTCGACAGGTGTTCATTTCAGAAGAGGAGCTGTCATCGAAACTTATCGGCCAGATCTTTTTGATTTACAAATAGCAGTCAGATCTTGGCCTAAATTAGACTGTTCGGTAATAGAAAAACCATTGAAAACAGCAGGTGATAAGTCGATACTGGATTATTTTGACAAGTATGCACCAGGAGTGGGCATGTCTCAAGCCCCCAGAGAGATACCGGCTCAAATTGAGGAAGGACTGGCTTTTGAATTGCGAGAGGCGGCACTCAAAGTGGCTGATGTCACGGGGTTGAGGGGCGTAGCCAGAATCGACTTTTTATCGAACGGCAAAGATTTTTTTGTCAACGAAATCAACACGATACCCGGTTCTCTTGCCAGACACCTTTTTATTGAAAGCAAAATCGACTTCGTTTCCTTACTCAGTGATCTCGCTGAAGAAGCAATCAAAAAGCCGTCCGTAACTTTTTCCGCGGCGGGAGCTGACGGTCTGGTCTTACGGGATGCCACGTCGATAGCGTCTAAATTGGCATAACTCATGGCCAGGCCAACTCTACAGCCAGAACCGACAGAAGTGGTACTGATCAGTGTAAGGCCTCATTACAAGTATCTTTTTAAACCAGCTATTGCCGTAATCATAGTAATGAGCGGGACAATTGTCGTTCTGTGGCGCTGGCATACGGCACCGGATTGGACAGGCTTTATGGCGCTTGGAATTTATTTGGCATGTATTCTATACATGTCGATCAAGGTCTTCCAATGGCGCGCCAAAAATATGACGGTTACCAGCACCCGAATTATTTTTTCTTCAGGGATATTCCAGAAAATAATCAGAGAAATACCAAATTTTAAAATTAACAGTTGGTATCAGCATTCCAGTCTTTGGCAGAGAATATTTAAGGCCGGCACTGTTATACTGGAAGTGCCGGAGATACAATTTGTTTCTGAGACATCCCATAAAACAAACAGGATGAAACAAGAATTGGCATCTCTATCTCATCCTACTTATGAGGTCTCAAACCCGGAAGGACTGGCGGAAGCGATTCGACAAGCAGTACTACCTTATAGAGTGACAGCAACGGAAGTTTTCGGTTCTACCCAATCGGTAAACACCATAGCCAGGCAATTGTCTTTATTGGCTGATTTACATAGGGCAGGGGCGATAACAGACGAAGAATTTAAAGAAAAATCACAGGAAATATTGAATAATGCCTACTGATCACAAAGAGTCCACTTTTTATCTGGAAACACTTGGATGTCCAAAAAATCAAGTTGATTCGGAAAAGATTGCCCATTACCTACGCGATACGATGACAGAAGTGGATAATCCCGCTGCTGCCGACTTGGTAGTAGTGAATACTTGTGCCTTTATCGAATCAGCCCGTCAGGAGTCTATAAACACGATCTTATCTTTAGCCGAGAAAAAGCAGGAAGGGGCCAAACTGGTAGTAAGTGGGTGTTTGGCGGAAAGATACGGCGAAGAATTAGCCGAAAATTTGCCGGAAGTTGATTTGGTGGCAGGTTTCAACGTGGCGGTGAATTTGAGTATTTCACCCAAAAAAAGATTTTTACGGTCCGCCGACTTGCCTCAACAAACTTCCGTCACCAGTTTAGACCTTTTGGAATTGCCGCGCTCGCGCCCCGACACTCCATGGGCTTACATAAAAGCCGCCGAGGGCTGTGACAGGAATTGCGGTTTTTGTGCCATTCCCTCTTTCCGTGGCAAACAACGCTCCAGAAGCTTAGAGTCGATTCTGGAGGAAGTGACCGCCGTCGGTTCCCACGAGCTGGTCTTGGTGGCACAAGATCTGGCTTCCTATGGTAAAGACGTTTCAGGAAGTTCGGATATCGTCAATTTATATCGCACTCTGAGTGCTATGGTACCCTGGGTTAGACTGCTCTATCTCTACCCAACCAGCATAAGCGAAGAGCTCATTCTCGAGATGGCCAATGGAGCGGTACCTTATTTTGACCTCTCTCTCCAACATGCCTCACGATCTCTGCTCCAGAAGATGCGGCGCAGCGGACATGCCAAATACTATTTATCCCTGATCGATAAAGTCAGGCAAATCAACCCGGAGGCAGCTTTCAGATCCTCATTCGTCATCGGCTACCCCGGAGAGACAGAGGAGGACCACGACATCTTGTTGGACTTCCTCGAAGAAGCTCAGCTGGATTGGGCCGGATTTTTTGCCTATTCCAAAGAAGAGGGTACTTACGCTTATTCTTTGCCGGATGAAACTGATCCGGAACTCGCTTTGGTGCGCATTAGAGAGACTCAAGCCCTTCAGGATGAAATCACTTTCCGCAAAAGGAAGGAACTAATAGGATCAACCCAAAAAGTACTGGTCGATGAAAAGGGTTGGGGTAGATCTTTTAGGGAAGCTCCGGAAATTGACGGAAAAATTGCCTTACCAAACACATTGCCAGTAGGTGACTTTGTCGACATCCGGATTGTCGACAGCACGGGAACTGATCTTACGGGCATACCACTCTAAACAAGTGATTTATTTGATGGGGATATCGGTGTAGTCTGGTTTAGGATCAATATATTTACCCGGACCGACTGCGTATCGAGCGGTACTAAATTATATTTATAGAAAATGGCAGATATGAACAGCAATGCTCACAACTCAGCTTATGGACCTTCGGCGCTGCTGACACCTGCCAATCTCATGACCAGCATTAGAGTTTTCCTTACTCCTGTAATGATTGTTCTGGTGCTTTCCATGGGTCCTTCCTCGTGGTTACTTTGGTCGCTTTGGGCTGTGCTGACTTTTTCTGACGGCATTGACGGGAAGTTGGCCAGACGTCACGGCGCCACGCGCTCAGGGGCATTTTTGGACCCGTTAGCCGATAAAATTTTGGTTTTGGGCACATTGGCAGCCCTTGTGGCTAGACATGACATCAGTTGGGTTCCGGTTGTCCTCATAGCTTTTCGTGAGATTGCCATGAACTCCTTCAGAATCTATGCCGGCAATCGCGGGGTAAGCATTCCGGCTAAACCCCTAGCCAAGCTAAAAACTATTCTCCAAGACTTTGCCATTGCTGCAGCCTTCTTCCCTCCAGTGGCTACCCCTTATCACAACGTTTTTGTCTATCTGTTATGGGCTTCGGTTGCTCTTACTCTCATTACGGGCTTGGAATACGCCAAAGATGCCAGAGTTGTCCTCAGCCATCAAGGACAGCTAACCTAAGTACGGTATTCCTTTTCTCACGTATAGAATGTTCCAGGAAGACCGGATGTCTCTTTTGAATAATCTTTTGTGATTATGGAGTAATAAATGCAAATTGAAATTGTGGCAATAGGAACTGAACTTTTATTGGGGCTTTTGACCGATACCAATTCCACTCATATAGCACAGCAACTTTCTGAAATCGGAGTGGACTGTTATTTCCAAACACGGGTAGGGGATAACGTAGATCGGATAAAAATAGCTCTTGAAATAGCACTGTCCAGGAACGACGCGGTCATTTGTTGTGGTGGTTTGGGTCCTACTTCAGATGACCTCACCAGAAATGCCATAGCGGAATTGACGGGATCAGAACTGGTATTCGATCAATCTATTTGGGCAAGAATAGAATCACGGTTTTCTGCCGTCGGACACAAACCTGCAGAAATTAATAAAGTGCAAGCGATGGTTCCCAAAGGAACCGCCACCATTCCACAGGAGGCAGGTACGGCCCCCGGACTTATTTGCCCCGTGGGCGATAAAGTCATCTACGCCGTCCCAGGAGTACCTGCCGAAATGAAAGAGATGTTGAAAAGTACAATTTTGCCGGACCTTGTATCCCGTAAAAAAGGAGGCGAGACTCTACTTTTTAAAACTCTGAGAACTTGGGGATTGCCGGAGTCCAAAGTGGCAGAAATCATTTCGGAACACATTGAGGACCTGGACAGACAAGCCGGTCAAGGCAGCCCTTCGTCAGCCATGCTCCATTCACCGGCAGCCAAAACAGAAATACCGACCATAGCGTTTCTTGCCAGCAGTACCGAAGGTGTAAGGATCCGTCTGGGTGTCAAGTCAGAAAACAGGGAACGAGCAGTACAGCTACTGGCTCAAGAGGAAGAAATTATCCGCTCTTTTTTGGGTGACGTCATATTTGCTGCCGACGAAGAGAGCATGGAAGAAGCAGTTGCAAAGTTGCTTAAGCAAAAAAAACTTACTTTGGCAACCGCTGAATCTCTCACCGGAGGTCTGGTATCTGCCCGCATAGTCAACGTCGCCGGCGCAAGTGAGTTCTTTCTTGGGGGATTAGTCTCCTACGCCACGGATATTAAGAAAAAGTTCCTGGGTGTTGCCTCCCATGTAGTAAGCGACACAGCGGTCATTACCATGGCTTCCGAGGTGAGAAAGCTTTTTGGAAGCGACATCGGTATTGCTACAAGCGGTGTGGCCGGACCAACGAGTCAGGAAAATGTCGAACCCGGTAACGTTTATATCGGCATAGCAGCAGATGATAAAACCGAAGCTTATCACTTTAAGCTAAGAGGTGACCGGGAGCGGATACGTCAGACCGGTACCATGCACGCTTTAGACATACTAAGGCGTCATCTAATAAAATAACAGAGAAACCCCAAGAAAAAGTTACCCGGGAAAAAGCGTTACGGAATCAAATTATTGTCTATAATAATTGACTGTTAGGCGATGGGGCTCGCCTTTGACCGTCTTTGGACTGATAGCTCCTACCGAAACAACAAATTATTGAGTTTACAGGTAGGTGCCATGGAAAATTCCGAACATTTCATCGATTTGCGCAATATCTCTCCGGATATAGAGATGGACAAAGATCTTTCAAGCCGGCAATCTTCCATCAGAAAAACAAAGTATCTTTATTTAATCGTGAGTATCACCGGAGCCGTAGGGGCACTCACCCGTTATTTTGTTTCTGGCCTGGTGGCAACCCCTTCCGATGGTTTTCCACTCGCTACTTTTGTTATCAATATGACCGGGACTTTCTTCTTGGCACTTGTGCTCATCTTAATTTTGGAAAGATTTCCCAAGTCGACCCTGGCAAGGCCCCTTTTAGCCACTGGGTTTTGCGGAGCTTATACCACTTTTTCTACGTTTATGGTCGAAGAATCTCTTCTCCTGAAAAGTCATAACTTCACGGTCGGCTTTATCTATCTTGCGGCAGCTACAGTAGCGGGTCTGCTGGCAACCTTTTTAGGGGTTGGGTTGGCCAGATTTTTTTATAAGTTGGATTTCTACCTAAGAGTCCAAGAAAACATCCGGACGGATTCCAAAGAAACACTTTCGGCTGATAGTTGATAGATTCTCGTATGAACAAGGGATGGCAATACTTATGATGGCGTTGATGGTTATTTTGGGAGGGGCTTTGGGAGCTCCTGCCAGAATGTTTTTGGATAAAAGGATTACTACCGCACTGTCCGGCAAAAGTATCTCGCTTCGCAGCACGGATTTTCCCTTCGGAACTTACTTCATAAATATTTCCGGATCATTTTTGCTCGGATTCCTAACCGGCATATCCCTAAAAGGACACATGCCGTCCTTACTTTTGGCTTTTTTAGGCCTGGGGTTTTGCGGAGCCTATACAACTTTTTCTACTTGGAGTTTTGAGTCACTTATTCTCTTCGAAAAGCGTCTTTATAAAACAGCTCTGTTAAATATCTTCCTGAGCCTTGTGATGGGTTTGCTGTTGGCCGGCATCGGTATAGCCCTCGGTGAACTTTTGTAAACGGCAGTTATTTTTTTATTTGCCGTATGATTCGGAGAATATATTTGTAATATACAAAATACCATGTCTGATTCACTGATCATCAAAGGCGCCAGAGAGCACAATCTCAAAAATATCTCTTTGGAACTCCCAAGAGATGAACTGATAGTTTTCACCGGACTTTCTGGCTCCGGAAAGTCCTCTTTGGCTTTCGACACCATCTATGCCGAAGGACAGCGCCGTTACGTGGAGTCTCTCTCGTCTTATGCCAGACAATTCCTTGGACAGATGGACAAACCGGATGTTGATTTCATAGAAGGACTCTCGCCGGCTATTGCCATAGACCAAAAGTCTACTTCACACAATCCTCGTTCTACAGTAGGAACTGTAACGGAAATTTATGATTACCTGCGTCTTCTTTATGCTCGCATTGGAAAACCTCACTGTCCCAATTGTTCAAGACTCATCACTAAGCAATCCCCCCAACAAATTGTTGACTGGATAATGACTCTTGAGCACGGCACCAGGTTTTATGTATTGGCTCCCGTCGTGCGTGGAAGAAAAGGAGAATATGTATCGCTGTTGGATGATTTGGCTAAAAGCGGCTATACCCGCGTCATTGCCGACGGCGTCCAATACGACTTGCGAGACAGGGCACAAATTGAACTTGGAAGATACGAGCAGCACTATATACAAGTTATAGTGGACCGTCTGGTTTTAGGTGACGACATCACAAGGAGATTGACAGACTCTTTGGAGACGGCATTTAAATTAGCGGAAGGAACGGCAGAAATTTTATTACTGTCAGAAAATGACGCAGTTACCCCTCGGAGCGGGCAGGGAAAGCAGGGTACAAAAAGTAAAAAGGGGAAACCTGCTGAAGCAGAACAGGAAAATCTTTTAGTTTTCTCAGAGAATTTTGCCTGTCCGTACTGTCAAATCTCAATACCCGAACTTACCCCAAGAAGTTTTTCTTTTAATTCCCCCTACGGAGCCTGTCCGGAATGCAGCGGCTTGGGTACTGTTTATGAAGTCGATCCTGAGTTGGTGATTACCGACCCTGTCATGAGCATCCAGGAGGGTGTCATCGCGCCTTGGGCTGCCACACATAACAACTATTTCACTCAACTGTTGAAATCTGTTTGCGAGAATGCCGATATTCCCATGAATCTCAGTTGGGAAAAACTCAGCAGCGAACAGCAGGGGGTTTTGCTATACGGAACGGGTGTACAAAAACGGCTACCCGTTACGTTCAAGAGTAGGTTTGGGGGAACAAGACGTTTTGATGCCCGCTTCGAAGGAGTAATTCCCTGGTTGCAGCGCAGAAGACAGGAGGTGGAATCCGATAGGCAGCGCGAACAAATAGAAAGCTATATGAGAGAAATCCCCTGTCCTAAGTGCAACGGCGCCAGACTTTCCAAGGAAGTGTTGGGGGTCACGGTAGGGGAGATAAATATAGCTGATCTCTCCTCTCTTTCTATCAAAGAGACTTTTGAGAGGATATCTTCCTTCAATTTGGATAAAAGAGATCAATTGATAGCAGAAAGACTGCTAAAAGAAATTTTATCTCGTTTGCAATTTTTGATAGATGTGGGGTTGGATTATCTTAGTCTAACGCGCTCAGCGGCAACTTTGGCTGGCGGAGAAGCTCAAAGGATAAGACTGGCTTCACAGATCGGCAGCGGTTTAGTAGGGGTACTTTATGTACTGGACGAACCCTCAATAGGTCTTCACCAGCGCGACAACCATAAACTTATTTCGACTTTGCTAAGACTAAAAAACTTAGGCAATACGGTGATTGTCGTAGAACACGACGAAGATATGATACGTTCGGCCGACTATCTGGTAGACATAGGTCCCGCTGCCGGAGAACACGGTGGGGAAGTGGTAGTCGCCGGCTCTTTGTCCGACGTAATAGCACACGAAGCTTCTATAACCGGAAGCTATCTATCCGGGAAACGCCGAATTGAAGTCCCAGAGAAGCGTCGTCCCACGGATAAAGGTTTTATAGGTGTCAAAGGAGCGGCGGAGAACAATTTAAAAGACATTGACGTTGACTTTCCTTTGGGAGTTATGACCGCCGTCACCGGAGTTTCCGGTTCAGGAAAGTCCACATTAGTCAACGAGATTTTACTGAGATCAGTCATGCAAAAGATCTATAAGTCAAAGTTGGCTCCGGGTAGACATCGTTCAGTGGTAGGCGTCGAAAAAATTGACAAGGTAGTCGATATCGACCAATCTCCCATAGGTCGCACACCCAGATCAAATCCGGCTACCTATATAGGTGTATTTGACCATATTAGAAAATTATTTGCTGCCACCAACGAGGCAAAGATAAGGGGTTATCAACCCGGCCGGTTTTCGTTTAATGTACCGGGCGGTCGTTGTGAGGCCTGTTCGGGAGACGGCACAATTAAAATAGAAATGCATTTTTTGCCAGATGTTTATGTACCTTGCGAATTGTGCAACGGAACCCGCTACAACCGGGATACTTTGGAAGTCCTATGGAAAGGACACAACATCGCAGATATTCTGAACATGCCCTGTGCCGAAGCTTTGGAGGTATTTGGAGCCCAGACTTCAATTACAAGATACCTTAGTACTTTAGTAGACGTAGGGTTGGGCTATATAAGACTCGGACAAAGTGCGCCTACTCTTTCCGGAGGCGAAGCCCAAAGGGTAAAACTTGCCGCAGAATTATCTAAAAAATCTACTTCGCATACCTTGTATATTTTAGACGAACCCACCACCGGACTTCATTTTGAAGACGTTGCAAAATTGCTGGAAGTGCTGCAAAAACTAGTTGATCAAGGCAATACGATAATTGTCATAGAACACAACCTGGATGTGATAAAGACGAGCGACTATGTCATTGATTTGGGACCCGAAGGGGGAATTGGCGGCGGAACTCTGGTCGCTACGGGCACGCCCGAAGAAGTGGCAGCTGTTGCTAAAAGCTATACCGGCCTTTTCCTAAAGCCGCTTTTGGCAAAAGAGAGCACGAAAAAAGCAGTCGAAGCGGCACAAAAAAATCGGCATAGCAGATAGCCGGTTGATATCGTCATGCGTGAAGACTTAGACTATCCGTAACATTCTGTCGAGAGCGATTCTTGCACCTTCTTTAATTATTTCGTCCACAACAATCTGATTGTGAACCACACCATTAGTCAGGTTTTCCATAATCCATGCCAAATGCGGCAAATCTATGCGGTTCATGGTGGCACACGGACATAGGATCGGATCAAGGCATTCTATATGTCTATCAGTGTAGCTATTTGCTAATCTATTGACAAGATGTACTTCGGTCGCAATGCCGATATGAGACCCTTTTGGCGCCGAAGCCACTGCCCTAATGATGGCATCTGTGGAACCTACGATATCGGCTGCTTTGATTACCTCATTTGAGCACTCGGGATGGGCCATCACAATGGCGTCTTTGTGGAGATTGCGGAAATATTGAATCTGCGAAACAGTAAACCTTTGATGAACGGAACAGTGTCCTTTCCATAAAATAAAACTGGCAGTGTCAATGTTCTCTTTCGTGATACCGCCAAACTCCAAATCGGGATCGTATAAAACATTGTCGCTTGTAGAAAACCCCATTTGCCAAGCGGTATTGATGGCCAGATGTTGATCGGGAAAGAAAAACACTTTTTTGCCCTGTTGTTTTGCCTCACGGACAAGCTCTGAACCTTTTATGTCCTGCTTGAGATCCAGCCCCAGTGCCCAACGGATAATACTACCGGCATTCGATGACGTGCATACTGCACCGTTGTGACGTCCGACAAAATTTTTAATCGCCGCTGATGAATTTATGTAGGTAACAGGTATGACCGAATCCATATCTGTCAACTGCGACAATTCTTTCCAGGCGAGTTCGACACTGTCAATGTCAGCCATATCAGCCATGGAACACCCCGCCCCAAGATCGGGCAAAATTACTTTTTGGTGATCACCCGTTAATATGTCAGCGGCTTCTGCCATAAACTCAACACCGCAAAATACCACGTGTGAGGCACTGTCCTGTCCGGCCGCATACCTGGAAAGTGCCAGAGAATCTCCGGTTTTGTCGGCAAATTGTATTATTTCGTCACGTTGATAGTGATGTCCCAGAATGACAATTTTTTCTCCAAGGGTTTTTTTGGACTGCGTAATGATGTCGACAAGTTCCCGATCGTCGGCTTGCTCATACTTTGTGTCAAGCCTTTGCTGCAATCTGAGCATCTTATTCACCTTTTTCTCGATGAACCGCTTATAGTCGGCGGGGACAGCCTGGACGCCCATCCGCGGGTATGTCGACAACGATTCATATTTTATGCCGGATGCCAGGCCGACATGTTATAAATATTATAGTGCTTAAAAAACCTACCGACATTCCCGATGTACCCGGTTCTTATCAATTCATTGACAAAGAAGGAAGAATTATTTATGTCGGCAAAGCAAAATCCTTAAAGAATCGAGTCGGCAGCTACTTTCAAGACTATCAGTCGCTCCATATCAGAACCAGACAGATGCTGCAAACAGCCGAATCTGTGGAATGGATTACAGTTCGCTCTGACACGGAAGCAACTTTGCTTGAATATTCCCTAATCAAGCACTACAAGCCCAGATTCAACGTAAGGCTCATAGACGATAAAAGCTATCCGTACTTAGTGATAACAATGTCCGACGAATGGCCGCGCGTATCAATTGTCAGAGGGGCTTTTACCAAAGGAAACCGCTACTTTGGTCCGTTTGTGCACTCGTATGCGGTCAGAAAAAGTCTTGACATACTGCTCAGATCTTTTCCTATCAGAACCTGTTCTGACAATAAATTTTCTAGACATAAAAAAATTGGCAAACCATGTCTTTTGTATGACATTGAAAAGTGTGCCGGACCATGTATAGATGCCGTCACTAAGAGCGACTACAAACAGATGACTGACGGTTTGGGCAATGTATTCGATGGCAATGCCAAGCAGGTTATTAAACAATTAGAGGCCTCCATGCAGCAGGCTTCAGCTAATCAGGAATTTGAACTAGCCGCAAAATTCAGAGATGGCATCGAAGCGGTTAAACTTGCCTCTCAAGACCAAGAAATTGTGGGAACAGACAACGAAGAGTTCGACATCGTGGGTATAAAAGATGACGAGTTGGAAGCAGCCGCTCAGGTATTACACATACGTTGGGGCAGGGTAGTGGGCCGACAGGGTCTTATTTTAGAAAAAGTAGAACCGTTGAAAAAGGAGGAGGTAGCGCAAAAAGTTTTAGAAACGCTTTATTTAAATACCCCCTTGGAAATTCCGACAGAGATTTTCATTAGTCATGTTCCCACCGACAAAATTACCTACGAAGAACTGCTCACATCGCAGAGCGAGAAAAAACGAAAAATTACCATCAGGCGTCCTGAGAGAGGCAGAAAGAGAACCTTACTGGATTTGGCAGTGACGAATGCCGAAGAACAGCTAAAACGACATAGGAATAAGCGCGCGGTCGATCTCAACGCAAGATCAAAAGCCTTGGAAGAACTGCAAACATACCTCCGTCTAAAAGAAGCACCTTTGCGGATAGAATGTTACGACATGAGCCACCTGCAGGGGAGTGACTACGTCGGATCCATGGTAGTTATGGAAGACGGGCTACTTAAAAAAAGTGACTACAGACGATTCAAGGTGTCGGCAGTTCAGGGCAATGACGATTTTGGCGCCATGGCAGAGGTTCTAACAAGGCGGCTCGGACACCTCTATCCAAACGACGAAAGTCTTTCACGGGCAGAAGTAGAAGAAACGACACCTTACAGCGTTGCTCCGGAAGAAAAAACCGGGAACAAAAAACCACTAAGACGCTTTGCCTATCGACCAAACCTAATTTTGCTTGACGGAGGTAAAGGTCAGTTGTCGGTAGGTATCAAAGTGGTCGAAGAACTCGGATTGACAGAAAACTTAGAGTTGGCTGCCCTGGCTAAAAGATATGAAGAGGTTTACAGACCCGGTCACTCAGAACCTATGGCCATTCCACGCAATTGTGAAGCAATCTTTTTGTTGCAACAGATCAGAGATGAAGCACATCGTTTTGCCATAGGATTCCATAGAGAACTTCGCGGCAAACGTATGAGATCTAATTTATTGGACGACATAGCAGGCCTAGGCGAAAAGAGAAAACAAAAGCTGTTAGTGCATTTTGGCAGTATAGCTAAACTGAAAAATGCTTCCCGGGAAGAGCTGGAGCTTTGTATCTGGCTTCCCCGGAATGTGCGCGAAGCTGTTTGGAAGAAATTGCATCCCTTATCATTTGCGGCTGATAATATGCCGAACAAAAGCAAACCTTTTTGAGATTGGATATTTATGAACGGAAAAGAACTGTCGATTTCTGATTACAAAATATGGAATCAACACGCTCAATGGTGGAAGGACACCTTTACCCAAGGCAGAGACGAAGAGTATGACGCTCTCATTATCCCTTTGATTTTACAGCTCGTAGACAAAAAGGGGTTGGTGTTAGACATTGGGTCAGGTGAAGGTCAGATTGCCAGGTCTATAGCGGCGCTATCCGGCGAACTTTTTGTGGTTGGTATAGACCCTTCAGAAGCCCAATTGCAAAATGCCCTATTGATAAAAGATGATGCCAAAGACAGAATTTTTTATGTTGAAGGGGTGGCTGAATGTCTGCCATTTCCAGACAACAGCTATGAAATGGCCGTATGTTGTTTGGTCATAGAGCATACCGTAGATCAAGACATGGTGTTAAGAGAAGTTGCCAGGGTACTTAAACCAGGTGGAAAATTTATTCTGCTGATCAATCATCCATTCTTTCAGGGAACCGGAAGCGGTCTGATAGATGACCAGATTCTCGGAGAAAAATATTGGCGGGTTGGACCTTATCTTGTCGAAGACGTTGCCGTTGAAGAGGTGGATCCCGGTGTTATGTTGCCATTTGCTCATAGACCGATCAGCCGTTATATCAATCCCTTGGCGGAAATGGATTTCGTTCTGGTTCAAATGGTTGAACCTTCACCTCTGGAAAACCTGATCGACCAGTCGGTAGCCCCTGAGTTAGAATCAGCCATTCCAAGGCTGTTGGCTATGGTGTTCGAGCATCGATATCCTTTACAGGCCGTTTAATTTCTTTGTCGAATTGGAAAGTAGATTGTAGAATGACTCATATGCTGTTTTGGCTCAATCCGGAGGTATACAAATGACAAAATATTTATTTGCCACAGGACTTTCCGGTGCCGGCAGGTCTTCTGCCGCCGCCACTCTTGAAGATCTGGGTTGGTTTGTTGTCGACAACCTACCACCTTCGCTTATCGGAAAAGTAATGGAATTGGTGGAACAAAGAGGGTCTGAACAGGAAAAGTTTTGTTTTGTGCTGGGGCGCGGTGGATCTGAAGCGACCAGTGAAATTTTGCCGGTACTGACGCACCTAAGACGTCAAGATAGCACCTCAAGAATACTCTTTTTGGACGCATCCGATGAGGCTTTGGTACAACGCTACGAAGGCACCAGAAGAAAGCATCCGTTGGAAGCCGAAGGCCTTCTGGACGCTATCAAAGCCGAGCGTGAGACCATGAAAGACCTGCGCGAAATTGCCGATATAGTAATCGACACCACTAACTTAAACGTCCATGAATTGAGGAATCAGTTGGTGAAACTCTTTTCTGACGCTAACACTTCTGCCAATATGGAGCTCTCAATAGTTTCTTTTGGATACAAGTACGGTCTTCCTCTTGACTGCGACATTGTTTTGGACTGTAGGTTCTTGCCCAATCCGCATTGGGTAAAGTCTTTGCGAACACATACCGGTTTGGAAAAAGAGGTAAGAGACTACGTACTTTCCTTTCAAGAATCCCTGGAACTGCTTACACGACTTGATGACCTGTTCGGGTTTTTGCTACCGGAATACACCAAAGAGGGTAAATCCTACCTATCGATCGGTATAGGCTGTACGGGAGGTAAGCACAGGTCGGTAGTTATTGCCGAAGAACTGCTCAAAAGAATACAGGCGCGTGATTTCGAAGCAATCGTAAGACACAGAGATATCACCAAATAAATTTTTTATCAAACAAGTTTTTCACCAAAGTTATGTCAGAAAATGCAGAAAATAAAAAACCAAAACGACCTTTTCCGGTTACCGAAAAGCCAAAAGTCGTTGCTTTGGGTGGCGGTCACGGTTTGGCGCAGACGCTGACGGCCCTAAAAGAATATGCAGGTAAAATAACAGCGATTGTTTCGGTGGCGGATAACGGCGGCTCATCCAAAGTTTTTCGGGACGAACTGAACATGCCCGCTATCGGTGATATGCGGCGTTGCCTGTTGGCGCTTGCCGATGAGAACGATTCACTTACTCAAACGATGTCCTATCGTTTCACAGAGGGCCGATTTCTGGATCACCCGGTGGGTAACTTTGTTTTAGCCGGTCTTTATCAGATAACCAATAGCTTGGAAGCAGCCAGTAGAGAATTTGCCTGTAGTCTTAATCTGCTAGGTAACGTATTGCCGGCCTGCAACGGTAACGTTACGCTTGCTGCAATCACCAAATCGGGCGCAGAAGTAAGAGGACAAATAGAAATCACCGGACGCAGCGATATATCCCGGGTCAAACTCATTGGCGCTGATGTCAAAGCCCCCGATGCTGCTATCTCTTCCATTGCAGAAGCAGATCAAATTATCATAGGTCCAGGTTCCCTTTACACTTCTTTATTGGCTGCTCTGCTGGCGGACGGCATTCGAGAAGCTTTTCATGCTTCTCCCGGACAAAAAATTTATATAGCAAATCTACATACTCAGAATAATGAAACCCGCGGATACAGCATTGCCGACCATCTGGAGGCACTTTCACTTCATGGGTTTGAGTGTGAAATTCTACTGTTACCACCGGATCACTACATAGAGCACGGTGTTATACCACCGCATGTTCGCTCGATTACCTCAGATCTTGCCGATAAAGACGGTCTCGTTCATGCTCCTTTTTTACTGGCTCAAGCCCTAGAGCAAATTTGGCGCGAAAGCTTGTCTTGAAGTTGTCATCTAAAGATTTTTCAACGTATAGCTAAGCTTTGCCATGCAAACTTAACACAATTATCCGTTAGCACCAAGAGGTTTAAAAACCTGAAAACATTTCTGTACAGGCTATCAATTCTATCAATATCAGGTATTTTATCTGCGATCAAAAGCTTTACCTGTTTGTCTCTGGTAATTTTTAACCTAAACGCCACTAGCTATACGGTAAGATGACATATAGTTATTAGGGCTTTGTGCCCTTTTGTGGTGATGTCTTGTATGACAAGATAAGTACAGTTGAATAAAATAACGGCTAAGGTCGGGAAGGAGAATACATGACGGTTAAAGTAGGTATCAATGGGTTTGGACGTATAGGTCGAAATTATTTAAGAGCCGTTCTGGAGAGCAAAGCAGATATTGAAGTTGTAGCCATAAACGACTTGCTCAGCACAAAAACAAATGCCCACCTACTGCGTTATGACTCAACACAGGGTAGACTCAAGGAAAAGGTAGAAGTCAAAGATGATGCTTTGGTGGTAGATGGCAAAGAAATAGCCATTTTCGCCGAAAGAAATCCTGCCGATATTCCTTGGGGTAAGTACGATGTCGATGTCGTCATAGAATCCACAGGGCGTTTCACTAAAAGAACTGACGCTGCTTCTCACTTGGAGTCCGGAGTAAAAAAAGTTATTATTTCCGGACCTTCCGGTGATGCAGACGCAACTTTTGTCGTAGGTGTCAACGATCAAGATTACGACAAAGAAAATCACGATGTGATTTCTTGTGCTTCCTGCACCACTAACTGTTTTGTACCAATGGTAAAAGTACTTGACGATACTTTTGGTGTGGAACACGGGCTCATGACGACCATACACGCCTACACCAACGATCAAGAACTCCTCGATCTGGGAAGAGATAACTTGCGTCGTGCCAGAGCGGCTGCCGTCAACATCGTACCCACCACAACGGGCGCGGCACGTGCCACCTCCCTGGTTTTGACGGCAATGAAAGGACGCTTGGATGGTCACTCTTTGCGCGTACCTGTTCCGGTAGGGTCTATCACAGACTTTACGGCCATCGTCTCCGGAGATCTTAACGTCGAAAAAGTTAACGAAGCTTTCCAAAAAGCTGCTTCTGAAGGTCCTATCTCCAAAGTATTGGTCTACTCCGACGAAGAAATAGTGTCCTCAGACATTGTTGGTACGCCTGCTTCATGCACATTTGACTCAAAACTGACTTTGGCAATGCCTCTGGGAAATGACACCACACTTGTGAAAGTCTTCGGTTGGTACGACAATGAATGGGGCTACTCCAACCGCCTTGTCGACATGACACAAATAGTCGTAGCCTGAGGTTTTAATGGAAGGATTTCCTGTATTAGAAGATTTGGGCGATGTATCAGGTAAAAGGGTGCTTCTGCGTGCCGATTTCAATTGTCCTATAGCAGAAGGTCCTGATGGCAAGACAGTCATTACGGATGATTACCGCATTATTTCCACTGTACCCACTATTGAATGGCTTCTGGCTCACGGTGCTGTTGTGACTGTTATGAGTCACTTTGGCAGACCGAAAGGTAAATACGATGAGCGTTATGTACTGGATCCTGTGGAAAAAAGACTGGCTGAACTAGTCGGACCGGTAACGTTTTTAGAAAACGTTAGGTTTAACCCAGGTGAAGAAACAAACGACGATGCATTTGTGCAAGAGTTAATTGCCGGTCAGGATCTTTACGTCAATGACGCGTTTGCCGTTTCTCATAGAAGTCATGCCTCTGTCGTAGGTCCGCCTAAATACCTTCCCTCGGCGGCAGGTAGACAATTGGAAAAAGAAGCTCAGATGATGTCAAAGCTACTAAATGAGCCTGAAAGACCTTTCATTGCCATAGTGGGAGGAGCCAAAATCGCCGATAAATTGAGCCTCCTGAAATCTTTGGCACAAAAAGTCGATGCCATAGTGGTCGGTGGAGGGATGAGCTATACCTTTCAAAAAGCTTTGGGGCACACAACTGGTGACTCTATCGTCGATGAGTCTAAAATTGAAGCCTGCTCAGAACTCCTGGCATCCGGTCCGCGCATACTGCTGCCTATTGACCTGATTGCCCTCAAGCCAGGGGGTAAATTGGACTTTTCCAACAATTTATCGGATGAGGAAAAGGGTGAAACAGAAATGATAGGCGTAGACGTGCCGGACGGATTCGAAGCTGCTGACATAGGACCGAAAACACGAGAGTACTTCTCAAGAGAAATTATGTCCGCGGCAACGATTCTCTGGAACGGTCCCATGGGTGCTTTCGAAGACGAGAGATTTGCCGGTGGCAGCATAGCCATAGCTCAAGCCGTGGCTAACAGCAACGCCTTTTCTGTTGTCGGTGGGGGAGACTCTGTACGAGCTCTCAACGAAACAGGGCTTGAAGGCAAAGTAAGCCATGTCTCAACCGGAGGCGGGGCATCTCTGGAATTGATAGAAAAGGGAGACCTGCCAGGCTTAATTGCATTGCGCAATGCTCCAAAAGCACACTGAGGTCAAGCCGCGCTGACATTTTAATACTCAATAGGCGCGGCTTTGGCAATTTTTTGCCCTGCTATCAGGGATAAAGAAAACGGTTATCGAAATAAATAATTTCAAAAAGGCAACGAATGAACGCTAACCCAGAAAAACCAGTGCTAATAAGCGGAAACTGGAAAATGAACGAAAATCACTTTGAAGCGCTGCGCCTAGTGCAGGAACTGGCTGCTTTGCTACATTTACCAAATGGGGAAAAGGTACTTCCCGATTCGGTGACGGTAAGTGTCCATCCCCCCTTTACATCCATCAGGACGGTGCAAACCGCTATCGAATCCGATCATGTACCGGTTTTCTTGGGTGCGCAAAACTGTCACTATATCGATAAAGGAGCTTATACCGGTGAGGTAAGCCCGGATATGTTAGCCAAACTCGGCGTCCAGTATGTCATAACCGGCCACTCCGAGCGTCGTGAGTACTTTTTGGAAACCGATGAAATAGTCAGAAAGAAGACGGATGCAATTTTACGACACGGCATGCATCCGATTTTATGCGTAGGTGAAACCCTCGAAGAGAGGAATGCCGGTGAGGCCCATAAGAAGGTCAGAACACAGCTCCAAGCCATATTTTCCGGACGTTCTACTGAAGAAGCACTGCGTGTTGTGGTCGCTTACGAACCTATATGGGCTATTGGAACAGGGATGACAGCCACTGCATCAGATGCAGAAGATATGTGTGCTTATATAAGAGAGGAAATAGGTCAATTGGTCGGACCTGAAGCGGCAGATGGAATTCCGATACAATACGGAGGCTCTGCTAATGAACAAAACTCCGCAGAATTACTCAGCCAGAAAAACATCAACGGTCTTTTGGTGGGCGGAGCAAGTTTAGATGCAAAAAAATTTGTGACAATCTGTTGTTCGATTCGTTAGGGAGGCTCTGAATACTCAACCTATTCCACGTGCTGTATACAAGGTTGAGAGCCTTTTGATATTTGTAGCGACCGTATTGGGCTATGGTTTATTACAGCGGAAAATTTCTTATATACTTATCATTGCGCAATGATAATCCAAAATCCTTGAAAGGTAAAGTTCGATGTTGACAGACTTAGTGGTTGGCGTAGAGATAATAGCCTCCTTAGCTCTAATTTTACTTATTCTACTTCACAGTGGACGCGGTACCGGGCTGTCGGATATGTTCGGTTCGACCGTAGGATCTGCTGCTGCAGGTTCCACAGTGGCGGAAAAAAATCTGGACAGATTAACCATTACAGTTGCTGTCGTCTTTGCTTTAGGTGCAGTTATACTTGGCTTAAGGTGGGGGTAAGAAAGGAAAGCCTATTTTTGCGACCTTACTACATCAAATTTTTAGTAGTATTTTTTTCTTTATCGGCGATAATTAGTGTAATTTCTTCTTCCGAGTCATATTCTTATGCCTTAGGAGTTAATTCTGGAAATACTGTAAATATTATCCAAAATCCCACCCAATGGGTTTTTAATAATGACAGTGGGTTCCCCTCCATAGATTCTCCGATTGTCAATACCACAACCACTACTATCGCTCCTGTAAGCCAAATGGCATTGGAAAACGGAGGGGAAGTAACTGTCGGAGTACAACAGCTCCCGAGAAGTCTTAACCCATATACACCGCAAGGCCAAAACTCCGTAGCGGAAATGATAGACTCAGCAATCTGGCCTGGTGTTTTTGCGGTTGGTTCCGGTGATCAAATGGTTCTGCAACAATCACTTATTCAGAGTGCGGAAGTTGTGGGTATTAATCCACAACGAGTCGAATATCAAATTACCCCTGGTGCTAAATGGGCTTCCGGTCAACCAATCACGGCAAATGACTTTATCGCAATGTGGCATTTCATACTACAGAACTCCGCTTCTTTACCACCCAACCTCCTCGTCAGTGGCTATAGCGATATCAGCACTATGGTTTCTCTCAACAGCGGTACGGAGGTTTTGTTAACATTTACTCACCCTTATGCCGATTGGAACGGGTTATTTTCGACAATTATTCCTCCGTGGCTCCTGACAAAAGCAGGACTGCCGAAATTGTCTAATTATTCTGATTTTGTCAATTTGCCTTCAGGTGGTCCTTTCGTCATCAAGAACTACATTCCCGGAAAAAGTTTATTGTTAGCCCAAAATGCAAATTACTTTGGCACAAAAGCCAACTTGGAATATATCAAATTCTTGGTTGTCAGCAATGAATCCCAAATGATCAGGGACCTGGCGAACGGCACAGTTGACATATCTTCTTCTGCACCAAACAGCCAACTGTCGTCATTTCTGAATGCAAACCCTTCTGTGGTAGCTACACAAGTAACTACATCACGGTTGTGGCAGATAGTTTTCAACGTTGCCGTATCTCCGCTTTCAAATCTCAACTTGCGAAATGCCATAGCCAGTATTATTGACAGAACGGAAATATTTTGGGATACGGAAGGCATCATTTCCAGCGATTTCAGCATGAATAATAACCAATTATTTCTACGCGGATACCCGCAAAGTGCAGGAAACAGCGCCGGTTTTCAGCAAAGCAATCTACCTAATGCCGCACAATACCTTATCGCTGCAAAATACCATATGAATCAAAACGGCAACTATATATCAAAGAAAGGCACCCCATTGAAGCTGACACTTTTGGTGCCACTAAAAGCAAAATTAGCCGACGCTATGGCTGGTGTCATCAGTGCAGAATTACGTTACTCAGGCATCAGGGTGTCACTAAAGTATGAAACGCTACATACCATGTTGGACAATTCACTCCCAGAAGGAAAATTCCAATTTGCTCTTGCTCCTTATGATCTTTCCCAATTTCCTGTAGCAAATGCGGCTCTATATGTGAATCCTGATTATTCTGAAGCGACACTCAAGTCAGACTTACATGTTACAAAATCAAATCCAAATAAACACCAAAAAATAACCGGTCACGAGAGCCATAATATAAAGATCAATCACAGCAATTTCACTAATACTATTAACAAAATTGACTATGGATTATCAAGCTTGACTCTGCATTCACAAAGTGATCCTTTTAGTCTTGCTGACGATGCTGTAAACTCAAACATATCGGGGTTTCAATCTTCGGCAGTCTCTTCCTTGTTACAACAAGCAAACCAACAGCTGAATACTCCGATAAGTATCTCTGATTACAATCAAGCTGATGCACTCATATGGCAAGCAATGCCAACGTTGCCATTATTTCAATTGCCGGCTGATTTGATAGTACGCGTTGGTGTGGAAAACGTTACCTATGGTAGCGGACCAGCAACATTTGGGTGGGACATGGCTGATTGGGGAATTCAGTTAAATTCCCCAATACCTGTTTTACATTAATTCCTATTTAAGATGGCTGGAATATACTAAATAGTGAAGGGGAGTATATATTTTGGCAGCTTTCCAAGGTCCAAAATAAGTAACCGAACGGTTTGTACCTTCCTGATCCACAACCGCTATCGGCAAAGGTGCTTTTACATCCGTCAGATAGACGGTTTGTTTAATGCTACTACCCGGTACCGATCCGCTTAATGGAATAGCCTTTTGATGATTATAAGTTGCAATTTTACCTTTGATAACTTTCCCATTCATCTGCAATTCATTCACGACGGTAGCCATTGACAAACCGGCAACGATCTGCGCGTATTGATGAAATGATTTCGGTAAATAAATCCACTTATTGACTAGGTTACGAGTTATATTTAAGTTCAAATTGAGCAGATTATGTAAGGCCGTTGCATTGTTGTTCAGTATGTAGGCTCTATTGTTAACTAATCTAATATACATCTTATCAATAATGACTTTATTTTCCGTATAGACCATTGACTGTTCTCCGGATGACTTATTTGCCTGAGTGTTGATAGTTTCTTGGATGGTTTGTGTATGGATAAAAGATTCCCAATGTACACCTGGCATGATACTGGCATGACCAAGAGCAACGGAGAGTAGTGCTATGGGAATATTTACCATATGCGTATTCTTAAGGTCAACTGCCTTCTGGTTGCGGAGAGTAAAAAAAATACGTGAAGTCATTTATCCATCTAAGCACATAGGTTATCGAAATTCGTTAGGTCATTACATAAAATTTATTAAAATCTTTTTACCTGAAAGATGCCCTCAGTAATCAATTTTGCGCAAATCAAAGTAAAATGACAATTCTGACACTTACAAATACAGGCTACCCATCGACAAAATACTCAATCGATCTATTCCCAGTGCTACTCCCCAAACGCTTTTTAGTGATGTCAATAGCAGTTCTGTTTTGATCAATCAGAATAAAATTTCTATTGAGTTCTTTCGCCGCAGCACCCAAAGTTCCGCTACCACAAAAAAAATCCATAACCCAATCATTTTCTTTACTACTTGCCTGAATTATGCGGCGAAGAATACCTAGTGGCTTTTGCGTTGCATATCCGGTTTTTTCTTTTCCTGTAGGGGAAACGATAGTATGCCACCAAACATCTGTAGGCAATTTGCCTTTAGCCGCTTTTTCGGTAGAAACTAGCCCTGGGGCCATATATGGCTCACGGTCAACCGTCTCGGAATTGAATACGTATTTGGTAGGATTTTTAACGTAAACCAATATATTATCGTGCTTCGGAGGCCATTTCTTTTTTGTTTTTCCGCCATAATCATACGACCAAATAATTTCGTTCAGAAAGCATTCCCGACCGAATATAAAATCAAGCAAGACTTTTGCGTAATGTACTTCCCGATAGTCAAGATGTAAATAAAAAGTACCTGTATCGGAAAGCAAGCGCCATGCTTCAATCAACCTTGGTTCAAGAAACTCCCAGTAATCTGCAAATACATCATCATAACTAGTAATCGAATTTCTAATACTTTCATATTGCATACCTTTAAATCCAATTCTGGAACCGGTAGAAGACCTGAATGTCTTCAAAGAAATTCTCTCTTGTACACGTCCCGTATTAAATGGAGGATCAATATAAATTAACTGCAGTGATTTATCCGGAAACGACTTAAGGACATTCAAGTTATCTCCTAGAATAACAAGATTTGGACCTTTTGGACTCCATGTAATGTCTTGCATGAAAAGATTTTATTACCTAGTTCTGTCGAATATGAACTTCATAAAATTATTTAGCAGTTATTTTGCTATCTACAGAATCAATATGTCGGATCAGAAGACACAAGTGCAGTGCTATCCATATTTTACCAATAGCAGAACTGCCGATATAAGATACATATCCTCATCTATATCCGGATATTACATAAAAAGGGCCCAACCGGTTTGAGCCGGCTGAGCCCTTTTTGATAATAAGGTGACCTAGATCAGCTTATTACGTAAGTTGTGATTGAGCCTGCGGGTACACTGGCGGTGAAGCTGCCTCCGCTGACTGCAATGGTAGGTTGTTGCGCAACATTTTCACTTGAATCTGTTGTGTAAGGAACGGCAGAGGTAGCAGAAGAAGATGATCCGAGGTTGATACCCACTGTCGTAGAAGAACTTCCATTGTTGATTACGACCACAATGGTCTCAGTTCCATTGGAGCTGAGGTAAGCGCTGGAGAGTAGGTTTTGACTCTGACCTGTCAAATTATCGCCTATTCTGGTAGCACCGGGTCGTATAAACCTAGAGAAGTTAGCATACGCCCAAAGTCTGCCTGAGACTTGGTATCCGGAGCTGGTAAGGTTAATTAAACTTCCGTCTCCACCGTTCAAATTGTCGGCGCCCCACCAGTAGAAGAAGGCGTTAACATCGGCATTGACAAGACCGACTTCGATATGGTTAGCCCAAGTAAGGCCTGATTCTGAAGTGCCGTCGTTCCAGGCCGGATCCCAAGAATGAGATGTTGACCATTCGGTTTCCCAAACCGGCCTTCCCTGGGATGGGATGGGGCTGGTAGGAGGAGAGGCGTACCCGTGGCTGGATAAAAGACCGACATAGCTGGCACCAGATGATGCCAAGATAGTAGGTGCCCAGCTGGCTTCGTCTTGCCATCCCATAGGATCGCAACAGGCCACTTTTGTACTAAGTCCGGCAGATGCCAAAGCTTTGCCGAGGTAAGGAATGAAGTTAGCCATTTGGGCAGCAGTCATTTCCATACCTGCATAGGAAGGTGTGAAGTCCGGTTCATTGACAAAGTCGATGTACTTGAGAGGAAGACCGGCCTGAGCAAAGTCAGAAGCCTGTCCGGCTAGGTAAGAAGCATAAGCAGCTCTTTGGTCACCATTACTACAAGTAGCAGCACCTGGTGCACCACAGAGGTCTCCTCCTCCATTGATGGAGTTGTTGGTCTTCATGGTAGCCGGTGCACTCCATGAGTCGGCATAGAAGGTGCTTACTCCATAAGTCTTGGCCTGAAGACCAAGCCATACCTGACCGTTAGATGAGTTAGTACCTGATCCTGCTCCTCCCAGACCAAAGCGCAGGATAGAAAATCCGGCTCCGGAGGTCGGAGAGAAGAGGAGATTCAGTACAGCCTGCTGCTCGGTCGATGGCAAGAAAGCTATCGACTCTGCCTGTCCGAAAGCCTGTGAGAAGCCAAACCCGTTTATGGTTTGATACTTTGTCCCAGAGCTGACGGCTATGTTGGCAGCGGCACTTGTGGTAATAGGTGTCTGTGTAACAGTTGTGGTAGGTGCAGCTGTAGTTGTGGTAGGAGCCTGTGTTGTATTTACAGGAGCCTGTGTTGTATTTACAGGAGCAGCTGTTGTGGTGGGTGCCTGAGTATTCGTTGTGGATCCACAGGGTTGACCATTTAGGGTAAATGACGTTGCAGGTGAAATAGTACCTGTGTCAGTACCCTGGAAGCCAAACGATGTAGATTGACCTGCTGCAAGTGAACCGTTGTAGTTTTCATTTGCAGCTGTAACCGAAGAGCCAGATGTTGTAATCACGGCACTCCATGAGTTGGTTATAGCAGCACCTGAAGGCAGGTTGAATCCTACGGTCCAAGATGACAGAGCAGATGAACCGGCACTTACTGTCACGTTGGCAGTGAATCCTCCAGCCCACTGGCTTGAAATGGTCATTGTTACACCACAAGAAGAAGTTGTCACAGGAGCAGCTGTGGTGGTTGTAGGTGCAGCTGTGGTGGTTGTAGGTGCAGCTGTAGTGGTGGTAGGAGCAGCTGTTGTGGTAGTAGGTGCAGCTGTGGTTGTGGTAGGAGCAGCTGTTGTGGTAGTAGGTGCAACTGTAGTGGTGGTAGGAGCAGCTGTGGTGGTGGTAGGAGCAGCTGTGGTAGATGTTGTTACGCCACAGGGTTGACCATTTAGGGTAAATGACGTAGGTACTGTGTTAGAACCTGTCCATGTACCTTCCAAACCGAATGTCTCTGCTGAGTGAGCAGGTATTGGTTGTCCAACCAGAATAGGTGCATCACCGGATATGCTTATGGTTTGGTTGTTGGCTATAGCAAGTGATGAGGTTTGAGTAATTACTGCATTCCATGAATCAGTTACTGTCTGACCCGAAGGCCATCTCCAACCTACCGACCAAGCATTCAGAGCTATTCCTGAATTGTTGCTAACTGTTACGTTGGCTGTAAAGCCTCCTGAGCTGGCACCGGTTGTCCACTGACTTGTAATAGCCATTACTACATCACATGTACCAGTGGTTGTAGGAGCGGCAGTTGTGGTAACAGGAGCAGCTGTTGTGGTAACAGGAGCCTGTGTCGTGGTGGTAGGAGCAGCTGTTGTGGTAGGTGCAACTGTAGTGGTAGGTGCAACTGTAGTGGTAGGTGCAACTGTAGTGGTAGGTGAAGCTGTCGTAGTAACAGGAGCAGCCGTAGTTGTCACAGGAGCAGCTGTTGTAGTTACAGGAGCCTGTGTCGTGGTGGTAACACCGGAATTGGACGCTGTGGAAGGATTGGCAGTTGTATAAGTGACTGCTGTGTAGGCAGGTGAGCATTGCGAACCGCAGCTTGATGGAAAATTAAAGAAGTACTCTCTTCCATTATTAATCCATTGGCCATTAACATTTTCTACTTTGATTTCATACGCCCCACCACCTGGCGTTGTTGGCTTAATTATGTAATCGTCACCCATGTCAGCGTCCATGGTTGCCGATTGCCACTGCCCACCGCTCATGTATTCAACCCCATGGATACCATTTTGTAGGTGATTAATGGCTATTGCCGACCAGTATGTTCCGGCCCCTTGTATAAAACCAATATTGATGTCACCTGTATAATTTGGTGCAGATTCAAAATACCAGTGTACTTGTCTGTTGTTCCATTTACTGGAAAGGGTGCCCACTGGACTTCCGTTCAAAATAAACTTATTTAACGAATTTTCCGCTAAATCAACATGATAAGGGTCATCTCTGCACCAAGCGTTTGCGTCTTGACAACTATCAGCAACAATAAAGTTTAATGTTGCACCATTGTACTGATCGGCAACCCATGATCCGTTACGGCAGAATGGTTCGTTAGGAGCACCGTCATTAGTTCCAGTGCAGTAGTCTCCAATCGTAACGTGCACCCATCTATCGCAGTTAAGTCCGTTGTTAAACATGCCTATTTCAGCAGCGTCAACAGCAGGAATTGGTCGCGGCAAGAAGGTGCTGTAATTTCCTGGAGTATTCTGAACGTTTAGAGCTAAGAAGTTCTGAGAATCCAAGTTTGCCTGTGGCAAGCCACAACCCCCATAAGGAGATCCAAGACCGGAAAAATACGTTGCATTGCCAGTATAAGTAGAGCTCTGAGTTGCTCCACTATTTGCTGAAGTACCGCTCGAGGTTCCAGAACTGGAAGTCGATGTCCCTGAGGAAGCAGCTGTTGTTGATGTAGTGGCAATGGCCGTCGTGGTGGTAGTACTACTTGATGACGATCCACATGGTGTTCCATTTAATGTGAAGGATGTCGGAGCTGCAATGTTGCCAGTGGAAGTGGCTTGGAATCCAAATGATGTAGATTGACCAGGAGCTATTTGTCCATTGTAAGATTCATTTGTAGCCGTTACACTATTTCCAGTTTGAGTTACAACTGTGTTCCATGATGTTGAAATCGTAGTGCCACTATTTGGCCACGTCCAACCTACTGACCAGCTTGATGTCTCTACTGTGCCACTGTTTGTTACAGTCACATTGGCAGTAAAGCCCCCTTGCCACTGATCAGTTACAGTAATTGCAACAGCACATGCGGTGGCTCCAGAACTGCCTGAAACCGCAGCTTGTGCTGCTGATAACGAAAACATCAACGGAATCGCTCCTACTGTAAGAGCAACGGTAAAGAAAGTAGCAATAATTCTATACCTGGCGCTATGGTTCCGTGAAGCATGACTATTACCTAGTAATCTCAAGTTTCCCCCCTAAATTGTATGTCTACTTCGATAAGTTATGCAACAAATAACATGTGCCCACTCTGTTGAGCGGGCTCTAACTTATTTGGCCACTAACATCTCGAAATATTTCGATAGCCAAGATTGATTTTGGCTAATACTATTTTATATATTTTCATATTATCGTGTCAAATATTTCCTGAAAAATGACCATTTTTATAGTTACTAAAAGTAACTATTTGACTACCTAGCATGATATAGCCTCAGATTTAATATTTCTACTCTAAAGAGGGTTTTATCTTTAGCTCTTGTTTAGTAATTTTCTATAGCATTACCTTTGTATGAAGCACTGAAGACAAAATCACTTTTTTATAAATTTATGCTAGAACTTTATAAATATCCTGGATATAAGAATTTTACACACAAGACAGGTGGATGATTTCTTGGAGCCTTGGGTTGTTTACAAATTGTTATGCTAAAAGCGTGTTTTGGACACATCAAACAACCCACTCTGACACTAAATAACTGCCGAAGTGTCTGCTCTTAAATTGTATTCCTACAAGGAAGTCGCTTGTCTCTCCCTATAAAATAGAAAGAAACTATATTTCTCTGTAAAAAGATTTCCAAAGCATCGGAGATGTACTAAAGTAAATTCGTCTAACGGTGTCAAGTCCAAGAAGATAGTTGGACGATAACAACGTAGTGTAAGTCGGAGTGGCGGAATAGGCAGACGCGCTAGCTTGAGGGGCTAGTGCCCGCAAGGGCGTGGGGGTTCAAGTCCCCCCTCCGACACGAGATAACCCCACACGCAGACAGTCCGGGGTCCATCCCGGCGGCTAGGCCAACGATTCGGGAGGAGCCACGCCCATGTCATTGACCTCTGAGCTGGACAAGCCTTCTTCGCCCATCACGAAGTACCTTCGGCTCGTCGCTGACGCCGGACGAGGAGCACCCTGAGCAGACGCCTGCAAGCGCCTCCTCGACTTGGACGGCCTTTCCGCCAACACGACGGTCCCCCCGGTAGCGGGGGCGAATCCGTCGATGGTTGGGGCAGCCTTCGACTACCGGCTTCGGTATCACCTCGCCCCGTGTCAGGGACAAAACTTCGTGGCGTGGCACGGAGCCATACTCCTTGGACGACTGAACACTTCGACTCAACCGCATCTTGCCCGGTTCTTTTCGAACCTGGACGAGATGACAGAGCAGTGCTCACCAGCGGGTTGTCAGCTTGGCGACGAGGAGGAGCGACTGCTGGACACCTACTGCGTCGTGCTCGCTCAGCTCGAATCCGTTTACCGGACTAGAGGTGAGTGGGTGCCACAACTGCCACTTTTGAAGACAGGCAGTGCTCGGCCTCAGGACGAGCCGCTGTTGGCACTCGCTCCGACCAGCGCCGTCGAGGATGTCGTGAACCTCTCCCGCTCAACGGATGCCGCCTTCGGTGATCTCATCGGTCCGGTAGTGAGCGGTGCTCTGACCTACCACCCCAATCCTGTCTTCGCAGGCAGCCACGCCATTGGTGGGGCGGATGCGGACTTTATCATTGAGGGCACGATCTTCGAGTTGAAGACGACAAAATCGTTCAATATTCCGGCGATCCGGAAGGCATTACTGCAACTGTTGGGATACTGCCTGCTCGACTACGACGACCAGTACGACATACGGAAGGTCGGTCTCTACTTCTCACGCCAGGGATGGGTGACGGCATGGCCGCTGTGGCAGCTCATCTTCCCTCCGGCGGAGGTACTGCAAAGGGGCCTGGTACAGTCCGAGCCGAGTGAGGAGGAGGTCGCAGAGCGTCTTACCATGCTTCGGGACCTCATGAGACAGGTCGTTGAGGACCGAGAGATCGACTATGAGGAGGCATTCTCGTAGGGGCAACACGATGGGTCACATCGTATGACCATGTCAAGCCGCTGGTAGCCACAGATCGGTGGTCCCGACCTTGTAGTACGGGTTGTCGCGAGTACCCCTCCGACAACTTGCCAAAATGGAGTTTACTGACAGGCGACTGTGCAGCTTTTGCCAAAGCTACACACATGGATATCAATAAAGTGGGCTACATTCAAATAATGTCAATTCAGTTACTGTTTCAAAATAGCGTATCTGCCAACCAGAAAGAGTAATGTGATTGATGACCGCTGACTTTCAGTATAAGCAAACTACTGTTTCACAATGTAGCAATGGTCATATTGGCAGTTGTTATGATCTTTTCCGGGTTCGTGATGGACAAGACTGCCAATTCTGGTACTTCACATAACAACACAAATGACCCGGAATTGACCAACGCCATAGCAGCGGTGCCATACCTCGTTGACTACCAAGGACCTCCTGAATACATGCCAAAAGCATTACACTGGTGCACTTCGGAATGCAATTCATACATGATAAACATCTCGTGGAAGTCTTGGACATCAAAAGTAGCCGTTAGCACAGGAACGGATGTAACAAACAACGGCGTTCCTAACTGTGCGCAAAGTATAAGGACACTCCACGCTGACTATCCAATTTTTCTCATTGACCCAAAAATTGAAAAGTACTATATAATAAATAACAAAGCTGCTTTTACCTTGGTCTGCACGTATGTGAGTCTCTATGATGGCAACTTGAATATCTTCGTACCACCTTGTGGATAAACCTCTATCACACTCTGTGATCAAAAGTCACAATTATCCAAGAGTGACATCCGAAAGACAACTACTCCAAAAATACTAATGGTGACCTCAAACCAGCGGCAAGACAGAAGTGAGAAAAACAGTCAATATGTCAGTTAAATATGTGAGTACACTATTCGCTATCTAGAAATCAGAATTTAAAAAATGACAACTCCATGTTGGCGGAACTAGATTTTTCTTACAATATATCGACTAGAATCGAAAGTAATCAAAGGAGATAAAATCATATGTCAGAACTAAAGGGATCAAAGACAGAAGACAACCTCAAAGAAGCTTTTGCCGGCGAAAGTCAAGCGAATCGGCGCTACCTTTATTTTGCGCAAAAAGCAGATGTTGAAGGGTATCCTGATGTCGCTGCGCTGTTTCGCTCTGTTGCTGAAGGTGAAACAGGACATGCTTTCGGACATTTTGACTTCCTCAAAGAAGTAGGTGACCCAGTTACGGGAGAACCTGTAGGCGATACGGCTGAAAACTTGAAATCTGCCATAGCAGGCGAGACTTACGAATATACAGAAATGTATCCCGGATTCGCAAAAGTGGCACGCGAAGAAGGATTTGAGGAGATAGGCGAATGGATGGAGACTTTGGCACGCGCTGAAAAGAGCCATGCTGGAAGATTCACTCAGGGACTTTCATCCCTTGAATAATTGAATTATTGTCATACTTTCTTTCGTCATACAACTTAAAGTTTCACAAAATCAAAATTTTATAGATGACAAAGTACTGAGATTTTTAAAAAATTACATTTCTGAGTTTTCTCAAATTCTTGATAGTCGGAGATAATAATGACCACAACATATAACCCCTTTGATCCTCACTATTTAGATGAACGTGATTTACGCCAAGAACTGGAAAGAGTCTTTGATATATGTCATGGGTGTAGATTGTGTTTCAACCTGTGTCCTTCTTTTCCGACGTTATTCAATGCGATCGATTCTCACAATGGCGCTGTGGAGAAACTTTCTCATACAGAGCAAAATCAAGTTATTGAAGAATGCTACCAATGTAAACTCTGTTATATAAAATGCCCCTATATTCCTCCACATGAATGGGGTTTAGACTTTCCTCGAATGATGGTCAGAGCTACAGCTGTATTTTCTGCTAAAAAAGAGGGTGGCTTTGCAAAAGTGATGACGGATCAATTTCTTGGCAGAACAGACCTCTTAGGAAAAGTCTCATCCGCGAGTGCGCCACTTGTCAATAAAATTTCTGGCAAACAGGGATCATTTACCAGAAAAATGATGGAAAAGACTGTAGGCATTCACTCTGAGAGAATTTTACCTTCTTATGCTAAGCAAAGGTTCTCTGTATGGTTTAAGAAAAGGTCGGCTCTGGCATTGGAGTCACCGATAAGCCAAATCGCATTGTTTCCTACATGCTTTGTCGAGTATATGGAGCCAAAAATTGGCAAAGATGCAGTTGCCGTATTGGAACACAATAACATAGCTTGTTCTCTTCCAGACAACACCAAGTGTTGCGGTGCGCCATGGCTACATAACGGCAATATAAATGAATTCGTAAAGAAGGCACAAAATAACGTCAAGCAGCTGGCAAGTGAAGTTCGTACCGGTAAGAAAATCCTAGTAGCCCAGCCGACATGTAGTTACGTTATCAGGAAAGATTATCCGCTCTACGTTCAAACCAAAGATGCGGAATTGGTGGCCAGTAATACGTTTGACCTGGCTGAATTCTTGATCGAAGAAAACAAAAAGGCTGAAGATAAAAACTTTCTTAAAACCGATTTCAAAGGCGTGGTTCCTCAAAACATTATTTATCATCTGTCGTGTCATTCACGAGCGCAAAATATCGGATATCGCGGTAGGGATTTATTGAAGATAACGGGGGCGAAAGTAACTTTAGTCGAGCGCTGTGCCGGAATTGACGGCACTTGGGGTTACCGCAAAGAAAATTACAACTTGGCAAAAAAAGTGATTAAGCCTTTAAAATCTGCTATCAACACAAGTGATGCTGAGACTTGTTGTGGAGATTGCCATTTAGCAAATACTGCTATCTATGAAGAAACTAATCGACTGCCAGAACACCCAATCAGCGTACTAGCAAGAGCGTACGGGATAGAAGCAACTTAATATGGAAGTTATTTTATAAGCAATACCTATATATAGTAAATATATACATATAAGAGGGTACACGTGAACAAACTTTACATTGATGATGTGATGGATCTTAGACAGTATGAAAAGGTCAGAGAAGAGCAGAGGAAAAAAATTATTGCACTAAAGCAAATACGTCGGGTTGGAGTAGGACCTTTCATTTCTTTGGTATTTGAGAACAGAGAAACAATGTTATTTCAGATACAAGAAATGGCCCGTGCTGAGCGTATTATTGACGAAAAACTTCTGCAAGAAGAGATCGATATTTACAATAACTTGATTCCTGAGTTGGGTGAAATATCCATAACACTCTTAATAGAACTCACCAGCAAAGAAGAGCTCTATCTCTGGTTACCTCGTTTAGTTGGTATTGAAGATAGTCTCTATCTAGAATTGCATGCCGGTAACTTAAAAGACACCTCTGCATACCCTGACTTATCAAAAGATCCCGAACAGTCAATTCCTATTCTTGGCGGTACTAAATCTTTATTGACATTAAAAGCAGACGTCCAAAAAGATCACCAAGAAATGTTGACTCGTGAAGATATAACGGCTTCTGTTCACTATCTAAAATTTTATATTGACGAATTCAATCGAGAATTATTTAGATCAAGCAATCTTATAGTCAAAATTGATCATCCGGAATATCGGTATACAACATATCTTTCCAACACTCTACAAGGATCGATTCTGGATGATTGGTCAGATTAACCGTAAGTTAAACCACATAAAGTAGCTTAAAAACTTTTTTTTGTGCTAATTCAAAATTTTTTCTGAAAATTTTAGCTAGGTACTTTACTTATGCTTCAGTTTAGTGCATAATAATACATCGGTTTAGTGAACACGTTTTATACAGCCACACTGCCACCGTAAAACATAATATACCTTACAATCTCAGAGACTTGTTATGGTATTGACGAGTAGTCTCGTTTCAGGCTATGCTTGTGAATTGTTTTGCTATCAAGGTAGATAATGCTGTATTGGAAGAACACGGATTGAGATTGGTCTCAGACGACCATAGGAGTTTTTAAAGTGAATATTGCAATGAGTGCCACGTGGCAAAAGGTAGCTGCATGTAGGGGATTGAGTACAGAGATTTTCTACCCTGCACCAGAGGAAAGCGTCGACCAAGCTAAAGCTGTTTGCGCTATCTGCCCAGTACGCGAGACATGTTTAGAATACGCCCTTGCCTATAGGGAGCGTGAAGGGATTTGGGGTGGCTGCACAGAGCGTGAACGAAGAAGAATTCTTCGTCAAAGACGTAAATCTGCTTAATTACGCAATTTACGAATGCTAAAAGTTGACTTTTATCATGCAAAGTCACCAATTTTCTGTAAGCTCTAATTATGACTGAGTCAACAAATTCAGATGCCATAAAGTCGCCATACTTTGATGAGTTGGGTGGATGGTCATACATCCTCAATTTGCTTTTTACAAAACAAAATCTCAACGAAGCAATTGCCAAAATGGCGCTATCGGAAATTCTCCTTGGCAATGCATCTGAATCTCAGATAGCTGCATTCGCTGCAGCATTGCGAGTCAAAGGCGAAACCGTAGACGAAATGTCGGGGTTTGTAGCCGCTATGTTGGAAAATGCATCAATAGTACCCCTAGAGGGTGACATGGTTGATACCTGCGGCACGGGGGGAGACCGAAGCGGTTCAATAAACGTGTCTACGATGGCTGCCTGTATAGTAGCTGGTTCAGGTGCAAAAGTATGCAAGCATGGAGGAAGAGCTGCCTCTTCAAAAGCTGGTTCCGCTGATGTGTTAGAAGAACTCGGAGTTGCCATTGACTTACCTCCAGAAAAAGTTGCTCAATGCATAACCGAGGCTGGATTTGGGTTTTGCTTTGCTCCTAGATTTCATCCGGCAATGAGGCACGCTGCGCCTGTAAGAAGAGCTTTAGGCGCTCCGACAATTTTTAATTTACTCGGTCCGCTTGCTAACCCTGCACGTACCAATAGACAGGTTATAGGAATAGGTGATCGGACTATGGCCGAAACTATGCTGGGAGTTTTGGAAAAGCACAATACCCTTCACGCCATGGTACTTTATGGCGATGACGGGATGGATGAGATTTCCACCGTCACCCCCTCCACCATTCATGAAACACGTTTACAAGGAGACGGTACCTATGAAAGGCGCGTCTATAAAATTGATACTAAGGACTTTGGCTTTCCGCCGGCGACTAAAGATGATTTAACAGGCGGTGACGCCAAGGAAAACAGCTCACATGTCTTAGAAATTCTCTCCGGTAAAAAAGGACCAAAGCGCGATATTGTTGTCATCAATGCAGCAGCAGGACTGATTGTAGCAGGTAAAAGTGATGATTTTGCTCCGGCTATTGAACAAGCCGAGAGTATTATTGACTCGGGGGAAGCCCTGAACGCTCTCAATAGATTGATTGAAATATCAAATTTATAGAGCTTAAACGGTTGACAGGCTAACCTCATCTTCCATATCCATAAAACAACTCAATCCGCAGTTCCATCAGCCCGTAGCGGACAATGCCTAAACGTGACCATGTAGCCCATATAAAGATTCATAAATCCATAATAATATTATTATTAATTTAGAATCTTGGCTTGACATAATTAATGATAGGAAATTGGTAGGCAAAAGAAACTGCAGTTTGGATCTGCAAAGTATGAAAAATATAAAATTCAATTTATTATTAGCTTTTTCTACCTGTGCGTCTCTTTTCCTTTTTGCCACAGTTGCACCCGCCGATACCGTTAATACGAGTTATGTCCATACAGCGAATACGGCATTGGTATTGAAGTATAAGAAAACAAAAACTACTTTCGATACTTCTCTAACCATAGTCCCAGGTGAGTCATTAAATACAGCTAAAGACATCCTGGAAAAGGCTATTGCTGTGCGTGAATTGACTCTTGAACACTTCAGTAATACATTAAGGAATACCGACATCCTGAGCCGTCAGGCATATGAAAATCTTATATATGAAATAGCAAATGCCAGACAAGGGCTGGCAACTCTGGAGGTAACAGTTACTTCCGCAAAACTATTGGATGATCTTTTAGACGTCCCAGCTCAAATTCACACTTACGGTGTGTTCGGCAATATCAAGCAACAGCTTCAATTATACGAATCAGCTGTTTCCAGACATAAAAGGCTAAATCATCTGCTCAGTCTAGAAAGCACTTTAGAGGCAGCTGTAGCGGCTTTAGTGGTTAGTAAGCCAAATCTTGTCGGGATACAATCCATCTATTTGAATTTTAGCAATAACCTCTCTGCTGCAGAGCAAAATATCAATGGCGTTTTCAACACTATTGCCGGAATGAACCAATCACTTTTCACAATGACAGAAAGTCAATTATCACTTTGCAATCAGTTGATCAATAATGCCAATACCAACTTGACTATAGCCAAAAAAGAACTTCATAAAATCCTTTCTGCTATTTCAACAGAAAGCGTTAATTTACATACTAACCACGATCACCTAAATAACCGGAATTAATCATGCTTTCTTTATGAAAGACGCTTTCAGGTACACTTGATTTAGAGTTAAGAATTAAGCTTGCAATTTGCAAATATAACACAAAACAGCAAATTATGATTTATCCGTCGATGAGGAGTCATTACTTCGAGAAGTTTTCAAAGCAGCATTATTCTGCTTTTGACCTATTCCTATAATTTTTTTAATCGCAGGAAACCCAAGGGCTCGTTGCAGGGTAAATAAACCCGGAATAGCTGTTATAACTCTTCGTAAAATATGCGACCTAGCTGGTCTCTGTTCTATAACAGTAGCTGGTATCTCGGAAAGATTAAGACCGGCGTTACCCGCGCGTATGATCATTTCAACTTCAAATAAGCTTTCTGTAGTAACGCATTGTTCACATATCTTCTGAACTGTCTCCCTGCGGAAAGCCTTCATCCCATGTGCATCGGTAACTTTCATGTCAAAGAGAGATCGCAAAACAGTAGTGAATACTGCGGTCACCAGTTTACGGAGTGCCTCCCGTTGATTATTGGCACCAGGAGCTCTTTTGCTGGCTACAACTACATCGGTTGTCCCTGCGATGATCATTTCAAAGGCTTTATCCAGAAAAGAAAAGTCGTAATAATCTACGTCAAAACTCACTACAACCTGACCACGAGTAGCTAAAAACCCCGTCTTGAGAGCAGCACCATAATTGCCCACGGGCAAAGTAAACACGCGCAATTGTGGTAATTGGGCTCCCAGCATTCTTGCCAGTCTCAGAGTACCATCATGAGATCCGTTTTCCACAATAATAATTTCGTACTTATATTTTTTCTCATCTAAACCAGTGATGAGATTTGTAATAGTGGATCCCAGCATTTCTTCTTCATTGCATGCAGGCAGGACAACTGTTAAATCTATTTCGTTGTCGTCTATCTGAGTATTGTTTTCAGTCTCTGACATTACAACCTAGCTTAGTCGCTTATTTTGTTCTTTTTCTAAAGTGCTTGCTTTTATTTCCACTGTTGCTTTCCTGATCAGGATCAATGGCTGGATCTCCTTCTTTCACCATAGTTATAGGTGAAAGGGGAGTGGCTGGCCCTCTTAGGGTAAATACTATCACCATTACGATTCCAGCTATCGTGGCTACGCGACCAATCCAGTCTAGAGAAGTTGTGCCATAAGCTATATGTACCATATGTGAAGTTGGAATCACAACCATCAGATTAGGGGTTACTTCATAGGGTCCCGAGGCTCCGGTTACTTGCCAATTTGGAAAATATGGTTCTTTGATAAGCACCGGAGAACCAAGACGCGAAACGTGAAAAGTCAGTGAACTAGCTGTAGTTGTCACAGCGCTTACAGAAGTCGGAAAGACTTTGTCTGATGGACTCGGAGCAACTAATGAACCTATGGCCACTCTCTCCCAATCAGAAGGTCCTGTCCTGGCGATGGGAACCTGCCAATACTGCTCATTCTGATACCAGGCGATAGCAGTATTCAAGAATTGTGTTTTACTAATGCCTGCCTCCACGACGGGCTTATAAGAGAGGGGCACCACAAGTTTAGAGTTTTTGATCAGATAAAGATCCCAATGAAATCCACCAGGCGGAGCAGTTGGTATCCCCGTGCCAGAATAGTCAACCGAATACGGAGATGCCGGAGTTGTACCTACTTCCACAAGAGAAGGATCTTGTGCAGCTTGGGCTTCAGCTTGGGGAGAATTGGCCAAGAAATACTTAACTCCATACAACTGCAAATGACGCACACCATCGGCAATGTTGAAGTTCTCATATGGCAACCCAACAACCGCTCTCGAAGCATCCATTTCCAGCTCAGACGCATCTAAAAAGTGAAAATCCGTCGTTGTAGAAGATTGATAATATAAACCTTGTGTTGTATCCATACACCCATTTGTCCAGTATGGGATAGATATTGTATAATCAGTGGAACCAAACCACCCTGAAGTATTCTTTCCGTATTCATAATCGAGACGTCCGCATCCGAATTTCTGTCCGGCGTAATCCAACATCTGCGTAAGTCTCTCTAATTCAGTCCACCCTGGTTCTGACTGATATCCTTTATAGTTAAAAGTAGTCCATCCATCGGAAGGATTTAGTGTGCCGAAATTGCCAAAAGGAGATACACCCAGCCAGGAAGCCATAAGAAGAATCGTCGTGAGGGCAACCACAATTGGGTAACCGACTCCCATAAACCACGAGTTGGTTTGTAAGGGAACGTCTTTTCCTGCAGAGGTTTTCCCCAAAGCGTTTTGAGCTCCTTTGGTATTCCCGGCGGCAAGAAGACGGGTTGCTACAAAATATCTTTTGAGGGCGAAAGTATTTTTTAGTAAAACGCCTATTTCTTTTACGCCATAAGCGGCTAAGAGAGATGAGAGCAGAAACCAAAACGGAATCCAACGCCCGTTGTAGATCAAAGCAGAAGGAGCCCATTGAAATAGGGCAGCTGAGATCAGTGTAAGTATAAAGAGAGCCGTGGGGAAACGATCTTTCTTTGTTATTGCTGCCACGCCACCAAGTAATGCCAGTCCCAATACAGCTGATTCAACATTGGGGGGAAACATGTTGTACCAGAAACTATTCAACACCCGGCCATTGTTTAGAGAAGATGTTAAACCATCTTTTATGCCGTAAACCCCAAACGGCAAAAGCCAAAACAAAGATACCAATAAACTGGCTACGCCTACCGTAATTAGTACCCTGGTAGGTCTCCTGTACGCCAAAGAGGACCATGAAGTAAATTTAGACACCAAAAATTTAAATTTGTTCGAGGCATATTTTCCCTTTGGGCTGGCTTTAGCCTTATCCGGATAAACCAGCGTCAAGATAACAGCCGCTCCTCCCGCAAACATAGCTGGGACTATATGAGATAACGCCGTAAACAGGAAAAGCATTACGGCTAAATAGCGTCCCCGCCCAGTAGTAAGAGACTTTACATAAGCCCCGATAAAGAGCAACATGAGTGTCATGCTCAGTGTAAATGAGTATTCACCTGCCATGGTTGACATGACGTTGCCACCATCTATGGTAAACCAGTTGTTAAATACAAATAAAACGACCCCAACACTCATAAGAGCTGGTATGGGTCTGGGAGCTTTTACCATTCTCCCCATGGCATAGGCAGCCAAAGGCATTGCAATAATACCTAGCGCCGTTCCCATTTTGAAAGCTACCGCATAAGGAACAAACCAAGAGAAAAAAGCCATCACAAGAGGAGGGAAGGGGAAATAAAAAGTATAGAGAGGAAAACCGTCAAACCATTGAGGATCCCATCCAGTCAGACGAAAAGATGGCAAAATGTGATGTATAAAATAATATACAGCAACTATATGTCCGGCCGTATCACCACCAACATCCATAGTCGGTTCAAAAATAAGACCTGGATAAAGCTGTGAGATCACAAAGGCCATGACACCGGCTACTATGATAAAAGTACTTATGGCCGACAACTTCTCGATTAAAGAAGCATTACGAAAGTTTTTCAAACGTGATATTTTCTGACGCTTACTCGGTCTTTTTTTTGCCATTATGGTGCGCAAAATAGCAAGTACTCCGCTATTTATGCTGGTTTTATTTACCTCATTGGTATTCTGTTCTGTCATGTCCAATTATCTTCCCCCAAGGTTTATATAAGTTTAGTTTGAACTTATATAAAGGTGACTTCAAAAAATATTATTTATTTGAAATTTAAAATACAATTTGAGTTAAATATTTTAAGAAAAAATATAGTTCTAGCCGTCTTCAATACTCCCAGGTTAGGTCTTCACACTACTAACATCGATCTCTTTTGTCCAAGACATCTATGGACCACAGGAGGTGTCAAGGTCCCTAAAAAATAGACAGGGTATCTAATTTGGGATTGGGGTGGGCGTCAGTATACGCACGAGGAGCGGTCCTAGGTGCGGTGTGAATGCGTCGGTTGTTGTAATAAAAGACCTTCAAGGCAATCCCTTCAAGCAGATAAGCGACATCTGGATACGTAGACAAAGCACCAAGCTCCTCTTGAAGGTTTCAAAAAGAACCGTTTTATGTATCCGTTCTGCCATGGGCTTACTTTCTTACTGCACGACAACTAGATATTATGGGATGAATAGAACTTACTGTGCTGTTCCTCAAGTATTCACTTCCTTGGTCCGAATGCACAATACTCAAAGCGGGGTATTTGCTCAATCCATCCATCAGTGCTCGGTACGTCAAATCGCTCGTGTGGCGTTCACCAAATGACTATCCAATAATCTGTCGCGTTCGCAAGATCCACCACCATCGAAGGTAATACCATCGTCATCCCTACATAGCTCATATCGTCTTGTGTTCACGCCTCGTTCTCAAAGGTTGCAAACCTTCCCAGAATATTCCAAGGGACGGCAATCTCTCTGGTGCAGCATGACTGTATTTGTGCTTCTTCATTGGGTATTGGATAACAAGCCCAACCTGACAGCAATGCGTCGTACTTTGTTGAGACTTTATCCAAGCTCAATGGATAACCGACGAACACCATACAATGGATGGTCATCGTGGACGGCGAGCAATGCTGCAATACTTTCAGTATCTCGTGCTTTCTGTCGTGTTGTGTATGTCGTAGATCTAGTCAGGCCTACTACTTCAGTGAAGTGCTTCTGCCCTTGGTTCGACCTCTTCTGGAATGGCTATCTTTTTGGGCGCTCATTTCTCGGTAGCTCTCCTAACATCCATACAACTGTTCATTTTCTTTCTTGAGCCGTTTGTTCTCAAGGATGAGGTTTGTATTGTTATCCACGACGGTATCTTTGAGCCAATAGTAAATGGTTGCCGTGCTAGTTCGTAGGCTCTGCAACATCTCGCACACTCATCCCATCATCACGAATTCTTCGGACAATCTCTGCTTTTGTCTCGACACTAACATGTTTTCCTTGTGCCATCTGTACCCTCCAATTCTGTTCTCTGTCTCAATTTTGACAACATGTCCAGAATATAGGGACCTTGACATGTATGTACGTGATAAAGATGTGTCTACCAATATTGGGGAGGCTCACCTCTTCAATGATCCGGGATAGCTAGAAACATACTTTGTGGTCTTAGAAAGTGCTTCCGAATAGGGTTGTCGTTCGATATCTGTGGTCCGGACCTACTTTTTGTAATACCGGCAATAGATAGAACTTCTTCATTGCATCAGATCTCATCCGGGGACCGTTGTCTAGTGCACTGTCAAAGCCCCTGGTTTTGGCAGGTCTTTTCAAAGAGTTCTCGTGTCAGGTCTTTATCTTCAACGACTTCCAGACACCACCCAGACATAAAGCGGCTGCAGAGGTCGATAATCACATATAGATAGAAGAAGCTCTTATTTGTGGTGGTACTCTTTTGGGACTAGCCGGTAGTAAGCCAAAGACCTTGAAACTCCCAATGGTTCCGCTGCTTTTGTGATTGGGATCGTCGGAGAGAGTTCTCTTATGGGATCTCTTATTACCCCATTCATGGCTGAGGTAGCGACAAGTTTTCTAGAAGTGCTGATACTTTTTTAGACCTCAATAACGGTATTTACTCGCATAAGTTCATGCTTATAGTTGACCCACACGAGCCTTTAGTGTGTATTTTCACGTACAACCGGGTAATAGGCTTTCTCCAAGTCTTGGTGATTCACCCGCTCTAAGGAGATGAGTTAATACGCTTCTCCTTAGATCCTCCGCGTGACCCATCTTCTGTTAGGATTCATAGTAAGCCACAGCTCGACGTTGAAAGTCCTAGGAAACTCGGCTTCCTTCCCGGCTCTAGTAGTGGTATTTCTGGTTCGAGTCCGATGTCATGGTTATTTCGTTGTTGTCTGTCTTTATTGTCCCTGTCCTTTATCCCCTCATTGCTCTGATATTTCTAGTGGAGAACTGTCCTAATCAAGGCTGACAGGGGGGACAGTGAATTCGTATTATGATCACGCCACACAGAATCATTTTGATCTATTTTTAAGCATGAATACTATTACCGTCATAGCTTTTCGACAATTGATGAACTAAAAACAGGAGTTATGAAATATATCCGTTTTTATAACACTACAAGACGTCAACGGCACACAGATTGTATGAGTCCAGATAACTCCCGGCTACGGACTAAGTGCCGTGCATAACTTGAGTGTCTATTTTTCTGGGTAACCTCAGTATCTACCCACACTTGATAATGAGGCGTTTTCTTTGGTTTAAGTGCCAAAGTCGGAATATAATAGGACTTATGAACATGCAAAACCTAGAGGTGGCTATAGTCTTACCTGCATACAGGGAAGCTACAAGACTAAATGGCGATCCCTTTAGGGCTAATTTAACTAGCATAGCTGAATCATTTAGCAATGAGTATCCCGGCAGGTTTCTAGGTATTGTAGTTGATGATGGCTCTAATGACGGAACAGCAGAACTAGCCATAGAAAACGGTTGGCACGTTTATTCTCATACTCACAATATGGGCAAAGGTGCGGCCATAAGAAGCGGTGTTCGAGAAGTTATGGCAAAATATACTGATTACTCAAACCTTACTATTGCCTTTGCAGATGCCGATGGTCAATACTCTACGCAATCAATACAACAACTTATATCTAGCGTTCAAGAAGGTGCTGATATTGCTATAGCTAAACGTATCCTAAGTTCAAGCTTAGAAGAATTAAGACATCCCATAAAAGTTGTTAAAAGTATTTCAAGCGGAGACCACTCTATAAATTGGCGAGATATCGCACACCCGATTGCCCAACGGCTATTTAATTTTATAGCACCCACTGGAGCAACCGATCCATTGGCTGGCGCAATGGCATTTAACCAATCTATTTTTAATATTTGGGTTAACCAATCGAAAACAAACGGTTACGCAACTCCTGCCGAGGTATTGCATATTGCATATAAACACGGGGGGCTAAAGATCCTTGAAGAGCCAACTACTATAACCGCTGTAGGTGACTCTCGCGTCAAGTTAATTGATAGTGCAAAATTAATCAGAGATGCCATAAGAATTAGGAGAAGTAGAAAAATTTCCTAAGTTAAATGAAATTCTCTAAGACCAAGTAGGTACCGATTTATTCCACAATTCCTGCTTTTTAGTTAATGAAATACTGGCTACCTTTTCGAAATGAGCTCTTGAATTGGTAAAGTCCTTTGCTGGTTGATCGACATAACCAAGGGATTTAATGGTCTTGGCTCGTGATTGTTTAGTTTCGTAATCCCAATCCTTTGGTAATCTGCCCTAGTACCCATAATTGAAATAACTAACAAGAGAATCCTATGATTCAAAAAAGGAGAAAAGTCAATGGGTGCTAAAATTAATAGAGTTCAGCATATAAAGATGACGTAATTCAGTACCAGAAAACATCTGTCAAATCAGTTAAAAACCGAGCAGTTGATTTAGGGATTAATTCGACGACTTATGAACCGGGTAATACCTTACAACAAACGTCAATCAAGCATTGACGAACCGGATTCATTTAAAGCTTTTGAAAAGATGAAACTCCTTGAAAGAGCCATAACGAACCAAAACAAGAAAATGACTTCTAAAAAAGCAAGCGCCTACTTTACAAATATACAGCAGTCGTCGAGAAGGTAAAATTCATTACAGATTTCAGCAAAACGTTTCAGTTAGACATGATGTTAAATGCTCTTGAGATATACGGATCAACGTACTATAGATGGAAATGTAATCGACTAAAGCTCCATTGCGTTGTGATACCGAATTGAAAGAATATTTAATAAATCTCATGCTATCTACTACGGGCTAGAAAGCTTAGGTAGCATTGTTTGATAAGGGCTAGTTGATCTCCGGAGGAACTACTAGAAAGAAAATGATTGAGCTAAAATAGTGGCTATTAACACAAAGACTACATTGACCGGACCAAGGACTTATTAGACCGTAACTTTTCATCACGTCAATCTGGTGAAAAACTGGTTGGTGCTTTGATAATTAAGTAGCCGAAAGCTTCTTTTCAGATTTGCAGACTGAAGCTATCTATCCATATGTAAAGGAATCCATTCAGCAATTTGATACCTAACACCAGAATAGATGAAAGATTATCTACTTCACCATGAATCAAAGGCTGTCTAGTATGTAGAATTTCACATATGACGGTGTTCAGTGAGAGGGTGCTGGGGCATAGTGTATGACACCTCTGTTGCAGATCCATTACTCTGCTAACTGCCTCAATCTGAATTTATTAAGTAAACCTTTTTTTGTTGTAGTAGCAATAATTTTACTATATATATCCTTTCTGCGATAGTTTATCCTCTTATCGGGTGTCTAAGTAATGCCGGGTAGGATCAGAAAAAGTTAAATCATTACGGAGTATAACGAATTCTAATGTTCACCTGTATAGCCGTAAAAATATATAATATTTTCTTCTTGGCACGATCTCAATGCTATTGTAGTTGATAATCATATGGGCCGTTGGCGCAGTCTGGTAGCGCACTTGCATGACACGCAAGTGGTCACAGGTTCAAATCCTGTACGGCCCACTCTTTTGTCGATAACTTTCCATAGACACCATTCAATGACTGCCTTTGATATTCAAACTCCATATTCAGGAGAGCATTATAAAAAGTTTTAAAACAAGCTGAAGCCAAAACTAGAAATGTCTTACAATTTCAAGACACACTTGACGGAAAATAACTCAATTTAGCGCTGTGTCTTTACGACAAGACAGATGTGTGATTAAAAAATTCAGCTCACCGGAGGAATGGATCAAACGTCGGTTGACCGCAACCAAGCAACAGGCTGTCCGGCTACCAAGCGCTCTCCTTCAAGAACTAAAATTCCGTGTAAAATGCCAGAAAATGGGGTTCTGATTTCTTGTTCGCCACTCCAACCTATTAGATCACCGGCTGATATTTCAATCAGGTGATTCTCGTCCTGAGTGAGTTTTGGCAAAGTTTCCAATAGATGCTCAGCTGCCTTAAAACGCCCTACACCTGGCGAGACGACAAGCCTCTCCGTCATCGTATAGAGAGACGGGTTTGCATTTTTTTCGGTAATCTGTTGTCCGGAGAGTCTTTCCAGCAAGTTTTCAAGATCGGAAGGTATAGAAACATTAAGAGCCAGTATAGGTTCATCGGTATTTTGCAAAGTTTTTTTTGCAAGACCCGTCAAGACACTGCCTGGACCTATTTCAATAAATGTTCTCATACCGCGCGAGTAGAGCTCGGTTAAGCTCTGGTGCCACCTCACAGGCGAACACAGCTGCGCCGAGAGAACACGAGGCCACTCTTCTGCTTTGAAGTGAGGCTTCGCGTCAATATTGGTGACAACCTCCGGTGATGCGTTACGAAAAGACACCTCAGCAAGAGCTTTACGCAATCTCTCCCTGGCCGACTCCATGAAAGGGGAGTGGAATGCTCCGCTTACCGGTAGCGGAATTACTTTTTTTGCCCCCATCTGTTTGGCTAGCTCGGCTACTTTTTTTAAAGTATCTTCGTCGCCAGATACCACAACTTGACCGGGTGAGTTCATATTGGCTAGCCATACGTTCCCCTCTGCCATATTGCAGGCAATCTGGGCATCTTCATCGCTGATTCCCAACAAAGCCGTCATAGAGCCGGGTTGATTGTACGCTGCATCTGCCATTGCCGCACTGCGTTCTCCCACCAGTCTCACGCCATCTTCAAACGACAAAGCACCTGCTGCGGTCAGAGCGGTATATTCCCCGAGACTATGACCCGCCACCATTGTAGGTTCAAGTCCCAAACGTTCGATCGCATCCAATACGACCAGGGAAAGCACAAAAGTGGCCGTCTGAGAATTCTCGGTTTGTTTTAGTTCTCCTTCGTCAGCATGCAAAAGCAGACCTGGAATATCTCTTGAGAGTATGTCTGCAGCTAAATGAGCTAATTCAAAAGAAGGATGGTCAACCCATGCAGAACCCATTGCGGGTTTTTGCGAACCTTGTCCTGGAAAGGTGAAAGCTAGCAAACGGTCAAACTCCTTCCGAAATCAAAAAATTTTGCAACTTATATATATTTTACCCTCTGAGCGCTAAAGCGTCAGTGAATATGAACTACTAAATGCCAGTATGCCGATTATAGCAACACATCGTCATTCATTGAGGTTTAGATGACCATTGATAACTTTTCGCCATCTCCAGTAAGCGCTCTTATGTTGAGAACACAGCCTTGATCGATCACCAAAAATAAAAATCCCACATTTGTTACAATTGAGAGCCTAGGATATTTGTAAAGAATTTTAATTAAAAGGGGAAACTATTTCTATTGAGAAAACACGCTACCAGCACACACTGCTGCTTTTAACAAAACGCAGCATCCAAATTGCCTGGGTAATGACGACTCAAACCTTAATCTTTATTGTCGCAATTACCATTGAACACTTGCGAGTAATGTTTTTAAAACAGAAACAACTCTTTTCAAAATATCTTGCTACCAAGACTCGAAATACCTCTCACAATCACCGAGAAGGAATACACGACGACAAAGGATATTCAGTACCTCACGATAATAGTTATTTTCGTGAGGTACTGAATATAAGACTAATAACGGCGTTCTCGCTACTTGGTCCTACGTTCATAAAACTGGCTCAAGTACTCTCTACGAGAGCAGACATCTTGCCAGAATCCGTTATATCAGCTCTATCACTTCTTCAAGACCACGCTTTACCTGAAAATGCAGCAAAAATAAAAGCCATCATTGAGCAAGAGTTGGGGTCAAATATAAACGAAGTATTTTTATCTTTTGACGAAACACCCTTGGCCAGCGCGTCAATCGGCCAAGTCCATTCTGCGTCTCTCAAAAACGGTGATGACGTCATTGTGAAAGTCATCAAGCCCAACGTCAGAGAACAGATTTACATAGATTTAGCAATTCTAAAATATGCAGGTAAATTTCATTTCTTCCGCGTAGGCATTTTGCAACGTCTTGATATCAAAGGTTTTATTGCTGAATTTGCCATGACTATACTCCATGAAATTGATTATCTGAACGAAGCAGATAACTGCAGAAAATTTCTAGCAATACTGAAAGAAATAGACGTCAAAGTTCCTCAAGTCTATGGGGAATACCTCACTTCGCGGGTGATAGTCTTGGAAAAATTTAACGGTGTTACATTAGACAAACTGCCAGAACTGGGGCTCGCCGCAGTTGACAACTATAGAATTGCTTCCGATTTTACAAAAAGCTACCTTTATATGGTGTTTATTCACGGTTTTTACCATGCTGATCCACATCCTGGAAATATTTTAGTACTCGAAAACCATAAATTGGCTTTCATCGATTTCGGAATGGTCGGGTCTATTGATGAAAAAATGCTAAACAATCTCGTAGCAATAGCAATCTCGATAACAAAATTAGACATGAAAGCCAGTGCGCGAGCATTAGCTGCCCTAGGAATTGCCGACGATAAGTTACCGGACACATTTATTGACGAATTGGAACGTCTGACAAAAAGCTATATGTTGACAGAATTGCGCAATATAAAACTTGGTCCACTTTTTTTAGACGTGTTTAAAGTAGGACATAAGTATAAATTAATTTTTCCATCCGAGCTATTTCTTTTGGTAAAAGCAATAGTTATGTGTGAAGGAGTGGCCGCGGCTATTTACCCATCGTTTTCTTTACCGGGAGTCTTGGCACAATTTGTAAGTCAATATTTTTCAACAGAAAAATAAAAGATTCCTTTGTATATTTTTTTATTTATAAATTATAAATATTTTTATTTTTTCACGTATTAGCTTATAAAACATCAGCATTACTAAAGTAACGAAAGTGGAATGTATGCTCAAAAATGTATGCTCAAAATCGTGTTACGGTTTTCCTAATGCTATCCATTCGTAAACCCGTGCATCGGATATATGTCTGGCGTTCGGCATGTGCACCCAAGAGCGAAAGCGATCCTTTTCTGATGCTGACAAAGAAGAAAATGCAGACTTGTTCTTGATAACATGTTGTGATTGCCCTTGTGTTTTGGGTGAGGGTTGAGCTTTTCCTTCAGGTGAAGCAAATGCTAAAAGTTTGTTAAATTGTTCGACCATTTCTATGGTGTGTTGATCACAGGTCAATATAACGTACGATTTACTCTGCCATGTAAATCTAAGTTTACTTGTGGCATCAACCAGCTGATTCGGATACTCTTTGTAGCATACATCACAAAAATTTTGTGTCACTGTTTTGATAGGCATTGATGATTCTCCCACTGAAATCATTGATGTCAACTAATAAATATTATTTTTTAATTGTAGTATTTTATCAAAACATATTATCAAAAAAATCAATATAAACATTAATAATTATCCGGCATCAGATTACAAAAGCATTACACGAAAAGACGTATTTTTATTGTAACTTTTCTGTAAACATTGGGACTCAAAATTGTTATTAGATGCGGTAATTAGAAAGAGACGTATCCCCAATTGTCTGTATCAGTAAAAAAGAACTGCTAAGGATATAAAGTATAGCTATGGTGAATGTGCCCAGAGCGGGACTCGAACCCGCACGCCCTCTCGAACAACGGCTTTTGAGGCCGCCGCGTCTACCATTCCGCCATCTGGGCAATGTTTAGAGGTTACATGCTTTCCATACGCTAAAGGAGTAATTATCAAAATTAATTCTGGAGAATTAACGAATTTACCTTTCACAATCGACAAGATCTCAACAGTACGCGTTGACTTGCGGCTACGAGAACCGATTCAAACTGCTCATGGAATTGTCTCTTGGCGACCTGTGCTACTGATAAAGATCGATACCTCCATTGGTAAGGGTATCGGTGAATGCTCTGCGCTAGGAGATCCTTATTATTCTCCCGAATATTTATCCGTCTCTGATTTTGTTTTGAAAGATTTTCTGCTACCCCACATTATAACTCTTCCTTTTCCAACGACACTGCATACCATACTGACGTTTTTCAACAAACTCAAGGGCTACTCGCAAGCCAAAGCAGCCGTTGAAATGGCCCTTTTAGATCTTTTGACCAAATCACAAAATATTTCCTTACTTTCTTTCCTAACACATGGACAACCCACAAAAACCACTATTCCGGCCGGTATGACAATCGGTATCTCTGACGATATTCAAAATACTATTTCTGCCATAGGGGATGCCCTGAGCAAAGGTTACAGGAGAATAAAATGCAAAATATATCCTGCTTACGACATGAATCTTGTTAAAGCTATTTTTTCTGCCTACCCAAATGAAACAAACTTAGAAATATTTCTAGACGCCAATGAGTCTTATTCTTTAGATAAGCATGACCTAGATACCCTCATATCAATCGGTAACTTTGATGAACGAATTATTGCGATTGAGCAGCCCATACCACGTGATCAAATTCTATATCTGACACAACTAAAGAAAAATATAGGTTGTCACCTGCTTTTAGACGAATCAGTATCGGACTTACTACAAATCGCCACAATCGGAGAGTTGCAACTCGGCAGCGGAATAGTAATTAAGCCATCCAGACTTGGTGGTGTTATCCCCAGTTTAGCCGCCTTAGATTTAGCACATCAATATCGCCTTCAAACTTCGCTCGGAGGTATGTATGAAGCCGGTATCGCCAGAGCGGTTTCTTTGGCCATGGCATCTTTGGAAACGATTACTTTGGGAAGCGACATCGGTCCTTCTCAAAATTACTACCTGCAAGATATCACCTCGCCGCACCTATTAAGAAATGGTTATCTTGAGATCCCCAACACTACCGGACTGGGAGTTCGGCTAATAGATGAGTCTATATTCGATTCGAAGCACATCGAATTTATAAAGGAGCAAAAATCGCCTTTTGAATGTATTTACCCGGCTCACCATTTCTTTCACAAGTAAGCTTTGATAAAATAAAGGGCATAACCGGTTAGGAGTTCACAATAAAGGCTTTTTTTAATTCAACTTCCAGAATTGAAAACAGTCTGTTTCTACTAAATGATCGCCTAATTAAAGAAAAGTCAAATTTGGCATCACTGCAAGAACAGGCTGATACACTCTGCGAGATAGCCGAAGATGAACGAGTCAGGGCTTTGGTTTCTGGTTCTATGTTCGACCAAGAACAAGCCGACTTGACGCTCAGACATGCTAATTTGGCATTGGAGAATTTACAGAAAGCCGCCGATGTTGTTTTACAACTTGAAAAAGAAAGAGAGAAACTCCTCGCTAAACTGAGAGAGAAGGATAGATAATGACCAGGGTACTTGTTGCAGAAGATGAAGCCATAGTCCGACTTGATCTGCGGGAAATGTTAACGGAAGAAGGTTACGACGTCGTCGGTGAAACTGGTAGGGGTGATGAAGCTATCCGACTGGCATCCGAGCTAAAACCTGACCTTATTATCATGGATATCAAAATGCCCGGCCTTGACGGCTTGAGCGCAGCTAAGCAAATCCAAGCCAATGAAAAATTGGCTATTTTGATTTTGACTGCATTCAGTCAAAGATCACTCATCGACAAGGCCAGAGACGCCGGGGCGTTAGCTTATTTGGTCAAACCATTTCAAAAAGAAGAACTTTTACCTGCTATTGAAGTCGCCTTGGCAAGATTTCGTGAAATACAGGCACTTGAAGAGGAAAATGCCACTTTGGCAGCAGACAAAAGAGGTCTAGCCGAACAATTGGAAACAAGACGGTGGGTTGACAGAGCCAAAGGTCGCTTGATGGATGATTTACGACTGAGTGAACAGGATGCATTCTCGTTTATCCAGAAAACCGCTATGGACAGACGCCTCAGCATGAGAGAAGTATCCAGAGAAATAGTCGAGTCCGGACTCAGACCAAACCAAGTCTAAAAATTGGACTCGGTAAATACCTTTACAGACATTGATCTTACTCTACTGCGGCAATATGCAAAATATTTGATCCGCTAAACGGTTTTCTATCAATACCGGTTCTTTTTTGTATGGATCTAAAACTTCAAGCATCAATGTTCTGTCTTGGGTTTTGGCATTGATCTGAACATGAGATCCAGGCATAATACCGTTTAATTCAAGATAAATCAACATTTCATGACTGACTTCAACTTGTTCCGTAATCCTTTTGACCACCACTTCGGTGCTGTTAGCAATTTCTGATAACGGATATTGTCGTGTGGTGGAATAAGGAGTTCCGGGGATAGGGTTTCCATGCGGACAAGTTGTGGGGTTGCCAAGTAATTCCACGAAGCGTTTCTCAACCTCCGGAGAAATAACATGTTCCCACCGTCCCGCTTCTATGTGAGCCTGGCTCCACGGGAGACCGACGATCTCAACTATGAAACGTTCGGCGAGTCGATGCCGTCTGACAATGGATTCACTCAGCTTGCGTCCGATCGGAGTAAAATCTATCATTTTCTGCTGATTGATGGTCAAATAGCCTTCATCGATAAGCCTATGAACGGTTTCCGATACGGTCTGTGGAGTGTGACCGAGTCTTTCAGCAACACGCGCTTGTATGGTTGAGGTACCTTCTTCACTCAAGGAATAGATAGCCTCTAAATACTCTTCCAATGGTGGGTGATAGCCGTCTGCCATAAAGTATATTCTACCGATATTTGGCAGTTTGGAGAAAGCTCTTTTTTATTTTACAGACAAAGACAGCGCTGACAAGGTAGGCTGCAAAAGTGAACAAATATTTGTTACTAGACGGACATTCCTTGGCGTATCGGGCTTACTTCGCCCTACTTGCTTCCGGACTATCTGACGACAAGGGAAACGAGACGCACGCCATACATGGGTTTTACTCTACATTCGCCAAATTACTGGAAGACACCCACCCTACGGGAATTGCTATTGCTTTTGACAGACCGGAGCCGACTTTTCGAAGTGAACTGGACCCCCACTACAAAGAAGGTAGACCGGAAACTCCCGAATCACTGATTTTTCAGGTAGAGGCAATAAAAGAAATTGCCAGCGCATTTAACTTCTTAATCGTGGAACACCCCTACTACGAAGCAGATGACCTCATTGCAACCATTGCCACTAAAGCGGCAGAAGAAAGCAGTGAGGTTGTGATCGTAACCGGCGACCGCGACTCATTCCAACTGGTAAAAGACCCCTACGTTAAAGTCTTATATCTCATGCACGGAGTCAAAGACTATGTCATCTACGACGAAAAAGGTATCTTAGATCGCACAGAGGTCATGCCAAGTTCTTATCCCGTCTTGGCAGCCCTAAGAGGAGATCCTTCCGACAATCTGCCTGGAGCGCCGGGGATAGGTCCAAAAACAGCGGCAAAGCTGATCAATATGCATCATGATCTCGATGGAATATACAAACACTTGGAAGAATACCCACCAAAGCAAAAAGAGGCACTGCAAAGTGCCAGGGAAAGGGTATACCTAAATCTTCGGATGACATTGGCGGTGAGAGATGTTCCGATTAATTTTTCTTTTGGAGATTTAACTCTCGGACGCGAAGACCGTCAGCTACTAAACGAACTTTTTGGTAAATATCGAATCAAAAGTACCAAAGAAAAGATACTCAAGATTCTAGACACCAAATATGCACACCATCAAAGCGCCATAGATATCGGCAGAGATGTTGTGCTAGCCACAGAAACCGATGTGCTAGCCACAGAAACCGAAGATACTGCTACACCCGCTACTGATCCCGTTACGCTTACCGAAGTACAAACTGAATCTTTAAAACGCTTGGCCACAAAAGAAGAAATTATTGATTTCTTTGAAAGTCTAAATAACAAAAGCAACATATATCTCCTTCTTTACGATAAAGAGAAAACATCAGACGATACCGTTATTTCGACAGCAATTCTTGAAACTTCAGAAGAATTTACCAGGAACTTTCTTGCCAAGAAAAATAATTTTTTTCAAAAGCATGTTCTGGAAGTAGAAAGAATTCACCCTTGGGAACCCCATTATCTAAATGAACCATCCGACAGCGAATCGCCTGTTTCAGCAGTATTGACTTTTGAGCTAAGACACTTAGGCGATCCTGACATTTTTAAGGCATTTAACTCATTTGCAACTGGAGAAAACTTCTGTATTTCCTATGCCCTAAAACCCTTATTGTGTTATCTTTTGGGATATGGGGTTTGCATAAAGCATATTTTATTTGACGCTTTACTCGCCGGATATCTACTTGATGCGGACATAGGACAAATGGACTTACGCGGCTTGGCGGAAAAGTTTTTGGACAGCGATGTACGCCGAGATTTTACTTCAACAAAGGATGTAGTCCAATTAGAATTCTCTATGACGGCGACCACGGAAGAGGGAAATACTTTTCCTGAGGATTTGATGATTCTAATTCTCTTAACATATAAGTTGGCAAAAGAATTGAAGTCTGTACATGGGTTGGTGCTTTTACACGAAATAGAAATACCCCTAGAGACCGTACTGGCTAAAATGGAATTTTGCGGCATCAAGGTTGATAGAGTCCAACTCGAAGCGATATTGTCAGACTTAACGGATGAACTTAGTGATCTAGAAACAAAAGTATTCGATCTTGCCCAAGAGACATTTAATCTCAACTCCCCTAAGCAATTGAGTCATATTCTATACGATAGGCTTGGTCTGGCTCCCGTAAAAAAAACCAAGGGTAAAACCTCTTTTTCTACTGATGCCGCCAGCTTGGAAAAATTAAAACTACAGCATCCGATCATTCAATACATTCTGCGCCATCGAGAACTGGAAAAGTTGAGATCAACTTATGCATTGGGCCTGATTAAAGAAATCCAAAAAGACGGACGCATACATGCAACGTTTCACCAAACTGTTGCCCGTACCGGAAGACTATCTTCAGATAAACCAAATTTGCACAATATACCTTTGAGAACAAAAGACGGCAAAAGATTTCGCGAGGCATTTATAGCAGAAGAGAACCACATCTTAATAGCGGCCGATTACAATCAAATAGAACTCAGGATTATTGCCCATCTTTCTAAAGATCCTGGTCTTATACAGGCATTTTCTGATAATTTAGATATTCATACTGCCACAGCTGCTGGGGTTTTTGGCATAGCCCCTGAACAAGTAACGTCTGCAATGCGCCAAAAAGCAAAGATGGTGAGCTACGGTCTTATCTATGGCATGGAGGCATACGGTCTTGCCCAGCGCCTTGGTATAGAAGTTAGCGAAGCGCAGGCAATATTGGAAAGCTATTTTGCGGCTTTCCCTCAAGTTAAAAATTACATGTCAAACACAATTCGGAATGCAAGGGATGACGGTTACACCACAACACTACTCCACAGACGTCGCTATATCAATGATCTGAATTCATCCAATAGAACATTGCGGCAAGCGGGAGAGCGCCAAGCCATGAATGCAGGTATACAGGGCCTAGCCGCTGATATTTTTAAAGTGGCTTTAATAAATATCGATCAAGTGATCACCGATCAGCAATTGCGCTCTCGCATAGTTCTACAAGTTCACGACGAGATTATTTTGGAAGTTCCTTTTGCGGAAAAGGATTACATGATCACATGTTGCCAACAGGAAATGGAAGGGGCAATTCTTCTTGACGTTCCCCTAGAAGTCAATATTGGCTGGGGAAGAAGTTGGGCTGAGACAAAAGAAAGCTAGCTTGAACTGCCATATTGGATTGGGACTTCAATAGTCTGTGTCAACAACCATTTGTCTTTGGCGTAATTGTATATATGCAAGATATTACCTGAGACACTAAATGCCTGTATAACACCACTACTTAGTGTGGCGATGGTCTGTACGGCATGCGGTAAACCAGCAATCTCTACCCACTTGGTTCCCAAAGATCTCTCTAAAAATAGATAAGTTTTTTTATTTGGATATTTCACCAAAACAAAATATCCGGACGTTCCATAACTGCCCAGAGAAATAATGTTTGCAAAAAGCGGCAACGAGAGAAAGCTGTTTGCTTTTGTGTGCAAAACGACATTTCTATTCTCAATACTTTTTGTTTCTGACACGCCAAAAGTATACAGACCGACGGGTGAGGTATATTTACCTGCCGACGACACGACCGCCAACCCACCGGCAAAGGTCGTGGTTTGTGTGGAAAGAGATTTAGCGAGAGGCTCCCATAATACCGTATCGCTTGTCAGGGTATGACTTACATAACGGTGTGGCACAATATTTTTAAATGACACTTCGATACTCTTGATCTGGAGTGCTTTAACGGCATTTTGGATATGAGCGCCATAAAAGATGGGGGATTGGTAATCAGAAACAATACAATCCGTTCCAAACAGTAAAAAATTATTTGCATTAAAAAGAGAGGAAATGTTATCCGGTCGACAATTCGATTTATTCGAAGAGAAAAGGCTTACTTTGTGCCAAACTGCGGAAGAAGTAGACGTAACTTCTGGGTAACTCCCGGTAGGGGTTTGCACGGCAGACATAAAAGTACTGCTGTTTATTTGAGTAATATTGGAAAGAGAATGCGATAAGGCCTGTGTCATCGGAGGTAATGCCACATAAGAGGTTGCCACTTTTTTGGCAGTAGTGATTTTTAGAATATCAACAGGAGAGAATCTGAGTAGAATAGCAGGGAAAACAGCCAAAAGAAATTGGTTGTTCTCATCTGACACTACCGAGAAACCTCCATTAGTTGCCACCCCGATATTACCGACTATGTTTTGCCACTTATGCAAATCCTGATCGTAGGTAAACAACTGCCAAAACCTATTTAAGACGTTATTTTTTGATCCCATGGATAAAGAGACGACCGTAGCATTGCCACTTACCACACTCGTCGGCAACGCCGCTGTAGGCCATTTGAGAATTTTTCTTTGCACGAAACCTTTGGAATTAAGACCATAAGTATATGGTGTAGGGATAATATACGACAGCAAAAATCCCAGCAGTAAGAAAAAGGCGAGTATTTTCGTTAAAGTAAGTTTATAAATTTTCATAACTCAATGGATGTTTTGTGGTAAATACTTGCTGATTGCATCGTAAAACATTGACGCAAACGACGCTTTGACGATGTGATTTCCGTATACAGGACTGTCATTCAATATTTCCACTATTTTCCCATCGGGATTTATAACATAGGCAACTTCAGAGTGGATCACCATAGCCCCAGCCGAAGCATAAGAAACACTTATGCCATAATTGTTCCAGATATTATTTAGGGCCTTTTTGCCGCCTGTCAGATATTCCCAGTTCGACAGAGTATTCATCTGCTCTGCGGTGTCAAATGCATCCAGGTAAGCCGTAGAACGGTAGAGGGGGTTGGCATCTATGGCAATAAATTCCACAAACCGTCCCTGGGCCGCCAGAAGCATGTCCGTCTTCTTTACCTCTTGGGCTATCAAAGGACAGGCCGAGGTGCATACCGGATCTAAAAAGACTAAAAAAATCAGCTTCTTATGCCTGTACTGGCTAAGGCTTGTTGTATCTCCATTTTGATTCACCAAAGTAAAGTTTTGCGCAATGCTATCTGTCTTATAAGGAACCCCCACATAGGCCTCTGCCACCAAGGGTGACACGCTTGGATTACCCATATCTATGGCAATCGGTAAAGCTCCCAGTGCAATTACCCCGGTGGCTTCCACTGACATAAAAAGTCTGAGTAACGTGCTGAGCGGCTTTTCTTTGAGACGTTGCCAGACACTCTTAATATTGGAGAACTTGTCACCGATAGAAGGGTTTTCAGCAACAGAAGAAGGCGTGAGCTGTGATAAGCCAGCGGGGTCAGAGCTTGAAGCTTTGGCAATGGTTAGATCGCTCAAACTCTCTGTAATCCCTCCAGTAGCGAGTGCGGATATGGAAATCCTAGACTTTTGTCTGACCGGATACAAACGAGAAAGTTTTGCAAAAAAATCTGCCTTACTAAAATTGATAAGATTTCCGTATTCCAAGACGTAGACGGCAGAAACAATAATCAAAGTTGGCATCATAGAATTCGGGTCTGTCCCAACGCCGCCGATAAATCCCAAATCCTGGAAAAATACCCAGCTAAAGACCATTAAAACCGATTGTAAAATAAATACGTGATGTCGCAAACGCCTGTACGGCAGCAAAAAAGAAAGAGCACTCAACCCCAAGACAAGTGAAACGACCAAGTTGACAGTCCAAGCTTCATGACTGACAAAAGAGGCAAACGAAACCAATGCTTGTCTCAACCAAGTCGGCTGATTCATTTGTGCCATCCGTAGGACATCTTGTGCCAACGGATTTATTCTGTGATGGGCCGTATGAAAACCCCAATAATTATTACTGGGCCAAATTTGAATGATCAGCATTATTAAAAAATAGATCCCTACGCTTTTGGCAATACGTCTTCTGTGTCTTGGGTCGTCAAAATATCCGTCTGGCAAGAAAAGCATTATCCCGGCAAAAAGGTAAATTAAGGCAGCTCCCGGGGTGCCGAACAACCAGCTCGGATGAGGGGCAAGAATGCCACCCAGGGATTCTCCAAAAACCCATACCGAAATTGCCCACAACACACTAAATGCTCCTGCTATACTTAATGCAAAACCTTTGGGAGCAATCAGGATCAAAAGCCCTATGCCAAGTTGGATCCAAGCCACACCTGTGGCATATGTTATAGGGTGGCGTTGCCATGTCGTCAAAGTATATTGTACAATTTCTTTTACCCACGTCGGAGAACCCGCTTCACTGGGCAATATGACAGAATTGGGGAGTTCGATCGACATAGAAGACTGCATTTGCAACAGACCGTCAAGTACCCATAAAAGACCGAATCCTATTCGCAGTATTTTGCTAAAGCTTGCCTCTGAAACAGAGGAAAAACTCCGGGCGGTGCTCTGTTGGGAATCTGTATAAACGCTTTTGGAAGCTTCATTACCGGAATCTTGCCTAGTTGATCTCTTTAGCTGTTTTGCCTTTATGGTATTGAAAAAAACGGCTGTAATCGCCAGTAAAATTAATATGAACAACGCCTCTTGACTTAATCTAGAGTCAAAAGCTTTCGCTACTAAATTTAAATTTAATTTATTTCCGCCCATAATTGTCTGTTCGAAATGACCATTTGCACACAGATATGATTACCAACCGCAGCAATGCATGTCTATAAGTATACACATAGGGATTGCTTTCACAAATCCATGCCTGACAATAACCCTCTAGGCAATTACTATCCAAACTTTCCAGGAAAGGACTAAGGTGAGCAATTGATCTTCTAAGAAAAAACTCTTATTCATCGCAGTGCTTTGGTATATAATACCTACCACAGGAAAAGCTGATTTCAATCCAAGATACAGTAAAAATACCTGTTTATAATATCCGTTTGTTGTCAGCGTAGCAATGAATTACATTGACGACCAGAGTATACTTAAGGCAAAAAATACCCCTATGTCAGATCTGACTAACACAATACCGGCAACACCACGTATCGGAGACTCCGCACCCCCTGATACAGTAATACCCACAAGACCTCACAGTCTTCTTCCGATGGGACATTTCGACGAAAATGACCAGTATGTCCCCAGACAAATAACGGAAAATGACTTAGATAAAGAGGACTTTGAGGCAGCAATATCCAAAACTATTATCGACCTAGAAGAAGGCGATCTGGTTTCTGGAACAGTGGTCAAAGTTGACCGTGACGAGGTGCTTCTCGATATAGGTTTCAAATCAGAAGGGGTTATCCCGGCCAAAGAACTTTCTATCAGAAATGATATTCATCCACATGAAATAGTTTCGCTCAATGACCACATTGAAGCCCTTGTCTTGCAAAAAGAAGACAAGGAGGGCCGCCTGATTCTCTCCAAAAAGCGTGCCCAATACGAAAAAGCCTGGGGTGAAATAGAAAAAATTAAAGATGCTAACGGGGTTGTCAGAGGACCTGTAATAGAAATAGTCAAAGGCGGTCTCATAGTCGATATAGGACTAAGGGGCTTCCTCCCTGCTTCCCTGATAGAGTTGCGACGTGTACGCGACCTCCAGCCTTACATGGGACGCATATTGGAATGTAAAGTTATCGAACTGGAAAAAACTCGTAATAACGTCGTACTATCCAGAAGAGCATTCCTAGAAGAGACTCAAAAAGAGCAGCGTGGGGAGTTCTTGGTCAACTTGAAACCAGGCGAGGTGCGCCAAGGAGTTATTTCATCAGTTGTAAACTTCGGTGCCTTTGTTGACTTAGGAGGCATGGATGGACTCATTCACGTATCGGAATTGTCTTGGAAGCACGTAGATCATCCGGCATCGGTAGTATCGGTTGGAGATAACGTAACAGTGAAAGTACTTGACGTAGACTTTTCAAAAGAGAGAATAAGTCTTTCGCTAAAAGCCACACAGGTTGATCCGTGGAACGAATTTGCCATGGCGCACCAAGTCGGCGAACTTGTATACGGTAGAATTACTAAGTTGGTTCCTTTTGGGGCATTCGTACAGGTAGGAGATGGCATAGAAGGCTTGGTGCACATATCAGAAATGGCGGTGCACCATGTAGATTTGCCAGAGCAAGTCGTCATACCAGGTGAAGAACTGTGGGTGAAGATTATAGACATCGATCTCCAACGCAGACGCATAAGTCTTTCTATCAAGCAGGCTGCCGAAGGTGGGGTAGTGGCTGAAGAATACCGTGAAGCCTTTGGCGAACACGCCTACGACGAAGAGGGCAACTACATCGGAGCACTCTACAGCTACACCAACATGGAATTTACACCCGAAACAGAAGCACAAGCCGCATGGGCTGACTTTGTCAACGAAGAGCTACAAGCCCACGGCTTATCCGCCGAAGCAGAAAGCCCTCAATCTGCCACAGAATAGGGAATAGCGACTTGCAATCTTCCAATGCGACTGAGATCTTGAAAGAGCTCAGTCGCATTGTTTTTAGCATCGACGACGCTCATCTTTCATATCCTCATCTTGAGACAATATTTGCGTTATGATTCTCTTGTGATACGAATTGGCTGTACGGGCGGTATAGCAGCTGGTAAGTCTTTATTCTGTTCTTATCTGCACAAGAACGGAGCGACCGTCATAGATGCCGATGCCCTTACCCATGAATTACTCAAATATAGTAAAGATTTACAGTTCCGATTGGTAAAGGCATTTGGCGACCATATCCTTACGCAAGATGCCGTAATAGATCGCAAAAAACTTGCAGCAGCTGCTTTTTTGTCTCCCGATCGCAAACTCCTCTTGGAATCCATAGTGCATCCATACCTCCGGAATAAAATTTTGGAAGATATCAAGAGTCTTAGTGCCCAACAAGTTCCCCTCCTGATCATCGAGGGAGCTCTCCTCATTGAGACAAAGGCAGCGGATTTTTACGACTTACAGGCATTGATAGTTGTCGAAACACCTGTTGATCAAGCCGTTGATAGGTTGCGCTCAATCAGAAAAATGACCGAAGATGACATCAAAAATAGGATATCCATACAGTCGTCGTCCATAACCAGAATACGATCCGGAGATTTTATCGTTATCAACTCAGGGGATAAAAATCTCTTAGAGCAAATGGCTCACAACGTATTTAACTCCATCACAAAAACACATTTTGAAAATGGTTCATTGGCTAAAAGTACCGACAAGTAGAAATTAGTGATATCTGATATTGATTCTGTTGCCATCTGGATCATGCAAAGTTATTTCCGATGCTTCTTCGGGATTATTGGTGTTGCCGGTGGAAGAAATAGCGGTATCTTTGTGAATCATGAGGTAAACAATAGATCTAGGAGGAATACCGTTTATATATTCGGATAGAAATATTCTTATGTTCCCCCTAGTTAGGGAAGTTAAAACAGGAAATCCTTTACCGATTGAATGACTCCACTCCTCCTCAAAACCAAGTTCGCGATACCACTGAAGAGATTTTCTGGTATCGGTTACAAGCATTACAGGAATAGCCTGCTCTGTTTGGGATTCCATAACTACTCATCTTGCCACCTTTTATAACACGAGGTTATTATTTGGCATAAGTTTATTAGTAGTTCTGCTATGCGGTTTGCAGAGCAAAGTCAGAGTTATCGTGCAATGCCTTGCCTGCGTTCGGCGGAGTGTGTTGGTGGGAAATTGCTTTTGACTCTAGATAAGTCTCGGAAAGAGTGACCCGTAATTTCTCTAAAGCGCTTCTTTGGATTTTGCACACTCTCGGACCGCCTATACCAAGTATTTTACCAATTTCACCTTGGGTCATTCCACCGGCAAAAGAAAGGTGGATAATCTTTTGCTCTCTTTCTCCCAGCATGGCTATTGCCGCTGCCAATGCCGCAGAGTCGGCTAAAGACATGATCACGGTCTCGGGTTCGTTACTCTCGTCGACGACCAGATCCATTAATGTTTCGTCTGTGGCAGTTTGACTTCCTGATCTACCTTCCAAATGCAGTAGCTGTGAGGAGCCTACTTGCGAGAGAAGACCGCGAGATTGCTTATCATTGAGACCCATGGCGTTGCACACTTCAAGAGGTTTAGGAGTACGGCCAAGCTCTGTAAGCATTCTGTCAAAAGTATTGCGGTAAGCCACGACTCTTTGTCGAGTGGAGCGCGGCATCCAGTCCAATCTTCTCAGTTCGTCAAAAATTGCACCTCTGATACAGCGCTTAGCATAATTTTCAAACTTATCAATATCAGGACCTCCCCAGCGCGTGATTGCTCTAACCAATCCGTCTTGACCAAAACTTTTCAGTTCTTCAGACTCCCAGTATGAAAGCACATAGTTAGGTAATCTCTTAACCGTTTCGATAACAAGATATTGGTAAGTAACAATTAGATTGTTGCGCAGTTCCTGGGCCCTATTCTCAAAGAACTTTGACCATACGATAGCAACCTCATTGAAGTGAACACTTCTTATATCACTTTTGGGGGTCATCATGACTCCTTTAGTCAGGGAAGAAAAAAACTTCCTTACTGAATTGTATTTGCTCTTACAACAACTACAAGTGTTTAGTATATCATCACTTTATGTAAGTCTGACACTACTTTTAGTGATATTTTATAATATTTCCTAATTTTCCCTTCTCTCGCATTTCTCAATCTGTCTAGCAGGTAAAACGCTCGTTGAACGGTTAAGTTCAATTTAATAACCCTTTACAACCCTTCAACTCTCACTACAACCGAGAAGTATGCTTTTTCCGAGTCATTGACTTTCCCTAAAGAACTGATCTCTTGCGGGCAAAAGTGCTGTTCCCGATCCTTTTCATGAGGTCTTGTATGACTTTTATACTCTGTTTGGCGGTATAGAGATTATTCAGATTTTTTCTGGCAACCCAAGTCTTTTGATATACGTTTTCGTAATCTGTTCTGACTTTGCGCAATGCCGACACGACAGTTTCCGTCTCCAACTCAGCAACAGGCGAGTTACCAGGTAAAGGAAATATGGCAGATTCAAGGTGGCTTTGCCGGTAAGGCAGCACTTCGGCACTCCTTGTATCAAGAAAGTCCCTGCTTCCTCCATAATCCGTTGCCAAGACCAACACTCCATTGGCAACAGCAGTTATAACATCCAGATCATAGGCACAAGATTTATGCAGAGAAATATAACAACCCGAAGTGGCTATCTGGGTTCTGATGAACTCTGCATCACTGCTAAAGGAAACTGATACATTCCCGGATTTGCTGGCCAACTCCTGACAACGGGCAAAAAGCGCTTTGTCTTCTACACCGGTAAATATGATTTCTAGCCTGACATCCAAAGTATTTTCGAATGCAGCTTTGAAAGCTTCGATCGTAAAGAGGGCGTTGCTTGTGACCTCTTCGGTATCCCATCCTTCACGCAATCTTACGATATGAATAAACTTTGTCTTATCGGGACCTTCCGCAGAATTGACAGGTTGCAGTATATGCTTGGAAAGCGGTCTGACAATTTGAACATTTCGCAGAGAAACGTTTTTTATAGCCCTGTAGGCAAACTTAGAAGGTGCCCAAACTTCTGAGACCATTGACGTTTCGCTTCTCGCTTCGTCGCTAACTTCAGACGTCGGCCAGTCCCAATACAGTACGTTGTATCGTTCAGAGGCTATATCCATTCCGAAATTGCCTACCAAATCTACCAATCGATACCCCGGAACACACAAAAGATTGACATAATACGGCAATAGCGGTCCTTCCGTCAGAGCTTTAATGCCATCGTAGGTAAAGTCTATTCCCGATACTCTAAATCCACTTTCTTTGATTAAATAAAGAAGATTTTGTGTGATGTCGCGTGAAAAATCACCTATCAAATTTATTCCGTTGTATGAAACGTCTGATGCCATCGGAATAACCTTCAGTGTTCGCTCCAAGATCGTAGTATTAGGTAAAAGATTTGAAGCGGTTATACCTTGCGTTTCCTTCTCTTGATTTTGAGGCAGGCATTCGCCCCATTCTTCTCTCAATAGGTTTTCAGATCCATCTTTTGGATAACAAGAATGGTGACTTTGCTTACTATCCGCTGCATTACTCGATATCAAAGTACAATTCTTGATAACTTTATTTTGGTATCCCAAGTCTTTTACACGCAACGAAAAGTCAGCGATGGCGTCGGTGGTTTGTAAGAATGGAGAGATCGGTGAACTCTCTAGGTAGAGTTCCTTTTTCAAGCCGAAGCACAGTGACCCGACCGCATCAACCGATGTCTCCTCTTGAAGAGACTTCTTGGCATCCAGGTAAGCTTTGACGGCAATTTTCTCTAACGTACCTTCCGGCGTAGAAAACATTTTATACCCGGCATTCAATATAATGCCGGCTTCATCCGTAACAGCCAAAGATAACATACCTATTTGGGGAGCAGAAAAAGCGGTTTTGAACCCTTCCAACCATCCGGGAGAGGGCAAAAGACCGGTTTCTAAGTAAATGATGTTTTCTCCGTTGCTTTTTTCTACGGCCGCGTCTAGAGAAGATGAAAAATCGGTTTCGTTAGTAAAGTATATTTTTACGATATCGCCACTAAGTCCATCTATTGCCTGCGTCAAGCTGACGTTAGTGGCGGGAATGACGGCAACTATTTCTACCGTATCCAAATCACCGCTTCCGTTGAGCCTCTCCAGCCATTCCAGAAAATCACTTCCAGAAATATCTCTGCCCGGAATCACAATCAATGACGTGTCGAATTTATCTGTGTGACTCTCAATAAGACTGAATCTATTTTTTTTGCACCTAATATACAGATCTTTTTGCTCAATACAGGATAAAAGCGTTAAACCGGAGGCTGCAAGATAGATAGCTAACTCGTCTTTATCCCATGCGTCATGAATATAGGCGTGCTGTCTCTCTAACGAATACCTTTTATGACCATATAGTGCGGCTCTGGCTACAAAAGTATCTCCGTCCGTCATGGACTGCAGAGCAACAGATAAATTGGTTACTTTGAAATCCAATACTCCGTCTTCGGCTAGCAACGCAGCAAGCATCTTAATTGCCCGTCCGGCTTCCAAGTGAGAAACTCCGGAGAGGATAGAGTCCAGTTTGATTTCGTAAAATCCACCTGTTGGTTTCTTAATTGCATACCGTAAAAAACTTTCAAAGTCTTTTTTACGAGAGAGAGCGGTATTGGCTTTTTCCAGGCACCACTTGGAATATATATAGTGCTCATAGCCTTGACACTCACATGGTTCAAAACTTATGTGGACGGCACAGGATTGTAAAGACAAAAGTGACGCGTATTCTTGACTGATCCCTGCGATGCTTTCAAAAATTGTCTTCTTTTGATCATCGGCTATATCTCTATAGACGGCTACACCCATTTGTACGGCACGTTTATCCGCAAATGCCAGATAGGCAGCCGCTCCCGCCGTCAACCTGACTTCTGTATCAAAATCGGAGTCTCCCAATGTGGCGATGAGCGGACACTGTGTTTTCAGTCCGCGCACACGCAGTTCATTTGACCACCACATTTGTCGTTCCACCGGCAATGCCGTAAGGCGCTTTGTGATTGCTGCCAACGGTTCTTTTTTATTAGGATAGAGGAGTAGCAGCTTTGCTAATATCTTATCGCTATCTTCTATGTTAAGCCCACCGGCAAGTGCTGCCAAAATGCTGACTGATTCTTCTCGGGTGTAGTCTGCGATTTCTTCTACGCTACGTCCGGCACCATGTAGATACTCGACCAAAACTCTTAAGTTCTCGTCCAGTTTGCCGTGCTGTCTCAAAACATTCAATAGAGTATCGGCAGCATCTCCCGGTTTGCCAAGAGCGTTTTGGGCTTGTGATTTAATCCAGGCTACATTGGAACTGCCTATCTCCACTCCATCGTCGTCTGTTACGCTATAGGGAATACGATTTGCAACTTTTATACATTCTTCATATGATTTTTTCTGTAATAAAAGCTTGGTATAAAGTGAATCGACAGTGTAAGTTGTTTTATATTCTTTGCGTAAGATATCGATTACTTCCTCTGCTTTGTCAAGCATGGCGAGAGATAAGTACACTTCAAAAATTATTCTAAAAGAAGCTCTTTTGATAGTAGGGGAGTCTGTAGTTTCAGCGGCTTCTTCCAAAATAGGTACAGCAGACAGTGGATCTTCCCCCTGCGTCATGGTTCTCCCGTAGTCAAACAGCGCACGGGCATGGGGCACCGTAGGATCGTCAAGGGCTTTCTTGGCAATTGTCAGGTTTCTGTTAGTCAGGTCTTTAGACTTCCACTTGAGATTTGTATAACCGCGATGCAGTATACGTAAGTGCGGCATAAACACTGCGGCAGGAAAGTCACCGTTAGAGCGAAGTGTAACCTGTTCGTGCAGAGGTCCCACCCAGTGGCATTTAGAACGTCTGAATACTCTAGTGGCATGAAAAGCAGCCGCTGTCCCTATTCCGTGTAACTCCACCGATTCTATGGGCACCAAAAACGCGTCAAGTTTTGTTTCATCCGCTAGTATTTTCCTAGCCAACTCAAAATTGCCATGAATCGCTTCGTCGGCATCCAGCCATAGTATCCAATCCCCGTGGCAATCCTCAAGAGCTTCATTTCTGGCCCGTGAAAAGTCTTCGTCCCAGTATCCCTCTATTACTTTGGCTCCGAATTGGCGAGCAATCACAATTGAATTATCACTAGAGCCGGTATCGTAGATGACCATCTCATCCGCCAGTTCCTTAGCGGATGAAAGCACCAGGGGGAGTTCGTTTTCTTCATTTTTTACTATCATGCAAAGGGTGATCAGTGTCACGGCATCTCTTCCTCTGTAATAAAGGCAATAATTTACAAGTACTTAGTCTCATAACGGCACAAAGCTTGTACTTTTTCCTGTATGTGATGCTATTTGCTAAATTTTTTATAATTTTTTTTGACAATTTGGAAAATTACAATAACTAGATGACGTAAGCAGATTTGGGCTAAGGATGGCCTGTAAATATCGGCAAGGCAGCCGGTCATATTTGTCAAGGAGGACAAGAAATGCTATTTATCAATACAAACCTTTCAGCACTGGGAGCACAGAACAACCTGAACGCTACGGATGCTCAACTGCAAACCATCGTAGGCCAATTGAGTTCCGGATTGCAGATCCAAACAGCTGCAGACAACCCTGCGGGTTATGCCATTTCGCAATCTCTGCAATCAGAAATCAATGGTTACGGAGCTGCTATCAGCAACTCTCAAACGGCAGTCTCTGTTTTGCAGACCGCACAGGGTGCCATGAATCAGCAGGAAGCCATTTTGCAGCAGGCCAACTCTATTGCCACTCAGGCCGCCAATACCACCACAGCAGCAAACAGCACCGCAGCCAATGCTGACAACAACCAATTCCAGGCTTTGATTAATCAGTTGAACCAAATCGCACAATCCACGACGTTTGCAGGTGTCAGCCTACTAAACGGAAGCAACGCAGTCCTTACTTTCCAAGTAGGGCCACAGGACACCTCCAGCAACCAAGTTGCAGTGTCTCTGACTACCACAACCGCCGCCTCACTTGCCGTAACAACCCTTTCGCTTACTTCCGTATCATCGGCACAGGCGGCAATGAGTGCAGTCCAGTCAGCTATTGCAGCTTTGGCTTCCGCCGCTGCTTCAATAGGTTCTTCACAAAACCAGATACAGGCACTGTCGGCCAACGTAACGGTTGCTCAACAGAACCTGACTGCAGCAAATGCTAACTTGGTAGACGTCAATGTGGCCAGTGCGACGAGTCAATTCACTTCATTGCAGATCTTGGAGCAATCAGGTGTAACGGTCTTGTCACAGGCACAGCAGATTCCCCAACTTGCTCTAAAACTTATCTAGTCACCGGGAGATCAAAAATTGGCATAAGAGCCGGTGCAAACCGGCTCTTATATCCATAATGAAGGAGGAATCATGACAAGCATGGGCTCTACACCCCCGGTCTCTTTTACCGGTATCATGTCTGGACTAAATACGCAACAGATTATCAGCGCCTACTTACAGGTTGCAGAACAACCGCTTGTGGATCTGCAAAACCAACAGTCCACTATAAACTCTCAGGTAAGCGACTACCAAACCATTCAGTCACAGTTACAGGCTTTACAGACCGCTGCCAATGCGCTCACATCTGGGGCAGCTTTTACCGGTTCCGTGGCGGCCTCATCGTCTAACACCCAGGTAGCTTCGGCTACGGTAGGAAACGGCGCTTCTACGGGTTCGGTGACTTTTTCTGTCAATCAATTGGCTACTACCGATTCGATGATGTCAAGCGGCACTGTAGCTTCTACAGGAGATGTCGTAACATCGGGAGATCTGTTACTGGCCTCAGGAGGATCCGGGATAGGAATTTCTTCCATGTCAGGTTCTGGACTCACCGTAGGACAGCATACCATCTCAGTCACTCAAGCTTCCGCGGGGGCGAGCGTTACTTCTGCATCGCCTCTTCCTTCCTCCACCACTATCAGCTCTTCCAATAATCAGTTGGCCGTAACGATAGACGGAACGGCCTATACTTTTACCATTGCGAGCGGAACTTACACATCCCAGCAACTCGCCTCCGCTGTAGCTTCTTCTTCCGGAGGACTTCTAAATGCTTCCGTAAACTCTTCCGGACAACTCGTCCTGAGTACAGCAGAACAAGGCTCTGCGGCTACCTTACAGGTAGGAAGCGGTTCGGCAAATACCGCTCTTGGTCTTTCGACAATGTCATCTGCCGTCAGCGGCGTAAACGGTATCATCAATGTGGACGGCACCAGTAATACTATTACCGATATATCGGCGACTTCTCCCACCTCGGTAACCCTGACTTCCGGAACCGGTGGAACCGTAAGTGCCACGCTTTCTACCTCCGGTCTTAGCGTAGGCAGCATCACGGCACAAAATATCTCGACGGGAAACGGATCCCTGGCAAGCGTAGTCTCTGCTATCAACAGCGCCGGTATCGGGGTTTCCGCTCAGGCATTACAGGTAGGAGCCAATGCATACGCTCTCTCTCTTACATCCAATTCCTCGGGAGCTGCAAACGATATCTCCGTCAGCCCAACAGCGTTTTCTTCTTCAGGGCTTGGCACGCTACAGACTGTGACAGCAGGACAGAATGCCATAATCTCCCTCGGCGGCACAGGTGGGTATACCGTAGAGTCGGCCTCTAATAATGTAACCACTCTTTTAGCCGGGGTAACTATAAGTTTAAACCAGACCTCTTCGTCTCCGGTAACCATTTCGGTAAGCCCAAATGCTACCCAAGTCTCAAAGCAAGTACAAAGTTTTGTAAACGCCGCCAATACTGTATTGCAGACGATAAGTACGGATACTGCCTATAATCAGCAAACCAATACGGCAGGTCCTCTTAACGGAGACGTACAGCTACAGAATTTGAGTCAACAGATTCTGGCTATGGTGGGACAGGCCATAGGATCTTCCTCGGTTCCTGACACTTCCACAGTAGGCAGTGCCGCCGGTCTTTCCATTGACGGAAAGACCCAGCAAATCAATTTTAATGCCGCCACTTTTGCCACAGATTTTCAAAATAATCCCACGGGTGTAGCTGCTATGTTTACAGAAGGCGGTACTTTTAGTCCCACTTATTCTGGTGCTACACCTAGTGATGTCAGTTTAGTATATGCATCCAATTCCACTCAGGCCGGCAGTTATAACGTTACCGTCTCACAATCTGCCTCGCAGGCGACAGATAACGGCAGTGTAACATTTTCCTCTCCAACCTCTGCTGTATCCTCATCCGACAATTACACGATCACCTCAGGATCGCAGTCTGTCACTTACGGAGTTAGCTCCGGAGAAACGTTATCAGAAATTGCCAACGGCTTAAATACCGCATTTGCCCAAGGTAACATGGCACTCTCAGCCCAAGTTGTATCGTCGGGATCCTCCTATGTCCTGCAGGTAACGTCAAACAATTATGGTTCGTCTAATACTTTTTCAGTAACATCTTCTTCGACGGACGTACTGGGCATAGTAGGTAGCTCATTTACAGGAACTAACGTGGCAGGAACTATCAACGGGGTCGCGGCGACAGGAAGCGGACAAATTCTGACGGCACCCAGTAGCGACCCGAGCTTAGCCGGACTTTCCCTGCAGGTAACAACACCCGGTATCACGTCTTCTACCTCACTTGGAACATTTAATTACACTCCTGGTCTTTCCGGTTCTTTAGCAAACTTGGTTGAAACAACCCTCAACACGACAAACGGTGAAATACCGAGCAAAATACAGTCATTACAAAATAGCTCGACTCAGATCGGTAGCCAAATAACCTTACAGAAAAAACTCATTGTACAAGAACAACAGCAACTTACTTCTGAGTTTACCGCCATGGAAACCACACTTGCCCAACTAAAAAGCGAACAGTCTTACCTGAGTTCTCTCAGCGGTAGTTCTTCATCGATAGGTTCACTGACAGGCGCCACAAGTAGCACAACAGGAGGATAATTTTATGAGCATGACAGAAAATGAAGTGGCACAAGCATACGCCAAGACAAGGACGGAAACGATTGTCTCTCAAACTACTTTGCTGCTGGCTTTATATGAAAAGCTGGCCTTGGACGTAGAATTGGCAAAGGTGTATATTGACAATAATGATATTGAGAAATCACATAACTGTCTACAGAACGCGCAAAAAATTGTCATCGTACTTAGGTCAAGCTTACAAAAAGAGAACTTTGACGGAGGCCAAGACCTATGGAGACTTTACAACACGCTGATCGACTTGCTTACTAAAGCTAACTTAGAAAAAAATACCTCTTACTTGAATGTCTGTGAAGATATCATTCTCCCATTGAAAGACGCCTGGACAGAAGCAGTTGCCCGTGAACAGGCAAAAGAAACCTACCTCAATGACAACTTGGTCTGAATACCTCAGTGCTCTGGAGCGCTACTTGGATCATGCCGATCTGGCTTTACGGCGTAAAACGATTCTGTCAACACCAAGAGAGTTTATAGCAAGACCCGGTACCCCTATTCCCGAAGAATATATGTCAAAGATACTTGAGTGCGAAGCAAGAATGCAAGAACTTATCGCATTCGGCGAAAAGCGCACGAAAGAAATACAAGAGATGCTCAATAATATTTACCTGCTGGAAAGCAGGTTGCCTGTTGCAAAAGGAAAAATTATTACAACCGTTATTTGATTATCCGAATGGCAAATCAAGGCGTAAACGAACGGTGCTGTTTAAAATCACGCAGTCTCTTCTGTGTATCTTCGTCCAAACGTATTTTTTCCAATTCCACCACCATGGAGTTAACCGCCCTTGGAGTCCTGGCGATAACCGCCAAGTCGATACCCGAATTCTGCATCTCCACACCTATCGGATGCAGGTCAAGGAGTAGACTGGCGAGTCTAAATGTGTCCTCAAACCATCCTATATACCAACACCAATCAGTAAAGTAGCGCCAACTCTCTTCGTTAAAAGCTCTCACGTGTGTAGGATCCTGCCAGGCACCATAAGAGAGGTCATAGGGAACCTTGATTTTCATCTTACCCCCATACTTGAGAAGATGAAGACAGGTCGTCATGGCGCTGATCAGATCGGGCAAATGTTCTAAAACATCGTTGGCAACGATAGTATCGATACTGTTTTCATGTAAGTGTATTACACCAAAACGCGTTGTTGAAAAAGATAAATTTTTATCAACAAATGGCTGTGTAATATCATAAACAATGTCAGGATATGTTTCTTCCAAAATATCTAAGTTCAAATAAAATTTATTAAAGTCTTTACCGCTTCCAATGTTGATAACAGTGGGGAAGTGCTCTGTCATCTTGGATAACCCTATGTCCTCAACATAAGGAACAAAATCACTTGTCAGAAGTCGGTCTTGGGGGCGGGTGCGCATAAACGAGTTAGCGGCATCTCTTTGGGCCTGTAGTTTTTCTTGATCGGCTAACGCAGCCATAACCGTCTCTGCCAAATCCTCGTAATCAGAAAATATAACGGCTTCTTCGTAATCTTTTTCTAACGGGTCGTGACCTGTTTCTGATATAACGCACACGCCGTTCGAAAGGAGGTAATTGAGTCTTACAATTTCAAAAAGTTTTGTTTCATAATAGTGAACGTTAAGAACAATTTTTGCTCTTTGAATCAGAGCATCCAAATCATCGCCAAAGATATTTTGAGCAACATGGACTGTTATATCCTCTACGGCTAATAACTCCAGCAGCATGGTGCGCCTCTGATTCAGAGAACCGTAAAAAAGAACGTCGATATCTTTTTGCACTTCAGTTGATGACCCCAAGGCACGATCTTCTTCTTTCACATACCCCAGACGAACATGGTGCGCCTCTATACCCAGTTCTGCCAGACGGTCTATGTTTTGCAGTGAATAGTCAATCACAAAGTGCTTTTTGAGTAATTCTATATAGTTTTCACCAAACCAAGGAGAACCGTGCTGTTCGCTGTTGAAAATAACCGCATTATCCGGTATGGCCGCAAGTTCAGAAATCAAATGGGCGCCAAAAATAATGGGCATACGGTCAATCCCAAAAGGCGAAGAACTAAATTGCACATCATAGCCGAGATCACGTAACCCGTAGTAAAACAAATTGGCCAGATGAGAAAAATAGGGACTGGCCAAAATATCGTTGGCCGGAGAATCGGCAGTGACTATAGAAAACTTATATTGAGTGGTAAGGGGGGAGGATTTTGAATTGCTATCTGTCATCTTGCCTTCTTTCCAAATGCACTTTTAGAAAAAATACTTGCATATATTAAATAAAAATTCAAGTACTAAAAAATAAGAATGTAGATTGCCGGCTACGGCTTTACTTCCCTATAGGCTCTTTTGATTCGCCTTCAACAGTTGTTGTAGCCGGCTCACGTCTTATTTCCTGCAGTAAACTTTCGTCGCCGACTGTAAGTGTGGCAGCAGCCTCTCTGTTGGCCTGCGATACGGCAGCAAAGTGCTCGGCACGATGAACGGGAATTTGGCGCGGAGCTTCCACGGCTATTCTTACATGAGTGGAATCCACCACGGCACGCACTTCAATAACTATGTCGTCACCTATTAATATCTTTTCTCCGACTGCTCGTGTGAGTGTTAGCATTATGTTATTGATATTACCTTATAAATTGTGGTAATGGCGTATGAATGGTTGCAATTAACTCTTCGGTATGCTTCTGAGGTAAAATCTGTGCTCCAATGTATTTTTTGGTGTTCAATACGATAGGGGCAAAAAGATTGGCCGTGGACTCTGCCAATGTCTCTTTGAGCGTTACCACAACCAGGGCAGCGGTTTCTTCGGCGCTTTCTATTTCCAATAACTCCAAAGTATCGTCACTTACTTCAACTTTATACTCCGGCCATAATAAACCCGGAGCGGCCACGATAAGTCTCAGGGCTTCGGCATAAGACCCGTCAGAAAGAAGTACCGGTTCCAGTGCTATCAATTTACCGAAGGGATTGATGGCGTCTTCTCTTACTTCAGAACCAAGAGGTTCGAGGCGAAACTTTCTCACGCCGCGAAGCCCCGGAATACCTATAGGAAAATCGATGTCAACTGCCGGGAGCACCCTGAGTTCTGTTGCCAGTGGCACATCCTGTCCTTTCCGGGTCATAGATGCCCTTCACTAATTAATAAACTGCGCCAACGTCTCGGGAACTGCTTTAGACACAGCGTACAGGGCTGCCTGATACGACGTCAAATCTGCCTGCAGAGTGGTAGAAACACTTGGAATGTTGACTGAGCCGAGATTTGAAATTGCGGTTTGCAACTCCGTGGAAGTACTTTGGTTTGCCGTGCTCGCAGCATTTACCTGTTGCAGTGATTCACCTATACTGTCGGCGGCAATGCCGGCTTGATTCAAATTTGCCGTGAGTGCCGTCATATCCGATTGCAGTCCCGCATAAGAAGCGGCACCCGGACCGGCCTGTAAATTAGTAACTATATTTTGAATGGTAGTAAAAATACTTTGGATACCCGAGGTTCCGCCTCCGAAAAGCTGATCTCCCGGCACAGATGCCGCCACAGGAGATCCTGAACCCACATCTATAGTAAAGGCGGTAGCATTGCCATTGTAAGCACCCGTGGCCGAAAAGGCCTGCGAGACAGAGGCTGTTCCGGCAAAAATTTGAGTCTGCCCATAGCTGGTATTCGCCAGCCCCAAGAGTTCTTTGACTGCTCCCTGTACCTGTTGAGCCATGGAGTTATACGTCTGAGCGTTATTGACCCCGGAGTTCAGTGCCTGTAACACCGTTGACTGTATCTGCTGCATGACAGATACGGTTTGAGAAGCCGCTCCGTTAGCCAGACCGAGCCAGGACTGGGCGGTGGTGACATTATTTTGCTGTGCATTGACTTGTGAAAGTTGGTTTTGATAGTTTAAGACGTTTGATACAGCGATCGGGTTTGACGAAGGTGTCAACAGCGATGTACCGGAACCCAGTTGATTGTCCAAATTATTGATGGTCTGCTCTTGGCTTTGCAGGCTACCGGAGAGTTGGTTGGTGAGGGTTAAATCAGTTATTCGCATTTTACACCGCCGCCAGTAGTGCATTTAGTGCCGTCGTCGTGGAGTTTATCACGGCCGCACTAGCCTGATAAGCCTGTTGGGCACTCAACATATTGACAGTCTGCTCGTTTGTGCTAACCCCTTCGACACTGAGCAGTTGCGCTGAAGTGGAGCTGGCCATTGCCTGCGTGGTAGACTGGGCATTATTGGCCTGAGCGGTGTCGTTCCCGACGTTTGCCACAAGAGACTGATAAATGGAGTTGGGACCCGTTGCCAACTGCCCTACGTTCGCCATGGCTTGCGCAGTAGTGGGGTCGATAGTGGCCACGCCAGCCGTGGATGTCCCTGAGGCCGTGGCTATCAGGGTAGGGTTGGCGAGCAATTGCGGATTGATTGTTATAGTGGAAGCCGCCGTAGTCCCGGCGGTATAAGTCGTAGCGGAAGCATTATCGACAAATATGCTCGGTAAAGTTGCTCCGGCATATGGGGGGGCTGCGGACGCAGAGGCGGGGCCGGGAACACCGGACGCGCTCACACCCTGCGATTGTAAAGTATTCAAATTGGTGGCCAGAGAATTGGCCACACTGGACAATTGACTGAGATAAGACGGGATAGTGGTATTGGCCGCCTGCAGCAAAGCTCCGATTTGCCCTCCTGCCGGTAAAACGTTGCCGGCAGCCGTCTCCACGGCCAAATTAGATGTAGCGGGCTGTCCGGTTGTGTTGAGTGTTACCGCATGAGTGCCGGATACTAACTGTATACCTCCGGATAAGACCGTAACACTGCCATTTGCCTGAGTGATCGTTCTCACGCCGAGTAATGTCCCGAGTGAAGTAACGTCGGAACGCATCTGGTCACTTAGTGCGTTTACGTTTTGACCGCCGTTTTGAGCAGCGATAATCGAACCGTTCAGATTTGCTATCTCGGAGAGCAATTGGTTTGCCTGCTGAACATATCCTCCGTTTGAAGATCCCGCTCCTCCCAAATTGGTAACGAGTTGTTGAGATATAGAGGAGAGCTGAGTATAAGTTGAGTTCATGGTGCTGGCCACGTTGGAGGCATCCTGAACGACCTGTTGTTGAGCGGCCTGTGAATTTGGTTGGGTAGCTAAAGTAGATAAATCGGACCAAAGTGTACTGAGCTGTGACTGTAAGCCATTGGAGCTGGGTTCCGGAAAGCTGTTTTGCACCAAACCCATAATTTGAGAACTCTCGTTTGCCGCACCAAGCTGACCTTGAGCAATCAAATTTTGCTGTTCGTCCAAAGTTGAGGTATTCTGTGTGACCGATACTATCTGCACGCCTTCTCCGACACCTTGGGCAGTAGAAGGACTGAAATCTGACAAGTTTACGACCTGCTGTGCGTAACCGGGCGTAGAAATATTAGCTAAGTTATTGGCTGCCGTATCCAACTGGGCCTGATCGGCGGCTACGGCAGAGGCAGATATTTGAAGACTCAGATCACTCATATTTTCCGTCCTTACAAAAGATTGCTAACGATATGTGGTATCGCCACCTTTCCTCTGCCATAGATGACGTCCCCTTGGGTATCCGGAGATCGTAAAGCTTCTTCGGCTAAGGCTATTCGACGCCCTAATACTTCTTCGGCGCTTGTTTTCAGTATACCTATGCGCTCCTTGGCACGTATAAGATCAACCCTGGCATCAGAAAGTATGCCGGCAAAAGGCACTGGCGCACATGCCGATATTTCTCGCAAATCGGCTTTATCGTGTAAGCCAAGGGCTTCCAAAGTAGCCGGAACTAACAAAAGACGTTTTGTTTCTGCCATATGGACTTTATCAGAAGCGGTCTGGAGTTCGTTGGTTGCCCTAGTGTTATACCTAGACCCAAAGTGCTCAGTAAGAGAAATCATGGCTGCCAGCTGGAATTCTAGCCCTAAGACTGCCTGTAGCAGATCTCTGGTTGTAGACGTAAATCTCTCCAGTTTAGAATCGAGATCTCTCTCAAGGTTGTTCTCCTCCGGTTTACCCCAAGGAGTTCCACCTGAAAAAGCACTACCGCCAAAACTACCTGTTGACGTGTCGGATTTTTCCAATAAGGCAATGTTTTTTTCGTTCACGTTAGCGCTAACGACATCTGCATATATGTTTTTGCCTTCCATTTTTAGCCTTTCTTACTTTTCTTACTTTGTTTGCCGCCATTCCCGACAAAGGATGACGTGTTTGGGTCTTTTATGTAACTGAAAACAAGTTTTGTAAACAGCCGAACCGCCAACATGGACAAAAAGAAAGCGATGAAGTAGCGCTCAACCATTGCCGACAGAGTAACTTGTCCGGCCATGAATTCCCTGATGCTCTCCAGAGAAGCAAGAGTTGCCAAAAGCACAGTGGCAAACGGCCCAAACCTTACAAGGTCATTCAGGAATAAATAATTTTTCATTTTCTCTCCGCTGCCTCCAATAGCTTGGCCAAGACAGCGGCTTTGGAAGCCCTCCATCCGTCTACAAAGGCGATAGGCCATTTTTCGCTGAGGAATCTCAGTGGATTATCCGATATAGCAATGTCGTAGAGCATAAGAGCGTCTATACCGTTGACACATAAGTCAAGAGCATTAATTTGATTTTGGTCAACCGAGGAAGAAACTGCCGCCCAGAGAGGATTGGGAACCGAAACCATAATAGATTTTTGTAGGGTATCCAAATACGATTTTTGATCAAATATGACGACTGTTTTTTGTTGCCCAAGACGCTTTTCCATGACAATTTCACCCAGATCGTGAGGTGATTTTATCTTAGGATAAGAAATCTTGGCGTTTACTCTATCACTCATAATCACCAAATCGATATCGTTACCATAGGAAGCACTGAGGGTTTCGTAGGACTTTAGCGCCAGTTCCACATCTCCAATAATGCCCAAAATAAAAGAGGTTTTACTAGGCAAAGGAGCAGGTGTCTTCATCTTGGCAAGACAGGAGAGTAGCTCCTGGCCAAATTTTTCACTCAAGAGATCTGTCTGCAATAGTTCAGAAAGAGTATTGAGCGAAGAGAAAGTCTCGCTGACTTTTAAGCCGCCATAAGTTTCTTTTTTACCATGATCAAGATTCTCTTTAACGATAGTAGATTCGAGATACTCGTCGGGATTCCTATAAATCCCGTAGTCTTTCAAATGCTCTAATGTGTCAACGTTTGGTGCCATTTCATATTCTCCTTTGTTGTGGTGCTGATTATTTACCAGTATGCTGGCGTCTTGTAAAACCATCTGCAATTCACGATCAAAATTAACATCTAAAGAATCAGGGGTTTGCTCAGCTATTTGATCAAGACTTCTTATTTGTTCCTCACCATGACGAGGTGCGTGATCGCGTTTCACTGAGATATTGCCGTGTGGGAAAGTTGAATGATCGGACTGAGCACTTTGGGATCTCTCCGGATAAGGCAACACCTCTATGACATAGCGTGTTTTTTGAAAAAACCCGAGCACTCCTCCGTAAAGCTCCCGGCCATGCCGTTTGACTTCCAGGGCGTCTATGTCTTTCCCGGTGGCTGCTACCACATTCTTCCTGGCTTCTTCCAGGGTTTTACCTTCAAACCTTAGTAGTTGCTGCATGATATATCACTCCTATCGTGTTAATTTTTGCGGTTGACGCTACTTCCGCAGCCGAAATAATTTTCAAGTTTGGCAACCTTGTATGGAGAAGTCTTCGAAGTGCCGGTCTGATGTAGCTTGAACAAATGAGTACCGGTATTTTCCCGGAGTTCTCGACAGAAGAATAAGTGTTCTGTATGAGATTTATCAACTGTTCGAGTTCTTCGGCGGAATTGCCAAGGTACCTTCCATGATCTGTTACTTGGATATGCGAGAGTAGGTCCTGCTCGATGACAGGCTCCAAAACAATGGCATTGATCACTGCGTTTCGAGCATAAAGAGCTGTTATCTGGGGGCCAAGCACCATTCTGGCGGCTTCAGTCAAGCTATCCATATCACGCACTTGAGTGACGGCTTGGTCAGTAACGGCTTCGATAATTCTCACCAAATCCTTGACGGGAATTTGTTCCTCCAGAAGATTTCTCAATACGTTTTGGATATGTCCGAGCGTTATGTTGGCAGCCGCCATTTCTTCTATTGCCACTGGATGCTCGGTCTTGACTGAGTCAAGCAACAGCTTGACATCTTGGCGAGTAAGGAGTTCACCGGCGTATTTTCTGATAACTTCGGCCAAATGGGTAGTAACTACGGCTGAGCGCTCAACCACAGTGGCACCAGTCACGGTAGCCCGATAGCGAAGTTCCGGAGATACCCATTTGGCCCTGCCGCCATAAGCGGGGTCACGAGTATCAATACCGTTGATGTGTTCCAATCCGTCTCCGACTGCCAGCAAAAGACCGGGAGGTGCCTCGCCTTCGGCAACTTGGACTCCATGTATCCTAAAAGCATAGTGAGTGGGGGCGAGTTGGTCATTGTCTTTGGCGTGAATGGGCGGTATGACTATTCCGAGTTCATGAGCAAGAGCGCGTCTCAGACCTTTTACTCTTTCCAAGAGGTCACCGCGCTTTCTCGGATCCACAAGATCGATCACGTCGAGTCCTAGCTCGAGTTCTAGAGGCATGACCTTTGCTTCTTTTGCCAATTGCGCCGGTGCATCCGGAGAAGGCGGGGGAGGAAGCAGGGTTTCCGTGATAACCTCTTCCGGGATTTCAACATCTCCGGGAAGCCTGGAGGCAAGTATGAACAATACCCCTCCTACCAACAAGAAGGGCAGTTTAGGCAAACCGGGCAAGAGGCCTAAAATAAAAATTACCGCGGCGGCAGTTCTCACCACCCGGCGGTACTGAGACAATTGCCCCAGAACATTTCCCCCGAAGTCGTCTTCACCGGCAGCTCTTGTCACAATAATACCTGTCGATAGCGACAATAGCAGGGCAGGAATCTGACTTACCAGCCCATCTCCCACAGAAAGTGTCGAGTAGGTAGAAACGGCCTGCGAAAATGAGTCGTGGTGTTGCAGCACACCGACTGCAAATCCGCCAAGCAGATTGATGAGGGTAATAACTATGGCCGCTATGGCATCCCCGCGCACAAACTTAGAAGCACCGTCCATGGCACCATAGAAATCGGCTTCTTCGGATATTTCCTGTCGACGCTGCTTTGCCTGTTCCGCCGTAATCAGCTGGCTGGCCAACTCCCCGTCAACTGCCATTTGCTTTCCGGGCATGGCATCCAAGGTGAATCTGGCGGCTACTTCTGCCACTCTTCCTGACCCGCTTGTGATAACGACGAATTGGATAATGATCAAAATCAAAAACACGACGAGTCCGACCAAGACCGATCCGCCTATGACAAAATGTCCGAAACTCTGAATGACCACTCCGGCATAGGCATGGAGGAGTACGAGTCTTGTTGCGCTGACATTTAGAGCAAGTCTAAATACGGTCAACATGAGTAACAGCGTTGGGAAAACGGAAAACTCCAAAGGCTTTTTTACATTCATTGCCGTAAGAAGTACCAGCATTGCGGCAGTTATATTGATGGTAATAAGAATGTCAAGAATAAAACTTGGGAGCGGAACGACAAGCATTACCACGACAAGAACAACCGCCAAAGGCACAGCAAGCAGTTTTATGGATGTCGCATTCTTTGATATAGAAGAACTCTTGGTCGCTTCAGCCAACGATCGCTCCTAAAATAAATTCTGCGTCGATCCTTGACTTACAAACGCGCCATCCTGGCTCTTATGTTATAACGAACCTGAATTTCGAAAGTTTGCCTAAATATAGAAAATATCGCAAAAAATTTCCCTATGTCTCCTACTGCGAATAAGCCATTTTGTGCACTTCTATCAATTGCTTGGCCGTAGGGGAAAGTGAGTATACAAAAGCAAAAAGTTTTGCAACCCTTTGGTAAAGTTCAACAGTAATTTCTGCATTCATCTCACATGTATCGTAAAGTATTCTTGCTAGAGGTGGGTTTTCTACAATGGGAATATGCAATCTTATGGCTTCATAACGTATAGCAAGGGCGTCTTCGTCTTCCCCTTTGCTGAGCACTTTTGGAGCTTTGTCTTTTGTTTTATCGTAACGTAGAGCGACTGCATAGTGTGTTGGGTTTACCACTACTACATTTGTTTCTTTAAGTGCCGCCAGTAACTGTAATCTGGAAATACGCCGTCTTCTTTTCCGAAGAGCTCTCTTTACTTCCGGAGAGCCCTCTTGCTCTTTCATCTCCCGCTTTACTTCTTCTTTAGTCATTTTCATAGATTGGTTATAACGGCGGCGTTGAAAAACGTAGTCAAAAAGAGAAAGCAAAAAGGCCGTCAAGGCCAAGGTGCGTAAGGCCCCGATCAGCATAGAAGAAGTGTTACCGAGAGTAGAGGACAAATTAGAGTTTACCGGAGACAATATTTTTATCGCTATAGCGTGCATTGTTGCATACCCTATCCCCAGAAGAAGGGACAGTCTTGTCAGGTTCTTTACCAACTCCCAAACACCAGAGGGGGAAAATATTTTCTTTATCCCAGAAAGAGGTGAGACTTTTTTCCATTTGAATCCAATGGCACCCGGAGACAACTTCATTTTTGTTTGCGCCAGCGAAGATACTATCCCGACCGTTCCTATTAGGACTACCGGCAATACGACTACATTCAAAACCGTATAAAGGCCTTTACCCAAAATACCCACGGTCTGCATGGGTGAGGCAGTTCCCATGGCTGAAAAAGCCGACGACAAAAAGCCGGTGATCTCCGCAGTCGCCCTGCCGGCAAAGGCGGGTAATAAAAATATAACTACTGCCAAGCTCAACCATGAACCAAGATCTGGCGATTTGGCAAATCTGCCTTCTTTGTGGGCTTCCTTGATACGTTTTGGAGTCGGCTGCTCCGTTTTTTGCCCTTTGTCGGCCATCAGGCACCTCCTCCGAACAATTGAGAAGCAACCTTTTGGGTGAGCGAGATGACGTCATTGGGCAGTGCTAAAATAGCCAATGACAGTGTAAAAATCACCACTAACAATTGGAGAGGAAAGCCCAGTGCGTATATGTTGGCCTGCGGAGCGGATTTGGATAACAAGCCAAGCAATACTTGGGCTGCAAATACAACGGCTACCAAAGGGGCGGCTATCTCCACGCTAGCTGCAAAAAACCTGATCATATCGGATACCAAAAGAGACGAAGCATTGGTAAAATAAGAAAGAGACAAGGTGGCCCCAAAAATGGAAAAGCTTTTTTCAAATCCCTGAAACACCAAAACGTAAGCACCGGTAGAAAAGAAAAGTATCGTCGTAACCCATTCGTATGTTTTTGAAATCAGAGGCGTCTGGTCTAAACTCAAGGGGTCAATCGAAGGCGGAAGATTTAAACCAGAAAACTGATCTATAATCGCCCCGGCAGACTGAATCGCTCCTATAAAAAGCTGTACGACAAAACCGATCAGAAACCCCAATACTGCCTGTAGGGTCAACGCTCCAACCAAATCCGGAGTGGAAGTAATTAAATATTCGTGATCGATTCCAGGAAGTGCTGCCAAGGAAAGACCGGAAGCTATGGCGACTTTTGCCTGGAAAGGGATCCCGGTAGTAGTAAAAGGAGGACACGCAAACAAAAATGCTATGGCCCTTATGAACCCTAAAAAGTAGGCGATTATCTCTACAAGAGGAATATGAATCATGACACAGATATTAATTTTGGTATAAGGGAAAACAACTGGGTGGTGTAATCAGTAATTTCAGTTATCATCCAGTGTCCCGACAGTGCCAGTATCGCCGCCACCACTATAAGTTTGGGCAAAAAAGTAAGGGTGAACTCCTGTATGGAAGTAACTGCTTGAAAAAGAGATATGACGAGCCCTACCACCAAGGTACCTATCAGAATCGGTCCTGACAGCTCGGCAATAAGCACTATGGCCTGTCCCACTAAAGTAACGGTAGTAGCAGAATTCATGGCTAATGGAAACTCACTAGTAGCGAATGGACAACGAGTGACCATCCGTCGACCAATACAAACAACAGTATCTTGAAAGGCAGAGAAACCAGTGTGGGTGGCAGCATGAACATACCCATTGACATCAATACGGAAGCGACTACCAGATCTATGATCATAAAAGGCAGAAAAATAACAAAACCGATAATAAAAGCCGTTTGCACCTCTGAGAGAACAAAGGCGGGTATGACTACGGTCATGGGCAGGTGCATCGGATGTTTAATGGAGTCGTGATTTGTCGATGCAAACATGGACAATTCCGTATCTCTAGTCTGCTTGAGCATCCACGACTTTAGGGGCACTTCTCCTTTATCAATGGCCTGTATTGCGTTGATCTTACCGTGTAGATATGGCTGAACGGCTACTGAGTTTATTTGACTAAACACAGGACCCATAATCGCCAGCGATATGAAAAGAGCAAGACCGGCAATTACCTGATTAGGGGGAGTGTTTTGCAGCCCAAGTGCACTTCTCGTCAGACCAAGCACGATAAAAACTCTGGTGAATCCTGTTAGGAGGATTAACAGGGAGGGAGCTATCGACAAAAGAGTCAGTGCTATTAGGATTACCAGAGAACTGGAAGGGGAGCGAAGCCCGTTTAGATTGATATTTACACTTGGCGAAGTAGCTGCCAAAAGATGCGGAGTCATTGCGCTACCCATCCAGGAAGGAAGCTCTGATAGCGAAAGGGACAAAGCAGTTTGTCTTGATTTACAATAAGTTGATCAGCCAGAGTACAGCGGTGGCAATTGCTTGTCTGCAAAGAAATCTCCAAAGATCTTTTTGCGGAACGGCTGCTTTTCTCCTAATGTCGCACAGTCATTTCACGCAGTCTCTCTATAAAGGCATCCCATGCCACCGGCGTTTGCCTGGGTGCTGCCTTCCATGGCGACCCGTTATCTGTGTCAGGATTGCCAACACCAAATAAGTGTGACAATTCCTTTTCACTAAAGTCATTTACGGCTGTTTGGTCTTCTATCTTTCCTTCAAGAGGGGAAATAAGATTAACCGATTGTTGTGTTACAGAAAGCAAGAATTCTCTGTTAGTAATTTTGATAACAAGTAAATAGTTATGACGCGTAATATTTTTTCTACTTAAAATTTCGATATTAAACGGATCCGGTGACTTCTTAGAGGTTTTAAAGCCCATCCTGCTTCCTCTTTTTACGACTTTAGAAAAAATTGCAATAGCAATAAGAACGATTGCCAAAGCAAAAAATGTATGGAGAAAGAGAGTAAAAGTTGACATTAGCCTATGGCTGCATTTACTACTTCTGTGATACGTACTCCGTATTCACCGTTTACTTCTACGACTTCACCTTTGGCGATAATGATCTCGTTGTTGGCCACTATATCTATCGGGGATCCGACTTGGCGGTCAAGCTCTATAACCTGTCCGACAGCCAGATCCAAAACAGATCTAATGGGTAGTTTTGTCCGGCCTATCTGAGCACTTATCATAAGATGTACATCTTTTAGTCGTGCCGATTTGGCATTCCAGATGTCATCTTGGTCACTTAAGATTTTTTCTTCTTCGACTACGTCAGTCGTCATTATCTCTTACCTCCTCTGAGACAGAACACACTACTTTTGATCCAATTGCATACTGCTTTCCTTTTCCCACCAGTACGCCTTCTGCTCTGATATCAAGCGCTTCGGATACAGGATAGAAAAAGGGGATGATATCTCCTGCAGAAAGTTTTGCTATTTCTTCAGGCGTGATCGGAACGGGTGGAATTTCTAAACATACATCAATTGGCGTCTTTAGGATAACATCTCTATCCAGTAGCTTGAGTGTATCTTCTTTGTCTTCGACGCCCAGTTGCAAATCACGAATGATACTTCTTATCAAAACAATGGGAAAGATTAGATAAAGAGGTATGGTAGTTTCCTCTAAAATATTTATTTCAATTTCAATACTTAAAAAAAGCTCAAGTTGTCCGGCAATCTGTAAATACTGTCTGCTGGCTTCTTGCGACAGAAGAAATATTTTTACCAGACCCTGTCTGGAAAGCGCGCCACCAAGCTCAGCAATTAAAGTCTCTACCACGCCTCCCAAAATCGCCAAATCGGTATCAGTGGGATCGCTGTGACGCTCAAATGATGGCAGGCTACCTCCTCCTAACCGATAGTCAATAATGCGAATAGCTTCTGCCAGAGGCATTGCCACAAAAAGTCTTCCCTGAAAGGGTTCGACGGAAAATGTTGCCATATAAGGCTTTTCACCGAGTTTAGTCGTGATGTCTTTCCACGTCATTTCTGTCACGTTAACCATGCTCATCTGACACGCTTTACGCAAGGAAGAGGAGATACTAACGGAGCCATGGCGGGTAAAAGAATCGACGGCGGCATTCAGGGCTCGTCTTTGGTGTCTATCTAATGTTTCATTTCGCCTAAAATCGTAAGAAGTAACGCTCGTCATGGCAACACTACCTTTTTTCCTGGCGGTGATACAACTATTTCCACTCTTCTGTTTTGCGCTTGATTGGCCGGTGATGTATTTGGCACAATCGGATGGTACTGTCCAAAACCAACGGCATAAAGTCTCGTAGGATTGACATGTGCGTTGTCCTGTAGTGCTTGCACCACCACGACAGCCCGTTGGGCGCTAAGTTGCCAATTGCTTGTGTAGGGACCGCCTATGATCGGTTCGTTATCGGTGTATCCGTCAACGTTCACTAAATTCGTGTGTTTGGCTATTACCGATCCCGCCACCTCTACGACCCGTTCTCCAACCGGAGAAAGTGCAGCGGAATCTTTGGAATAAAATGTCTTTCCTGTAACCAGAGAAACTATCAAACCACGTGCCTGAATCGAAATTTGCACGTCGTGGATAAGTCCGGCTTTTTTTAAAGCTTGTTGTATCTGCTTTTCCAGTTTTGAAAGAGAAGCCGCCCCTTGGGTTGTCTTATTTTTACCTATCTTTTCTGAAGAAACAGTTCTGGCAGAAGAGGGCTGACTGTTACCATTGTTAAAACTGGTCCTGAGACCTTTGGCAAATTCAGCATATTTTACCTTGTTTAGACTAGAAAGAGCATAGAGCACGACAAAAAGAGCGAGTAGCAGAGTGATCATATCGGAATAAGTAAGAAGCCACCTTTCCATTCCGCCTTCGTGTTCTTCCTCGACATCACCTCCGGCATCTTTTCTGGCTCTTCCCGCATGGGGTCCACTCATGCTGCCGCCTCATCCGGCTTTGACGCCTTCTTGTCTTTCTTTCCCTTACCGCCATCTCTCTCGCGCGGAGCGAGGAAAGGATCTAACCTGTCCTTTAGCTGCGGGCCAGTTAGTCCTTCCTGAATGGCTAAAAGACCTTCAATAACGAGTTCTTTTCTCCTCACTTCATCATCGGTAAGGGTTTTTAATTTGTTGGCAATGGGTATCCAGAAGATATTGGCGCTCATCACCCCCCAAAGTGTGGCCGTGAAAGCACTGGCGATTGCTGTACCTAAGCTCGCTGGTTGGCTCAAGTTACCCAATACCCTAACCAGCCCCATAACCGTACCGATAATTCCAATCGTGGGAGCAAATCCTCCCATATCTTGAAAGTATTTCATGCCCACCTTGTGACGTGCTCTCATCCCGTTAATTTCCGCACCTAACACAGACCTGACGCGCTCAGGGTCGCTCGTGGTGGTGATGAGCTCGACCCCAGTCTTTAAAAAAGGATCTTTTTTTGCTTCCGGCAAACCATTTTCAAGGGCCAAGAGGCCGGCCGTTCTGGCCTCACGGGAGACCTCCATCAGATGCTGGGCAAACTCAGGGGCGTTCCAAGATTTTTTCTTTTTTTGTCGCAACGCTGCTTTAAAAGCACCGCGTATCGTTTTAAAGTCTTTTTTTCTGACTCCAGCTATAGATACCCCTACCGTGCCGCCGAAGACAAGCAACATGGCAGGAATGTTGATCAGGGAGGTGGGCTTACCGTGATCCATGATCATTGACATCATGATGGAACCGAGTGCCACAAATATTCCCACAGGTGTCATAAGCTTGGCTCCTCCGGATGCACTACGTGCAGTTTGGGTATATCGGATAAGTTAGAATCTTTGTCCAAATAGGTCGACATACAAAGAGAGAGAGCTATTGTCTGAGCTTTGCTCTCCATGATCTCATCGACTATTTTTTCCGGGGGTTCGGCGACTGTCAGACGACCGCCACCTACAAAAAAAATATTGGACTCTTTGGTCGGCGATATCGGATTCAGTTCTACGCGTTCAATCCTGTCGACATTCAACGCTAATCGTGAACCGTCTTTTGTAGTTACCCAAATCACAGAACCGATCTCCTGTCGCTTCCGAGAATTATTGTTCTCAGTTGACGGGGAGTAAAGCGGTATCTTGTAAGTCAGATACTCGTTTTACTCCGACATCGTATTCTCTAACGACAGAGACCGGTTCGTCTTTGCCTTATAGGGATAGTGGTTTTCCCGTATTTTACAATGAAAATTACAGCAAAGTACTATCCATCAGGCGTTCGTTACGAGTGCCTGTAGAACTGTTTGTGTGGTAGAAATAACCTTGGTATCCGCCTCGTAATTGGTCTGTGCCTCCACGAGATTGGTGAGCTGACTGGCCAAATCTACGTTGGACTGCTCCAAGGCTCCACCCAACAGCGTTCCGCTTCCATTGGCCCCGGGAACGCCAACCTGAGGCTGTCCGGATGCCGCAGTCGACTGATAGTCCAGATTACCCATATTCTCCAGACCACCCGGATTGGTGAAATTAGCCAAAGCTATCGTACCCAGCTGTTGAGACTGACCGTTAGTAAAGGTTCCCGTGATAACACCGTTTTGACCTATCGACCAAGACTGCAATGCCCCTTGTGTATAACCGTCTTGGTTAGTAACGCCCACCGTTTGACTGGTGGTGTATTGCGTTACCGCTTGAGAGGTAGTGGGGGCCGGAAAAACGAAATTCATTTTCGTTTCGTTCCACTGAAAACCGGTTGGCATGGCCTGAGTCGTGGCAATACTTGTCTGTCCTGTTACGGGCGTGGTTGCCCCTCCGTTGACAGCATAGCTGGCCAGTTGTCCGGTTGCATTAAAAGTTAGCGTAACACCGGAAGAAAACAGGTTTTGCCCGTTCACGCTGGCCTGCATATTCCATTGATTAGCTGTGCCTGTGGGGGTATAGGTGAGAGTAAGAGGAACTTGGTTACCTTGAGCGTCATAGAGTGTGGCGGTGGTGGTAAAGGCAGCGCCTCCGGAGGGAATATTGCCGCCCATATTGATATTTGCCGTTTCTTGAGGGGCTATCGTCAAATTGGAAGGAATAGTAATTGCTCCCGTCGGACCAGTTGTCGGGGTCGTACCGGACCAACCCTGCACGATACCTCCGTTCATGGTTGAAAGTACCCCGTTGACATCCAGTTGAAACGAACCATTGCGGGTGTAATAAGTATTACCGCCCTGATTTACGATATAAAAACCGTTTCCCTGAATGGCTGAATTCGTAGGAACTCCGGTCTGTACTATCGCACCTTCCGAGAAGTTTGTCTCCATACCGGCCAGCTGTGCACCGGCTCCGATAGTGGAAGGGTTGGTACTGGCCAAAGTCGCTGAAGCAGAGCTCGCCGGGGTCAATTGTTCAGTAAGAACGTCTTCGAACTGAGCCGTGGTAGACTTATAACCATCTGTACTGGCGTTTGCCACGTTATTTCCTATTGTGTCAATGGCTGTCTGCATAGTAGAAATCCCTGAATCAGCGGCAGCGAGTGAACGTATTGTCATATATTTAATCCTTTCTCATAAAAACTTGTATCTATTGAAAAATTGTTGTTACTTTTTTTTGGTTGACACTTCCTTTCTATACGTTTTACGCTCCGGTAGAGGACGGAGTAGACGAAGAACTCTGTGTTGTGCTTTGAGTTGGCGAAGTTGCCACAGGTGTGGTGCCGACTGCATCTATGGAACCGAGCGATATCGTATTATTGCCCACGTTGATAGTCGGACCATTCGGGGTTATTGAAAATCCAGTAGCCGTTCCAGAGACCGGAACGCCGTTCAAATCAGATCCGCTTACCACTTGCCCGATGAGGGATGTGGCAGCCGCCACCTGTTGTGTTTGAGATATCTGCTGCTCTGATTGCACCTGACTCAAAGCAGCCAGCTGACTGAGGAATTGTGCACTACTGGTAGGATTGAGCGGGTTTTGATATTTTAAGCTATCCACCAATAATGATAAAAATTGATTCGGATCCAGTAAACCGTTTGTTGTCGATGCTATTGAGGCATTGCCTGTTGAGGTACCTGAAGAATTACCGGACGACGCCGTTGATGCAGTGGGTTGCGAAGCTGTTGTGAGGGGGGTAACTGATGAAATCATTTGTTTCCTTTCTTATTGACTAGAGCACTATATGTAGGGAATTGGTTCCCAAGTAGAGACCGTGTGAGGTTACTTCTTCATTACTGTCAAAGGTTTCTTCGTTTGAGGCAACGGAAAAGCTCGCCTGAGGCTTAGAGCCTGACGAATTGCCGTTTTGTTCCTGGCGGAGAGAAAAACTCACATTGGAAGGGTTTGTTTGCAAGCTCTCAGCTATCTCCTGTCCGTGCTGCAGTAGGAGAGCATTGGTTTTAGCATTATGTGAAGTAATGGCTACAGACAATACGCCGTTGGACATTTTTACTTCCGCCTCTACTTTTCCAAGTTCTGGAGGAGTAAGAACGGCACTCATATTATAAGTTCCGTCAGAAAGCAGACGAACCTGCGATAGCTGCATCAAGAACGGGGTGTTGTTCGTCACAAATGGAGACAGGTTCTCCTGTATCCCCACCGGAGAAGGACTGCCGGCAAGGACTTCATGTTGAACAACGGGAGCAACTGTAACCGTATCACTTGACCCGGCTTTTGGTAGATTAGATACCTCACGAGGAGAAGACGGATTGACGACGAGAGCCGCTTGATTCTCTTTTGGTATTGCTGGTCCTTTTAGTGATTGGACGACATCGGCTTTAGGGTGACCGCTGAAAAAGGCTTTCCCTTTAAGATCAATATTTTGAATGGGTTGGGTTACAACTGGGGAAAATCCGCTGGTGTTTTCCGCACTTTTGGCGTTGGTGGTGCTTGAGGGAAATCCGCTGGTGTTTTCCGCACTTTTGGCGTTGGTGGTGCTTGAGGGAAATAGAGACTCACTTTGATTGTTAGCTCTTGGCAGTTTGCTTACGCCTTTTATCAAACCAGAAGCATTGTGACTTTCTCTCGGTGCATCCTGAAGTAAAACATTTGATGTACCCGATTCGATAGTAGAGTTTGAATCAGCACTTATATGTTGTTTCGTCGGTGACGAATTGAAAACATTACTGTTCTCCATTGTCAAGTTAGAGATACTCTCTGATTCTTTCAAGGGAATATGACTTTGATTATAAGTTGATAAGCCGCTCTGGTTTTGATTTATATCAGAAGCAACTGACACTTCTCCGGAAGAATTTTTTGCTGCCTGCGAATTGAGCGCATCCGTATTGATACTGATTGAGCTTTGAGTCTTTTCAACGTATGCAGTACCTGCTTCTTGAGGTATGGCGGTCTGGACAGCAGCCATCGGATTGCCCAGAACAGAAAAAACGCTTTGTTGGCTTAGAACAGTCTTTGCTTCTTTTTCTTTTTCGTTAACAGTATGGGTGGAATGCGGTGCGGAAAGTGTTACGTCATGCCGGGGAAGAAGAGGAGACTTTGTTTTGGTAGTCTCGGAAGAGTTACCCTTTGGCTTTGCCCCCTCTCCCGGATTTGTTGGTTTTTCATTTTGTATTTCGGAGGTTTGAAAACAATTTTCCACGAAACCCATAAATGCGGCTTTGTCTTCACTTTGGTTATGCTCGGCAAAGGCACTATTTCCACCTTTTTCTTGATGTGTCTTTACCCCGGAACTCTGCCCGGAGGAAAGAAGAGTCGATACCTGTGAAGACAGTGCAACTTTACTCATGATCCAGCTCCCATCTGTGCCAGAGACAATACACTTTGAACATATTGGGCCGTATTGCCAACCTGAGGTATGCCTCCTGCCGCCTCAACGGCCGCTCCTCCCGCTGCGTATGCCGCTATGGCATCGCTCCAGTTACCGAAAGCGCTGTGGAAACCAGCCAACAACTGTGCCTCTCCTTGAATGGCCGAAGCCGGATTCCAAGGGTTGACGTTATTGGCGGCAGCCGTTCCCGGCATAAATTGAGCTATACCTTCGGCTCCGGCTGAAGAAACAGCGGCAGGATTGAAGCGCGATTCGTTATAGAGAATTGCTGAAATAAGAGAAGCCGGAACTCCCGTAGAAGAAGAGGCGTTCTCGATATCCGACACGTACTGCAACGGTACCGGGACCCCTCCTATCATTTGCACCCCGGAACTTCCTCCGTATACGGCTGCAGACACGGGAAGGGTAGAACCGGAGTAATTCAACTGGGGAGAAATACTCCCGGATGCGCTATTCTGCGCCAAAGAACTGCCGGATACCGGTACAGTAATACGTCTTATAGCGAGCGGCGTGGTAGGCACGGGTTGTACCTGCACGTCTTGGCCGGTTTGCGGAGCCGCAATCATTTGGCCGTTTCCTATATAAATGGCAACGTGTCCGGCTTCCCCGGGGGGAGCTCCGTTTTGTCCTGGCTCAAAAAATAAAAGGTCTCCCGGTTGTGCCTGAGCCATACTGGCCACAGGGGTACCGACCTGCTCCTGTTCGGCGGCGGTGCGCGGTAGGGAGACTCCTAAAGTCGAAAAAACATATTGTACAAGTCCGGAGCAGTCAAATCCTGTGCTCGGCGCGGAACCTCCCCATACGTAGGGGACTCCTAGTTCATTCGTTGCTGCTTGTACTATAGCAATTCCCGATGCGCTTCCCCCCGAATTGATAGCAGTCTGAAGAGTAGCGGGGAGACCGGAAATGCCGCCGAGTTGTGCAGAAGCGCTCGCGTTTTGCGAGCCGGAAGACGCTGACGAGCCGGAAGCTGACTCTCCGGAAAGAAGTATCTCAAAAGGATTGGTAACGCTTGCAGATGAAGAAAGACCACCTGTAGTCGAAGGAGCTTGCATTTGATTAAAAAAAGATTGAATTTGACTCAGTCCGGGCAAAGCCGGCAAAGAAGTTGCGTCAATAGTCATTAGAACTCACTCCTTTTGACATTTTTCCGCAATTGCTTGCTTGCTTCTTGCATTCGCATAAGAGACTTGATAGAACCTATCTCATCGAGCAGCATCAGTTCTTCTCTGTCGTACTCGTGAAGCCAAACAATTTTTCTTTCTCTGTCTATATTTTCCAGTACTTCTACTTTTCTTTCTCTGTCTATCCCTAAAATCTTTTCTCTGTTTAATTGGGTCTGCAGAGAAAGCAAGTCTTTTTTTCGCGCCACGATATCGTTGTATATTCGAGAAGCCTGTTCTAAATACAACATTGGCAGGTTCTCGGAATTGGCTTCCACGCCTTTCATCACGCTTTGATATTGTGATTCTAAATGTAAAATATCTTTTTCTACATTTGCATATTGTTGAGAAATCGCGGCTATAGCCTGCCTCGACAATGCCAATTCGACTTTGCGAACCCTCAAAACAGCTGATAAATTAAACCTGTAATTTTTCATGACTCGACACCAACTGCCAGTTGTCTGAGATTCTCCTGCGTTTCCGCCAAGGAATAAAGTTCCGATGATTTTTGAGACGTAAAGGCATCAATCAAAGGCTTTGTTTTTATGGCGGCATCCACGTCCGGATCCGTTCCCGGAACATAAGCATTTATTTCTATCAAGTCTTTTGAATCCCTATAGGCTGCCAACAGACGACGAAGGATAATTTGATACTCCTGTACTTTTTCATCGGTAATCGCCGGAGCTACTCGAGATATCGACCCTAAAACGTCTACGGCGGGATAGTGTCCTTTTTCCGCTATCTGACGGGAAAGTTGGATATGACCGTCCAGAATTGAGCGAGCCGAGTCGGCTATCGGCTCATTCATGTCATCGCCTTCCACTAAGACAGTGTAAAGCCCCGTAATTGAGCCGCTCTCCGCTGTGCCAGCGCGCTCAAGGAGTTTTGGAAGCAAACCAAAAACAGATGGGGGATAGCCGCGCGTTGCCGGAGGCTCGCCGGCGGCAAGACCTACTTCACGCTGTGCCATAGCAAAACGCGTTAGGGAATCCATAAATAAAAGTACGTCTTTACCCTGATCCCTAAACCACTCTGCAATGCGCGTGGCTGTAAAAGCCGCTCTTATTCTCACCAAAGCCGGAGCGTCGGAAGTAGCGACTACGACAACGGAATTTTTTAGTCCTTCTTTCCCGATATCGCGCTCTATCAGTTCAGAAACTTCTCGACCTCTTTCTCCGATCAGTGCCACTACGGAAACATCGGCTTTTGTGCCGCGGATAATCATCGACATGAGAGAAGATTTTCCCACCCCAGAGCCGGCAAAAATTCCCAGCCGCTGCCCTTTGCCGCACGGAATAAAAGCATCTAAGACTTTGACACCCAATTCCAGTTGTTCGGTTACCAATTTTCGCTTCAGCGGATGCGGCGGGGCAGCATCTATACCCACCTGTTCCAGTTGGAATAGGGCAGAACCTCCATCGATAGGCATCCCCAATCCGTCCACGACTCGACCCAGTAAATCTTGGCCGACATGGATGGGAAGAGGACGATAAAGCGGTTCTGCCAATGCGCCTATTCTCAAGCCGTTGGTGTTGCCGTAGGGGAGACATACCAAGCTGGCTTCGTTTAAAGCCACCACCTCGGCCATCACCGGAGCTTCGTTGTCTCGATAAATTAAACAGCCGTCACCGATCGCAGAATCGGCTCCCGCCACCTCAATGGACATACCCACCATCCGGATCACTTTTCCATAGCGTTTGATTCTTGCCGCTTCCAACAGGTCATCGCGTATCTCCTCCAGCAGGTTAGTCATACGACACCTACTTTCAGCCTCAGCTCTTTCCTGACCCTCTGGATGGCAATGTCAAGTCTGGCGTCCACCATGGCCGAACCTATTTCCAAAATGCAGCCGGACCTTTGCACAGACTGATCCGGAACAAGGCGTAAAGAAGGAAATAAATCGCCGGATTGTATAAACTCCAAGTCGACAGGGTTAACTCTGCCTATCACCTCGCCGCCCTGAGGCAACATGGCAAGAGCGTGTTGAATTGTATCAAGAACGCTTATTTGACCGGTTTCCACCTCATGATCTAAAATGGATTCGGCTATCTCGACAGACAACTTAGCTGCATATTGTTCCAGTTTTTGCTGTTCGACGTTAAGTAAATTTTTTGCATTCTCTAAAGCTTCCGCAAGGGCAGCGAACACCTGACGGGCGTTTTCTTGAAAACTTTGCAGACTAATGGCAGCTTCTTCTGCGGCTTTTTCCTGCCCGGCTTGGTAGCCGTCCTCATATCCTTCATGACGAGCCCTATCCCGAAGATCTACCAAAGATTGACCCGTATCCAATATTTCCGGGGTGACCGGAGAAATCTGATCTTCATTGAGACGTACGACTTGGGTATTTATCATTCCAAGACCTCGTCATTCTTTCTGGCAATGGTTATAACACCTTCAGTTTCCAACTCTCTGGCCACTTTGACGATACCGGATTGAGCCGAATCCACCTGTGAGGTTCTGACTGGGCCCATAATTTCGATTTCTTCGGCCAACTCCGTACGGGCTCTGTCAGAAAGGTTTCTTTTGATTTTTTCGGCAATTACTCCATCTGCTTCCGTACCTTTAGTGGCCAGAGCAAGATCGGTAATTTGTACCTTACGCAAGATAGCCTGTAAGGTTTTATCGTCGAGAGCCATAACGTCTTCAAATGTCAGCATTTTTGCTTTGATGGACTCGGCTAATTCCGGATCCCGGTTTTCCAAAGCCAGAAGGACTTGCTTTTCGGTAGAGCCGTCAACCCTGTTCAACAATTCAACTAAGGTGGGAATCCCGCCTGGCGCTGAACCGGTAGCCGAACCAACACCTTTTAGTTTGTTAGCCAGTTGCTGTGCTGCCACACTTATTGCTTCCGGTGGTACTTTTTCCATAGTGGCTATACGAAGAGCTACTTCGGCACGAAAATCTGCCGGCATGGCATCCAGTAAAAGAGATCCGTCGTTCGGTGGCATGTGAGCAATAATGACGGCTACAGTCTGGGGATGTTCGTCCACCAGAAACGGTACTACGTGTTTTGGATCTGCCTGCGAGAGGAAAGCAAGCGGACCAACGGCCACTTTGCCTTGAAGCTGGGACATGATTTCAGAGGCTTTTTCTTCACCCACGACTGCGGCAAGCAGTTTTCTGGCCTGTCCCATACCGCCTTGTCCGATGGCTCTTGTAGCGTTTACTTTTTCAACGAATTCTGTAAGTACCCTCGTGACGGTTTCACGGTCCAGCTGAGGCAAACGGACCATTTCCGTGGCCAACAATACCGCTTGTTCTTCTCCGACCGCCTGCATCAGTTTTGCCGAAGTATCCGGCTTCAGCTGAGCTAGCACTATGGAAACTTTTTGAATACCAGTCAGTTCCTCATACTTGGTCTTGTCCGTCTTTTTTTTCTTATCCTCGGAACCTTCGGCTCCGATTTTTGCCATAACTGTAGTGTCTTTTTCCGCTAGTTCAGCCATTTACTGTCGCCCCCTTCCGCGCTCTTCTGACCAATTGCGCATCAGACTTGCTACTTCGTCAGGGCTAGTTTGTATATAAGATTCCACATCCGGAGTTACCGGAGAATCGGCTTGGTTGAGCATTGAGTTACCGCTTATCGATACGGCCGGTAACTCAATGGTGGGGTTATCTGCCGCTCCGATGGATGCGAGCGGTGTCATAGGAATTTCCTGGAAAACCGGCTTACGTTTTTTCGCTGCACGCATACTCAAGAAGAACATCAGAAGAATCAGGATCAGAAGTCCGACCGTGGGAAGATGTCCAAACAGCGATGCCGTTAGAGAAGTTTTGGTTATAGCTAGTTGCTTAGGTGGCGGGGCAAAGGGGAGCGCCGTAACGATGATTTTATCGCCTGTTTTGAGATTCAGTCCGGCTGCCGTGGTAATGAGAGACCTAATAGCCGCTATTTGCGCTGTTTTCACTTTAGCCGAGTTGACCAGCACGGCTACAGAGGTTTTTATTACCTGTCCAGGTGCCTGATTGACTATTTGCGTAACACTTCCGACAGCACTTTGGGTTTGGCTCTGCGTGGAAAGATATTTGCCGTTTTGACTAGTCGGTATCTGCCCGGAGCCCAAAATGCCGGCTGCTTGGGAACCCGTGCCGGTAAAACTGTCTTTGGTTTTACTCACAGACGTGGGAGCCGTAATAGGCTTCCCGTTTTTACCGACTTCAAATCCGTTTGTCTTAGTAGACAGTTGATTGAAATTCATAACGGCATGCACTTGGACAGAAGCGTTATTTGGACCTACTACCAGTGAAAGCAAATTGTTGAGAGTCGCTGCTAAAGCACTGTCGTAAGTGTTTTCTTCGGATAAATCCGTGCTTGCCGATATAGAGCCACTAGAGGCTGACAAGACGTTACCGTTGTTATCCACGACTGTAACATTGTTGGCTGATAACTCGGGAACGGCAGAAGACACCAAATGCACTATGCCCTGTACCTGTCCGGATGTCAGAGTGGAACCACTGTTTAGATCCACGAGCACAGAAGCCGTCGGGGTCTGTGTATTGCCGATGGCAAACGTGGAGTTGGAAGGCATCACCAAAGAGACCTGCGCGCTACTTACCCCCTGTATGGATTCTATGATGCTGTTCAGCTGTCCTTCGAGAGCCTGTTGGTAGTCGACGTTCTGTACGAATTGCGAAGAAGTGATGCCGGTGGCGGCAAGCGTCTGAAAAGTGATCGTACCGCCTGAAGGCAGCCCGGCTTCGGCTAAAGCAACTCTTTCCTGATTGACGTATTGATCAGGCACCAAAACCGTCGCCCCTCCGTCACTCAACTGATAAGGGATGCCAGCAGCACTAAGTTTTTGTGTCACCTGACCGGCTTGGGAAGGCTGTAGGTTCGCATAAAGCGTTTCGTAACTGGGAGAAGAAGAGTGTGTGGAAAAAAAGTAAATAATAAGGAGCAGAATTATTCCAAAAAGTGCGGCCACGGTCTTTTGACCGGAAGTAAAGCCGGATAGCAGTTGTCTGCCTTGTTTAAGCGCATCGCCGGCTCTGTTGTTGGACTCAAAAGGTTGTACTGCCATAAACTTAACCTGCCACCATAGACATAATGGAATTGAAAGACGTTACGGCATTGTTTCTCACATTGGCCACCAGTTCTATAGCCAACTGGGCTTCTGAGGCTGCTACCGTGACGTTAGCCACACTGGCTTGACCCGTCGCACCTTGCAATTCCAAGGTGCTGGCATTTGACATGGTTTGATTTACCTGATCAATTGCGGATCCCAATACGTTAGAAAATTCTCCGTTACCGCCAGTTGTTGCGGGCGATACGGCAGAACTTGCCTGGGCAGGGGTGGTAAAACCTGTTCCGCTTATAGGAGGAATCGCTGGTATCATGACTTAGGCCTTAATCGAAAGAACGTTCTTGTAAGCCGTGTCGGAGTTTTGCAACACCGTGGCGTCGGCTTCGTAATTCACTTGGGCTTCTACCAAAGTGGTAAGTTCGTGTCCCATATTGATATTTGGCGACAGCACGTAACCTTGTTTGTTCGCTATCGGATTAGTAGGGTCATATGTTAAGATACCCTTTCCTGCACTCAGGTTAATGGCTTCCACATGTACGCCGCTCCCCGGACCGACTTGGCCGGTAACGGAAACATTGGGCAGCGGAGCCACTTCCACAGACTGTTCTCTATAGACAGGCTGCCCGGGTGTGACGTTGTCTTGAGCGTTGGCAATGTTGCCACCTATGGTATCTATCCACGTCTGATCCACCGAAAGACCACTTCCGGCGATTGAAATTGTTGGAAACATTGACATATCCCTATCAGCTCTCCTATCCGTTGATCGCTGTTGATAAAATTGAGAATTCCGTATTCAGAGAATTGGCTACAGACTGGTTTTCCAAATTGGTTTGGACTTCCAGAGCCATTTCCCCTGGCAAATTGACGTTATTCCCGTTTGTGCCAGAAGCAAGACCTTCCGGGACAACACTGGACGAAGCCGCACCGCCAGAAGACAGTGCGTTGGCCAGAGAGTTTTCAAAAGTCACCACATTTGCCTGATAGCCGGGAGTGTTTTCGTTGGCTATGTTGTTTGCAATGACTTGGTTACGTTCGTTGATGGCGTTCAGAGCAAATCCCAAAACGTTAATTGTCTGAATAGCATTTGCCATAGTTCACCTAAACATTTTTTGTTAGGGCCTTCCATGGCCTAAGATCGGGCTGTCCTTGCCCAAATGCTTTTCATGGTGACTAACGGAGCGGACGGTAATGTATTGCCTAAAATTTCATAGAAATTTAGAAAAGCATCAATTTCAGAAAACCACTTTCGTAAAACCTATATATTTTCTGTCATTTTCATGGGAGATCATTATCATGAACAAGACGCGGATAATAAGGTTTCGATATAAAATAGTTACGTGACCGATATCAAGGTAAGCGCGCCTTATGTTCCCGCCGGAGACCAGCCGCGCGCGATAGCCCAGCTTTCCGACAATATAAAAAATGGCGTTCACTACCAAACCCTGTTGGGAATCACCGGATCTGGGAAAAGCGCCACCGTTGCTTGGACTATCGAACAGGTACAAAAGCCAACGCTAATTCTGGCTCCCAACAAATCATTGGCCGCTCAACTCGCCGGTGAAATGCGTGGATTCTTCCCAGACAACAGAGTGGAATATTTTGTTTCTTACTACGATTACTACCAGCCAGAAGCATACATTGCCTCCAGTGACACGTATATAGAAAAGGACTCTGCTATCAATGACGAAATAGACCGCTTGCGTCACTCCACAACGTCTGCTCTCCTGACAAGACGCGACGTAATCGTAGTAGCCTCAGTTTCTTGTATTTACGGATTGGGTTCACCTTTCGAATACCAAAATCAAATCATCTCTCTCAAAAGAGGGGAGCGCATTGCCCAAAGGGAGATTCTCTCTAAACTTGTCGATATCAACTACGAACGAAACGATATGGACCTTGGGAGAAGCAAATTTAGGGTGAGAGGCGATACCTTGGAAGTTCACCCCGCTTACGATGAAACATCGGTCAGAATTACACTTTTCGGCGATGAGATAGAAGAAATTACCCGTTTTGATCCCCTCACTGGCGAAATAGGGGAGGTAATGGAAGAAATCACTTTTTTCCCCGCAACCCATTACGTTGCCGACGAAGAACATGTCAGGATCGCCATCAAATCTATCGAAGAAGAATTGGCTCTTTGTTTAGCCGAGTTGAAATCCCAAGACAAACTCCTGGAAGCCCAGAGACTGAAAATGCGCACCGAACACGATCTGGAAATGTTGGCAGAAGTAGGTTACTGTAACGGAATTGAAAATTACTCCAGACACTTAGACGGTCGCGCTCCGGGAGAAGCCCCTTACACGTTACTTGATTACTTTCCGAAAGACTGGCTACTGGTCATAGATGAAAGCCACGTCACCATACCTCAGTTACACGGCCAATACGCCGGAGATAAATCCAGAAAGGAAGCACTTGTCGAATACGGTTTTCGCCTTCCATCTGCCCTCGACAACAGACCTTTGCGCTTTGAGGAAGTGGAAAAGAAAATCGCCCAGGCTATTTTCGTTTCCGCTACACCCGGAGCTTATGAGATGCAGGACTACATACCCATTGTGGAACAAATAGTAAGACCGACGGGTCTCTTGGATCCAGAAGTCGTTATCAAACCTACGGCAAAGCAAATTGAAGATCTTATCGGCGAGATCGAAAAAGTAACGGCGCGTGACGAAAGAGTTTTGGTAACCACCCTGACCAAAAAAATGGCAGAAGACTTGACTGATTATTTACTGGAGGCAGGACTAAAAGTCAGATATCTTCACTCAACCATAGACACAATAGAGCGTATAGAAATACTACGTGATTTAAGACTGGGTGCATTCGACGTTTTAGTGGGCATCAATCTCCTGCGTGAAGGTCTAGACTTGCCGGAGGTTTCCCTTGTAGCCATCTTAGACGCCGATAAAGAAGGGTTCTTGCGCTCGGTTACCTCACTTATCCAGATTATGGGTCGAGCTGCCAGGAACTTATCGGGTAGGGTGATCCTTTACGCCGACACCATAACCGATTCCATGCGCAAAGCAATGGCTGAAACAGAGCGTCGACGCGAACTGCAACAGCGCTATAACCAAGAACACGGTATTGATCCACAGGGCATCAAAAAACAGGTCAACGATCTTGTTGCGCAATTCAGAGCTGAATCGGGAGTCGATGCCAATACCCCCATGGGTCGCGTTAGAACTGCGACCGGCAAGACCAAGCGTTCACAACGTTTACAGACCCAGCTTGGATCCCAACTGGCTGACAGTCATGGCATAGCCAGAGACGGTAAAAGCTCCAAAGCCGATTTAGAGAAACTCTCTCAGATCATCCAAGAAGAAATGCTCCAAGCAGCTGCCGAGCTCAGGTTCGAATATGCAGCTTTATTGCGTGACGAATTGCATAAGTTACAAAAAGATCTGCGTGATCTGGAAGAAATACAGGCTATATAGATCTACAGCCAACTTGTGCCACACAAAAATGTCTTGATATTAATAAGATCACTTATTAATATAGTTAAATGGGAAAAAACAATTGGGAAGCAGTTGACAAATATCTAGACAAGTTTGTACTGGATGAAGATCCGATCTTAGAGCAAGTGCTTACGGCTAATAAAGACGCCGATCTTCCACCTATTGATGTCACACCCACTCAGGGGCAATTTCTCACTATCATATGTACGATAACCGGGGCCAAGTCGATTCTGGAAATAGGCACTCTCGGGGGATACAGTACAATCTGCCTGGCAAGGGGAGTGGGAGCCGACGGAAAAGTTGTCACCTTAGAGAAAAGTCCCAAACACGCCGAAGTGGCGTCTAAAAACTTAGAGCACGCCGGACTGAGAGACAGAGTAGATATCAAAATTGGCTCAGCTCTTGAAAGTCTTATGTCCATACAACAGCTTAGTCCAAAACCGACATTCGATCTTTTCTTTATCGATGCCGACAAGGAAAATAACCCCAAATATTTTGATACCGCCCTCCAACTATCCCATCCGGGCAGTGTAATCATCGTGGACAACGTGATAAGAGAAGGGTCCTTCTTAAGCGATTCAAATGATCCAAACGATATAGGCACTAAACAGCTTTTGGAAACTGTCAGAAATTACGACAACTTAAAAACTACTGTAATCCAAACCGTAGGGGGGAAAGGTTGGGATGGGTTTTTAATGGCAACTGTATATTGAAGATACTGTCTGAGGTGACCCAAGGAAAATAGATTGTCAAGGTCCCTAAAAAATAGACAGGGTATCTAATTTGGGATTGGGGTGGGCGTCAGTATACGCACGAGGAGCGGTCCTAGGTGCGGTGTGAATGCGTCGGTTGTTGTAATAAAAGACCTTCAAGGCAATCCCTTCAAGCAGATAAGCGACATCTGGATACGTAGACAAAGCACCAAGCTCCTCTTGAAGGTTTCAAAAAGAACCGTTTTATGTATCCGTTCTGCCATGGGCTTACTTTCTTACTGCACGACAACTAGATATTATGGGATGAATAGAACTTACTGTGCTGTTCCTCAAGTATTCACTTCCTTGGTCCGAATGCACAATACTCAAAGCGGGGTATTTGCTCAATCCATCCATCAGTGCTCGGTACGTCAAATCGCTCGTGTGGCGTTCACCAAATGACTATCCAATAATCTGTCGCGTTCGCAAGATCCACCACCATCGAAGGTAATACCATCGTCATCCCTACATAGCTCATATCGTCTTGTGTTCACGCCTCGTTCTCAAAGGTTGCAAACCTTCCCAGAATATTCCAAGGGACGGCAATCTCTCTGGTGCAGCATGACTGTATTTGTGCTTCTTCATTGGGTATTGGATAACAAGCCCAACCTGACAGCAATGCGTCGTACTTTGTTGAGACTTTATCCAAGCTCAATGGATAACCGACGAACACCATACAATGGATGGTCATCGTGGACGGCGAGCAATGCTGCAATACTTTCAGTATCTCGTGCTTTCTGTCGTGTTGTGTATGTCGTAGATCTAGTCAGGCCTACTACTTCAGTGAAGTGCTTCTGCCCTTGGTTCGACCTCTTCTGGAATGGCTATCTTTTTGGGCGCTCATTTCTCGGTAGCTCTCCTAACATCCATACAACTGTTCATTTTCTTTCTTGAGCCGTTTGTTCTCAAGGATGAGGTTTGTATTGTTATCCACGACGGTATCTTTGAGCCAATAGTAAATGGTTGCCGTGCTAGTTCGTAGGCTCTGCAACATCTCGCACACTCATCCCATCATCACGAATTCTTCGGACAATCTCTGCTTTTGTCTCGACACTAACATGTTTTCCTTGTGCCATCTGTACCCTCCAATTCTGTTCTCTGTCTCAATTTTGACAACATGTCCAGAATATAGGGACCTTGACATGTATGTACGTGATAAAGATGTGTCTACCAATATTGGGGAGGCTCAATAATATCAATACAAAAAAATTAATTTAAACTCATAACAATTGTTGACAACCAGGTTGACTACTTGTAGCCTGTCTACTGATCAAATTAAATTGGTGTATCTTATGCACTATAAGGAAGGAAGGTACTTCAATGTACACATCTATCCCGTAATGTTATTACAAAATCCCTATTAGTAGTTTTCTTAGCAATTGGCATCAGCTTTTTTAGCCTTGTCACGCACAGCACAAAAGCAAGTGCGTCAACAACTTATGAATATACAGAAAATCAATGTCCATGTAATATCTACAGCCAATATCTAGGTCTAATGTGTATGCCCCACTACTTAAATGCAAGTGGTGCTTATTGGACTGCGGCTTCTTTTTATCAAAATCCCACTGTTTGGAATTATTATGGCGGAGATTATGTTGGCGGCTACTATAATTATAACGGCACCTGGATACAATGCTCTGGCGGTCAAATTTGGATTTATTCAAGCAACACTACTGCCTACTTCATGACTGATGTTATAGCCGGGACGCCGATCCAAGTCAGCAGCTGGTACGGCCCGGAGACATTTACTTTATGCTGCTAATAATTCATTTACTTCTATACGTAAGAACTATATTTACAATTTCAACATTTACAATTTCAACATTTACAATTTCAACAATTTCAAATAAAAATTTACGAAACTCTGTCTCCCACTTAGCTACTTTAAATAAAACTTTGCTTAGTGCTATTGACATATAAATTTTATAAGCTATAAATAAAGGACATGAAATATAACATGATAGTTAAGTTATTGAAACC
>JAKBPI010000003.1 GCA_021829645.1 Actinomycetes bacterium | reverse complement strand
CGAACACTTGTAGGATCTGTAAAGAAGCATTAGTATCACAAGTATCTTAATCACGAGAAAACACTAAAAACACTTCATCTACAAGGCATTATGTGAGATATTTGTAGAATTGGTTGCCAAAGTCGGGATATTCACACGAAACTTTGTCAGCCTTGGGTCTCTCGCGAGCCAAGGCCTCCTGTATTCTGGAACTTTCCCAAAAAGTCAACGAAGGCTCCATTGACATGACTCCGGAGACTCTGTCCCTGCAAAGCAACGAGGTAATCACCAAAAATCTCTGCCGCGTAAAAGGAATCGGCCCATGGACCGTGCAGATGCTCCTGATATTCCAACTTTCCAGAAAAGACGTTTGGCCGGCTACTGACTTGGGAGTGAGAAAAGGATACAGTCTGGCCTGGCGCACCGACCTTCCTACGGCCAAAGAACTCGAAGAGTTGGGGGATAAATTTAGACCTTACCGCTCTCTGGTGGCTTGGTACTGTTGGCGGGCAACCGAGCTTAAGGACGATCCCGATTATATTGTATAGGGCGGGCAAAAGGATGCAAAGAGAGCTTCCATTGCTTAGCGTTGAGGTGTGCTTTTGGCCATCCGGATTGATTAGGTTTTACAGAGGAAATATTTTGCATGATCTCCTGTTCCAATGACAACAATGCCCTCTCTATCACAGCTAAGGCTCGTTCGTCGGGAACCAAAAAGGAGGAGTCGCTTTTTTGTCTTAAGAGTTCTATATGTCTGTCTTTTCCCATGTCCTTGCTTTACTATCGCTAACTCCGACCTGACCATGACCTAAAGAGGAATATTTCCGTGCTTCCTTTTGGGCAATTCACTTCTCTTGGTTTCCAACATCCCAAGCGCCTTTATCAAAGCCACTCTTGTTTCTTTAGGCTCTATGATTTCGTCTACATACCCTAACTCGGCTGCCTGGTAGGGGTTAGAAAATCTTTCCGTATATGTCTTAATCAATTCTGCTTTTCTGCCTTGGGGATCAGATGCCTGAGCGAGTTCTCGCTTGTGGACGATTTCAACAGCTGATTCGGGACCCATAACAGCCAATTCAGCCAAAGGCCAAGCAAAAGAAATGTCAGCGCCTATCGATTTGGAATCCATAACTATATAGGCACCTCCGTATGCTTTGCGAAGAATTACCTGTATGCGAGGTACGCTTGACTCACAATAGGCGTAAAGCAGCTTGGCGCCTTTCCTAATTATTCCACCATATTCTTGATCAGTACCGGGCATAAAACCAGGCACATCGACAAAAGTAATCAAAGGTATGTTAAAAGCGTCGCAGGTCCTGATAAATCTGGCGGCTTTTTCGGAAGCGTCTATATCCAAAACACCGGCCAAAATTTGCGGCTGATTGGCCACAATTCCCACAACTTTTGCATTCAATCTGGCAAAGCCGCAGGTAATGTTCATCGCAAAATGCGGGAAATACTCCATAAAATCGCCGTCATCCACCACTAAATTAATGATCTGCTTCACGTCATAAGGCTGATTTGGCCTGTCTGGAATGATGGTTTCCAACTCAGGAATAAGTCTCGTAGGGGAATCCTCACTCACAAACTCAGGGGGCTCTGACAGATTATTGGAAGGGAGATAGGTGAGCAACTCCTTTATCTTATCGAGACATGACTTTTCGTCGGTAGCCACAAAAGCTGCCACACCTGACCTTGTGGCATGTGTAATAGCTCCGCCCAATTGCTCGGAAGTCACCTCTTCTCCGGTCACCGTTTTGACCACATCAGGGCCGGTTATGAACATATGACTGGTGCTTTGTACCATAAAAATAAAATCCGTCAACGCCGGAGAGTAAACAGCACCGCCGGCGGAAGGGCCCATGATCGCACTTATTTGTGGTATGACACCCGATGATTTGGAATTGCGATAAAAGATTTCGCCAAATCCGTTGAGGGCGGCAACCCCTTCCTGAATCCTGGCACCTCCTCCGTCCGATATGCCTATTACGGGTATCCCAAGTTGGAGCGCTAAGTCCTGTACCTGATTAATTTTTTTGGCATGAGCCGCTCCCAAAGAACCCCCAAAGACAGTAAAATCTTGGCTGTAAATAGCGACTTTTCTTCCCTCAACTGTCCCTACGCCGCAGATCACCCCATCCGTATAAGGCCTGTTGTCGTCCAGTCCGCTTCCAAAAGCCCTGTGACGCACCAAAAGACCGAGTTCCTGAAAAGAATCTTTATCCAAAAGATAATCAATGCGTTCCCTGGCCGTCATTTTCCCTTTGGCCAGTTGCGCCTCTATGGCTCTTTCTGTTCCCGGACGATAAGCAGACGCTTTGGCATTCTGCAACTGATGAACTTTTTCTTTCATCAACGATGTGTCCGGAGTTTCCTTGTTCTTTTCTTCTCGCATAGGATCTTTTACGACCTCTGATGTCTCCATGGATCCAATATAGCCTTCCTGTAAAAACCTGTCGCTAAAATGTCTATTCAACCACTTCTTGCCTACCGGCTATGGCCCTCTCTAGAGTCAACTCGTCGGCATACTCCAGATCTCCACCGACAGGTAATCCACTTGCTATCCTGGTGACTCTGATACCCAATGGTTGCAGGAGTCTGGCCAGATACATAGCCGTTGTATCGCCTTCCAAGTTAGGATTGGTGCAGACAATAATCTCTTTTATGCTATCGCTTTGCACCCTGGCAAGCAATTCCCTTACCCGCAATTGGTCAGGACCTATGCCGTCCAGAGGATTTAGCGAACCTCCCAGAACATGGTAAAGACCGCTAAAAGCGTGTGTCTTTTCTATCGCTACCAGATCCTGCGGACCTTCCACGACACACACCAAGTCAGACTCTCTGAGCGGATCCCTGCAAATACTGCAATACTGTTCCGTAGCGAGAGTGAAGCACCTTTCACAAACGGTGATCTTTCCCCTAACAATTTCAATTGCCCGAGCCAACCTTAGGGCATCTTCCTTAGGTCTTTTTAACAAATAAAAAGCTAGCCGCTGAGCTGACTTTTGCCCTATACCCGGTAAGCGGGATAACTCATCTATCAAGTCCTGTATGGGACCATCAAAAAGCGCCAGTTACTCTCCCCCATTTCCGCTTTCTGCCCCGCCGAAGCCGGACAAATCATCAAAACCGTTATTACCCAGTTCTACGCCGTCATCGTTCATACCGGCAAACAGTGTCCCCATGACACCTCCGACGGCAGAACCGATGACTTGTTCTCTGGCTTTTGCCAATTTCGCCGAAGCATCTCTTAGTGCTGCCAAAATGAGATCTTCCAGTACGTTTTTATCGCCTTGGACAAACACGGACTGATCTATGTAAACACCGGAAAAATCCATTTCGCCGGAAACTTTTACCTTGACCACCCCGCCTCCGGCCGAACCTTCAATCTCTTCCGATTGGAGCATACTCTGGGCATCAGCAACCTGCTTTTGCAAATGCTCCAAGTGCCCCAACAGGCCTGCCATTTCATTTGAATAGTCAGTTGGGTCAGACATCATCCGATACCTCCTTAGCTCCGGGAAATACTTTTAAAACATGCTCAACAGCTAAGGTTACAGGAGTCATGGTGTCGTCTGCCGGCATTAACTCAAACTCTTCTTCTATTCCGGGACTCAAAGACTCATATGAGCTCTCCAAGTGAGCATCACCGGCGTCTAAATACGATGAGTGTGCCGGATCTGTTTTGGGTTTAACTACTGCAGGATCACCTGATAGCTGTGTACTTTTCGAGGGTATCGGCTTGACTGGCTCTGAAGCGGGATGAGGGGCTACATCATTGGATACACGGCCAGGCTTTTCTTTTGAAAAATCCGTATTCCCGGTCGTGTTGTTAGCTTCACGGTTGCCTGTTCTATTTGTATTTCCGGCGGTCTCCTGCCGTCTGGAGAGGTTCTCATGTTGTTCAACGCCTATATTGAGAATAAACTTATACCCCAACTCTTCAGAGATTACTTCTTCCACCTCTATCCTCAAGGGCTTGGCATGGTTCAGAGTAGCTTCATTCATGAACACGAATAGGGGCTGATTGTCTGCTCCCAACACAAAGTGCCCGCCTATATATATAGCTCTTGCTTTCAGGCGTAAGCGCTTCAATACTTTGTCGCCCCAAATTTCTACCAATTGATCGCGCAATGCCGGGCCGTTTATCTCCGAATTTTGTAACGCCATATTCTGTTTCTGTCCGCCTGTCACAGAGACTACCGACGAAGACTGCAAAGCTTCTGCTTCGCTATTGTTCTCTGCTGTACTTTCTTTGGCGGATTGAGAATTGGGGGCTTCATTCTTTTTGGCACCATGTACTTCTCTCGGCGATGTCGATGTGGGAATTGCCGTATTAGACGTTTTACTTTCGTTGGTGTTGCTCAGATAAGCACCCAAAGCCGGTTTCAGAGTACCCGGAGCTTTTTGTTCTGTCGGCAATTCCTCTTCAGTTTTGCGCGCAAGGGGATTGGCGCGCTCCTGCCTGTTAGAGTTCAGTTCGCCCAAAATTGTCTTCATGCGCGATACTTCACTTTCCAAAGCAGCAATCCTCCGCAGGAGAACCTCGGGGGAGGCGTCGGCCTGATCGGCACTCAACCTAAGTAAGGTTATTTCCAAAACAATACGCGGCTCAAGGGCGTCCCTCATTTTTACTTGAGTCGCACCCAGTTCTTCTATGGCGTTTACCAGTCTGGCGTTGGTGAAAGACTTATCTGAATCTGACAAAAGTCTGTTCTTCCCTGTTTTCTTCTCTCGAGCTGTGCTCGTCTGAAAGTTGGCCAGTAGGAGTTCTCTCAGTTCATCTACTATCAGGACTGAAGCGACTTTTGGGTCAATACCGATTGTGAAAGCTTTTCGTAAAGCTACCAGCACCGAAGAAGGGTCGTACGTTGCCATAGCAGAAATAATTTCAGTAATACATTCCGCAAAGTCATCTTCGGCACTACCACCGGCAGCGACACGATCTAAAACCGAAAGAGCATCTCTGGCCGACCCCTTACCGCTTTTTCGAACCTGCTCTAACGCTACAGCGTCTATGTCTATCCCCTCTTTGTCGGCAACTTCATTCAGTAAAGAGTCGAGCGTATCGTCAGGCAGAAGATGAAATTCATAGTGTTGCGTACGCGACCTGATAGTAGAAAGAACTTTTTGCGGATCGGTAGTAGCCAGCACAAAGACCACGTGATCGGGCGGCTCTTCCAGTGTTTTCAAGAGAGCGTTGGAGGCTGCCGTGGAGAGCATGTGGACTTCGTCTATGATGTACACCTTATAGCGACCCGGAGTTGCCAGAGATGCTCTGGCAACAAGTTCCCTGATGTCTTCCACCCTCCCCGAAGAGGCGGCATCGAACTCGTGTACGTCAAAGGAACTCTGTTCCGTCACCGATACGCAGGACTCACACTCACCACACGGTTCGCCGTTTTGTGGATTCGTACAATTTAGCGCTTTTGCCAGAATACGCGCCGTAGAGGTCTTTCCGGTACCCCTAGGCCCAGAAAACAAATACGCGTGAGTTATACGCCCTTCCTGTACGGAATTGCGTAAAGCTTTTACTACATGTTCCTGACCTTTGATTTCAGAAAACCGCTGCGGCCTGTACTTCCTATACAATGACTGATAATTGCCATGCGAGGGACCAGAACGACTATTGCCTTTAAGTGCTTTATCTTCTTCCATTTTCACCGACCTCGACAAATTTATCTTGAAAGATTTTTACCGCTATGCTATTCATACCTATGGCAATTAACGATCTACATATCTCTGCAGAAAACTCTTGCAGAACTCGTCTTTCGTTACAATAATACCTTAAAGCACCAATGTTACTTTATATCCGACAGACGGAAACAAATAGGCAAACGTAGCCGATTGTCATCTGTGCCATGGTAAAAAAAGTGATTTTCTATTTGTACCAGAAGTAAATATTCCTAAATAAAAACGCGATTGGGTGCAGTCGCCAGGTCACCTGCGGCACCCAATACGGTCCGCTGAGAGCTGCTGCCTTCCGACCCTGACTCGGTTCACGGGGTATAGTCGCGCAGAACCCGGCCACTGCACACAATCGCGTATGCTAAGCTACATACTAGCATAGCTAATATAGGTATGAACACGGAGGAGTGCGAGAGCGGCCGAATCGGCACGATTGGAAATCGTGTGTCTTGCAAGGGACCGTGGGTTCAAATCCCACCTCCTCCGCCAAGTTGTGAGCTTTCGTAACAAAGAAGCCCCGGTCTTGTACCGGGGCTTCTAAGTCCTTGATTCCCGCCCATCCCGCCCGCCTCATAAGTCTTGAAGCTAATAACCAATTTGGACACGGTTACCCCTTCGAAAGAGGAGTGTATAACTGAGTTCCGATTTTCCTGGATACCTCAGTCATCTAATTGTCGGCTTTGATTTCCCTGGCAAGAGATAACCGTATCCAAATTGGCAGTAGACGCAAACATTACTTGAAACGTACAAAGACAACTAGGCATTGTAATGAATAAAAAATACTTGAGTGAATCTGACATTAGAACAGTTGTAGGATCTGTAAAGAAACATTAGTTGTCACAAGTATCTTAATCAGCACAAAACACAAAAACAACTATACCTACAAGGTATTATGCGAGATATTGGCGAAATTGCTTGCCAAAGTCGGGGTCACTACAAAATACAGCTATTTACCAATAATGCATTTTTATATTTAACCCGGAGTGTAAATGCAAGAAAAATGTACTTGAGGTATAAAACTTAGAAATAATATTACCTTACTTCATACACTATAGATACAACATAGGCAGATAGTAGCTCTTTTGTTATAAGCTTATCCTGATGAGAAATTATAAAAAATTTATCAGTATAGCAATAAATATAAAAAAATAGATACCGCCAGCATCCTGAAGAGGCATTGGGCCAATTGCCGGGTGCTATAAGGCTTTTTGGCTCATAGCTTAAAGCATCGCCTAATGCTTTTGCTAAAGCTTCCTTACCGGACCAGAGCTTTATAATATTGCTATATTTATCATTCAAATCTAGTCCGCTAATAGCTTCTTTTTCTTCACGGGTTAGGATCGCTTCTGCCAGTAGGTCTACATCTTTATCAGAATTTTCTAAATAGCCATGCATATTTTTTTCTAAATAATTTAATTCGGTACCAGCGTTATAGTATTGATATCGAGTGTCTTTTATACAGAGACACTCGATATCAACGCCGACCCTGTTTTTCCACTCAGCCAGCAGTGCAAAATTATCTCTATATGACCTACTTTGGTTAAAGTCGGAAAGTTTAGAAATAGCACGAGCTAAAGTTTTAAGTTCGTCGATGCCATTACCCTCCAAAAGGGTAATGGCGGGTAAAGATATGTCTTTAGTAAAAAGGGAGACGCTTCTTGTCATAACTTGCTATCACCAATGATTAAATTCTTATTTGAATAGGAAAAAATTATTAATGAATTTTTTACCTTTAACTACACTTGGTTGTTATAAAACAACTTTTCTAAAGAATCTGATGAAACTATTAATTTGTTTTTAGTTGTAATTCATCTATTTGATTTTTTTCTATTTCTATATAATTAGGCTGTAGTAAATTGCCTTGCCATGTCGTCCCCTTTGGCAACTCTTCCCCTCGTCCCAAAAGAGAGGAATCTCCTATTGAGCAGTAATGATCAATTCGCGACCCGGGTAGCGTAATACAATGTCTTCCCAGCTCACAATAATTTCCTATTTCAACCCTATCAAGCCGTAAAACTCTGTCATGGAAGAGATGAGTTTGCAACACCGAGCCCCAATTGACAACCGTACCATCGCCTATTTCGACCAAATCTGCTTCGGGTAACCAATATGTATCACAGGTAACCCCTTTGCCAATTTTTGCCCCCAATAACCTCATATAACAATTCAGCAGTGGGGTTCCAAGCGCAGCCTGCAATAACCACGGAGCCGCTAAGTCTTCAATAAATACGTCGACCAACTCATTTCGCCAAACAAAGCTGCTCCAAAGCAAGTGTTCGCCGGGTTTTAGTCGTCCAACGATAAGCCACTTTGCGACAATTGACAACAGGACTGCGACACCGGCTCCCGCCAAAAGGATTGCACCAGATAATATAACTGTCAAGTAAACAGGAAAATACCTGTAACAATCGAGTAGTGCTGCCCCAACTCCTTCTAGAATCACAAGGGAAAAGATAGGGACAATTAATCGCCATATTTCTACTGAAAGTCGATATGCGAAGAGCTTTTTAGAAGGTTGATAGGTCCTGGTTTCATCGCTTTGCATACGCGAAAGAGGAAGTTCAAGAGCCTGGTTGCCAAGCCAAGAAGAGCCGCTCTGGGCTGCTTTCGGCGCAAGTGTCATGACACCGATCAACACGTCTTTACCTATATCGCTACCATGTTGAATTAAAGCCGAATTCCCCATAAAAGTACCCTCTTTGAGGTGGGTATTAGAAATCGCAATCCAACCTCGACCATACTCACTGCAACCGACTTTTGTATCATCAGCTAGAAATGTTTTGTTGTCTAAATTACAAAATGCCGGATTACACCAAAGAGTAGAAATTTCTGCATTTTTCCCAACCTTAACCCCAAACATGCGAAATAAAAATGGGGTCACAAGCGAAGCATACAACGGAAACAGCGCTCGAGGGGCTGCTCCTACCAATGACTCCACCAGCCAAATACGCCAGCCAATAAAACTATAAAGCGGGTAGGTTCCCCCTTTTAAGCGAAACGACAGAGACCGCAGGAGAGTGACCAGAGTAAATATGTAAGCTGCAATCCAGGACAGTGCCAGTATGGGGGCCCAGAGCAGTTCTAAACGCAAAGCCGCAAAACCGTCTGCCGTATTGGCAATACCCGAAAACAGCGAAAGAAAAATTAGCGGTATTACTGCCGCTACTAAGCCAACTGAGGTAAGCAGGCCGGGGGTAAGAGAAAAAGCAAACTTCCAAAGTCGTGAGAAAGCAGACATTGCTATGGGCAAATTGCTTTTTTCCCCAGCTAGTTGTCGAGCCGGAGAGCCGGCCCATATACCTGGCTTGCAAATATTTTCTTGTACATAAGTACCGGGCATTACTTCGGCATTTTCTGCTATCGTGACCCCCGGAGCCAAGACGGAACGTGTGGCCAGCCTGGAGAATTCCCCTATAGAAATAGAACCTACTTCAACTTCTGAGACCCCAAGACGCCATCCGGATAGGTCCACTTCAGTCTCTACAGTGACACCAAAAGCAAATTGTGCCAAACCCGTCACGGGTGGCATGGATTGGAGCACAACACCGTCACCGACACGACAACCGATAGCTTTGGCATAGATATTGATAAGAGGCGTACCGAGCATACTTACCGGAGCGAATCTCGCCACCAAAAACTCAGCTGTCCACAGTTTAAAGTGGACAAGTCCGCCACGTTTATATTTGCCGGGCACAATTGAGCCCGTAAACAAGCGGGCAAAAATAACAGCCAATACCGTGCGGGCCGGCGGACTTATCAGAGCCAGCCACACGAGCACACAAAGCAATAGATTGATATGCGGAGCCCAGCTGCTTTTGATGAGAAGAGACGACAAAATCAAAAGAGTCAGTAGCCATTCCATCGCTACCACAGTGTAAGAGAACAAAATAACAGAAATCTGACCCAGTGCAAAAAGTTTTCTTGGAGTATATGTGATCTCGGTTCTATTACCAACTTGGTCTATTTTCTCAAGTAAAGATACCAATTCCTGCGGTCTCCTATTACGGTACAATTCAGCTATTGGCAAAGTTGGAAAACGCTTTCTCAGCAAAGCAACTAAGCGAGCGGCAGACAGTGAGTTTCCCCCTGAAACAAAAAAATCTTCGTTATCCAATGGCCTTCTGCCGATAACCGAAGCCCATGACTTCATGACGAATTCTTTGATATCTTCATCTTTGTGATCGGTAATGGAAACGACACTTTCAGTATTGGAAATAACACTTTTAGATCTTGTGGCATCTGTACTCAAGTTATTTAGCTTTTGCAATCTAAAAGAAGATAAGAGTTTACCTAAAAACGTATTCTTTTTAGTAATTGATAGACTATCACGTGCAGGAAATAGCTTTTTCTTCGCTGTGACTTCTATATCTATGCCGTCTAAATTCTTCTCGCAATCAGAATAATCGGTGCCGAATTGATAAGTATTACCTTTTGCCTGAGTGTTATCCGGGGGCCAAGGCAGGACAGACTTATCAACTTTGCCTGATATCTTACGCGGCAATTCTGCTACCCTAACCAGATATGGGACACAGCCTGTCGGAAGCATTTTTGTCAAGGCGGCGGTAAGGGATGAGTTATCTGTTTCAAAATCCGTTACTAAGTACGCCGCCAATACCGGAGATTCCGAATCTGAGCCATGGAGGACAGCCGCGGCATCACGCACCCCCGGCAGCTGACGGCAGCATTCTTCCACTTCCCCCAACTCTATACGCTTTCCGGCTATTTTCACTTGTTCGTCCATACGACCCAAGCAAATAAGTCCTTCAGGCTCGGCTTTTACGATATCGCCCGTCAAATAAGTTCTCGCATCAGGAAAACAGGAAAGCTCTACAAAAGACGAACTGTCTTTTTCTGAATCTAAATAACGTGCCGTTCCAACTCCGGAAATGACCAACTGGCCTTCGGCACCCATGGGTACCGGAGCTAAATTGTCATCCACTACAGCCAGACGATAACCGGGTATGGGTAAGCCGATTCTTATCGGCTCCCCGTGGATAAGTCGTTGTGCCGTAGCAATGACTGTGGTTTCCGTGGGACCGTATGTATTCCAAATCTCCCTCCCGGCACCGGCACTGCCGACAGCTTTAGTAACCTTAGAAGGAAAGGAGAATTGCAGCAGTCTCTCAGCAAGGTTTGCCGAACACTTTTCACCGCCTAGGATCAACAGCCGCACAGTCGATAAGTCTTCTTCTTCAAAAAAAGCAGCTATACTCGGCACCGTCGATATAGCAGTAATGTTACGCTTTTTGATCTCTTTTCCCAGATCGATAACGGACCGTACGATACCTCTTTTAAACGGTACCAAGCAGGCCCCGTTTCGCCAAGCCAGCCACATTTCTTCAACAGAAGCATCAAAAGATACAGAAAGTCCTGCCATAACTCTATCTCCAGGCGATAAAGGCCTGGATTGTAAAAATGTTTTTGCTTCCGCGTCAACCAAAGCCGCTGCAGATTTATGCGTAACGGCGACGGCTTTTGGCTTGCCGGTCGAGCCTGAGGTAAAAATAATCCAGGCGTCATCATGAGGATCTACAGTCGGCAACACATCATTACCGGCAGTTTTAAAGCCACTTGGTAAGCTTTCTTCATCGAGTATAAATGTCTCTGAACTACCGCTGGATATGCGTATTCCCTCAATACCGATGACCGCACTCACATCGGCTTCGGCAAATATCATAGCTGCCCGTTCTGCAGATTCATCAAAATCGACCGGAACGTAGGCACAACCGGCATACAAAATAGCCACAATTGCCAGATAAAGCTTTGCCTCACCGGAGGGTAAACACACTCCGATTCTGCTTCCCGGCTGAATCCCTAAATCCAGTATACGCCGTGCATTGGCTATAGCATATTTTTGCAATTGCTCATAAGTTACAACCGAGTTGCCATCGTCAATTGCCGAACAAAAAGCATGTTGACGGCATGTAAAATCGAAAATATCTGTTAAAGTCCCGGTTGGAAAAGCGTCTCCACCCGAGTAGATGGCAATGGTTTCTCTTGCTGTTGAACTTGCAGACTTGTTATAGAAAGATCCAAATTTTCTATTTTTCTTATCAAACTTCACAGTTTTACACTAGCAAGCTGTGTTCTTTCTGAGTACGCGCCTAACTGAATACTTTCTTATCAATTTCTCAGATAAATCGGCAAGGGTTTACTCTATTCCACTGCATAAATAACTACTAACACTGCAAACATGATTATACGATTGATTAAATCTTTTGACACATTGTGTAATGCTTTAGTTAATCTGTCAGTTGCCTGAGTAACCTCTCTTTGAGATAAGCGGGTTGTTCCGTACAAAAAGCCAGGCGTAACCTCCCGGCAAAGCAAAAATATTTCTCTACGGCATATTTATAATAACGACATGCTAAAAACAGGCCGGGTTATCTATGGTACTAAGCGGTTTGGACCACGGTAGAGATAGGTAACCTCTCTCACGTTGGCTACACCAAGCAGAATCATCAGCAGCCTAGTAAGCCCAAGACCGAATCCACCATGCGGAGGACAGCCAAAACGGAAGAAGTCCAGATAGAAATCCAGACTCTGTGGGTCAAGTCCTTTGTCTAGAACTTGTGACTTGAGAATTTCATAGCGGTGCTCTCTCTGGGCACCGGTTGTTATTTCAAGACCCTTCCAAATCAGGTCAAAACTTTTCGTTACCGTAGGAGCGTCTTCATATCTCATGTGATAAAAAGGACGCACGGAAGACGGATAGTCTGTCACAAATACGAATTCATGACCGGTTGTCTTCATTAGATTTTCCGAAAGACGCCTTTCGGCTTCCGGATCCAGATCCCCATCTGATCTGGGGATTTCATACCCGGCTTCTTTTACCAATCTAATGGCTTCGGCATGAGGGATACGAGGAAAAGGAAGTTGCGGTACCGTAATAGGAGTACCGAACTCAGACTCAAGTTCCGGACCCAAGGAAGACTTGATGGCTTCAATAGCACGACGCAACAGACGCTCCTCGAATGACATGACGTCTTCATGAGAGCTAACCCACGCTATTTCAACGTCAAGACTTGTAAATTCGGTATCGTGCCGAGAAGTAAAAGACGGGTTTGCCCTAAAGACTGGACCGGTTTCAAAAACCCCCGGAAAGCCGGAAGCAATTCCCATCTGCTTGTAAAACTGAGGAGACTGAGCCAAGTATGCCGTTCTGTCAAAATACTTTACCTGAAATAACTCCGACCTAGACTCACTAGGGCTAGCCATCAGCTTGGGAGAATTGATCTCGATAAGACCTTCGTCTTGGCAATGTCTTCTAAATTCATTTTCCAAAATGGTCTGTGCTTGAAAAATGAGCTGATTGCGACGAGAACGCAGATCGATAAACCTCCAATCCAGACGCTTGTCAAGATTGGACTGCTCGTTGATGGGCAGATCGTCTGCCTTGGAAAGAATTTTGAAGCTTTCAACTCGCAACTCCAACCCTCCCAGTTTTACACGTTCGTCTGCAATAACTTTTCCCGTCACTTCCACTACCGAATCGGTGCTCAACTGTCCGATGACTTCGGCCAAATCAGGGTTTTCCTGTCTGTCGTGGACAACTTGCACCTTGCCGGTTTCGTCTCGGATGATCACAAACTGGACGCTTTTCTGGTCACGGATCGTATCCACCCACCCGTATATGGTGACTGATTGATCCACTAGGTTTACTAAATCTTGAATACGGAACTTGCGTGTCATAGAAACCTAGAGTATAGCAGATACTCCAAGTGGAACTGCCTGGTTGCAGTAAATCCTCTCAAGCCTCTCTATTCATTACACACTGAGAGTTATGAAAAACTGTCATGAATGATTTCAATAAAACAGCGCTTACAAACAACTGGGGATCTACTCATCAAATAGGAAACGGGTGCTTTTGGGAATAAAAAAATAGTGATCCAAAAACAAATTTATCCGCTTGCCTCAAAATCCGATGTTCAATGCACTACATAAAATCACGTATTATATTGAATACCACAGGAAGCTTACCTCTCAAAAAGATAAGGTCTAAATTGGACAATTCGTTTAGCGAAAATAACGCATCGCAATATGGTTGGGCCAGAGAAGCCATGCGAGTGGCTTTGGATGAAGCCGCTGCTGCTACGACACACGGTGACGTACCCATAGGAGCCGTCATAGTCCGCAACGGAAATATTATTGCCCGGCAACACAACAGACGAGAACTCGATCAGGATCCCACTGCTCATGCTGAAATACTGGTCCTGCGAGAGGCTGCTTCTCTGCTCGGTACGTGGAGACTTGCTGATTGCTCCGTTGTGGTAACGCTAGAGCCATGTATCATGTGTGCGGGCGCTTTGGCGTTGTCTAGGATAAGTAGCCTCATATTTGGGGCATACGACCAAAAAATGGGTGCCTGCGGAACGCTTTACAATATATCCTGCGACCCAAGAATTAACCATCAATTCAACGTCACGAGCGGTATTATGGAAGAAGAGTGCGCTGTTATATTAAAAGACTTCTTTGAAAATCTTAGACTCCCCGACAAGACGCAGTAAAAGACGACTCATTCGGCGTCAGCCATCAAAAGTCTCTTTTCCAAAAATCAGATAAAGAAAATAGGTTACGGCAACAAAGACAAATAAATCTACTAACCTATTTAGTGTTACACACTGAGGAGGGATGCGAGAGTGGCCGAATCGGGCGGTCTCGAAAACCGCTGTATGTGTTTGCATACCGTGGGTTCAAATCCCACTCCCTCCGCTCTGCAACATTGCTAACAGATAGGTATAAAAAGATAACGGAGAATGGCATGAATACAGGAAATAACACCTTTGACTTTAAAGTAGCTGATCTTTCTCTGGCCGACTTTGGCAGAAAAGAAATAGACTTGGCAGAACACGAAATGCCTGGCTTAATGGCTATTCGCAAGGAATTCTCTTCACAAAAACCATTGAGTGGAGCCAGAATTACCGGCTCTTTGCACATGACCATTCAAACTGCTGTCCTAATAGAAACACTTGTTGAGCTGGGGGCAGAAGTCCGCTGGGCATCCTGCAACATATTTTCCACGCAGGATCATGCAGCGGCAGCCGTTGCCGTAGGGAAAGAGGGAACTGTTGACAATCCCAAAGGCGTTCCGGTATTTGCCTGGAAAGGCGAAACACTGGAAGAGTATTGGTGGTGCACAGACCAGGCTCTGAGCTGGCCGGAGGGCGGCGGACCCAATATGATTCTGGACGACGGTGGAGACGCTACTCTGCTGATTCACAAGGGTGTAATCGCAGAGAAAAACGGCAGTGCCCCCAAGATTGACTCTTCAATGACAGAAGAGGAAATTATCATCAACCAATTGATCGCCTCTTCCTTGGAAAAAGACAAAAACCGCTTTATCTCGATGTCACAAAATGTCAGAGGAGTCAGTGAGGAGACGACAACCGGTGTACACCGCCTTTACCAGATGCTCGAGCGTGGCGAACTGCTCTGGCCGGCGATGAATGTAAACGACTCCGTAACTAAATCCAAATTCGACAATCTCTATGGCTGCAGGCACTCACTCATCGACGGCATAGCCAGAGCCACAGACGTGATGATAGGCGGAAAGACCGCTTTGGTGTGCGGATACGGAGACGTCGGGAAAGGCTGTGCAGAGTCCCTCAAAGGTCAAGGGGCCAGGGTAATGGTCACAGAAATAGATCCCATCAACGCCCTGCAGGCGTCTATGGCCGGTCTGCAGGTAGTGAGAATAGAGGACGTGGTAGGTGAAGTAGACATATTCGTAACCGCTACCGGCAATCGTGACGTCATCCGTCTGGACCATATGGAAAAAATGAAGCATCAGGCAATCGTCTGCAACATCGGCCACTTCGACAACGAAATCGACATGGCTGCCCTTTCTAAAGCAAAAGGGGTTACTAAAACCGAAATCAAGCCCCAAGTAGACCTTTGGAGATTTCCTGACGGACATGGCATTATTGTCTTGGCCGAAGGACGCTTGGTCAACCTGGGCTGTGCCACGGGACATCCAAGCTTTGTGATGTCGTGCTCATTCTCCAACCAGGTTCTGGCACAAATCGATTTGTTTACCAAACCGGAGCAGTATGAAGTAGGGGTCTATACGCTCCCTAAATTGCTGGACGAAAAAGTAGCGAGACTACACTTGGACGCTTTGGGAGTCACGCTTACCGAACTGAGCGACACCCAAGCCGAATATCTGGGTCTGGACAAAAATGGTCCTTACAAACCGGATCACTACAGATATTAAGACTGCCAAATTTTAGACGTCAGAAAAGTCAATAACCACTTTGACGTCTGCCGTACCGTGATTAAAGGCTTCCTTGTAATCGGTAAACGCTACAGACTTGGTGATCATTTTCTCCAAAAATTCTCTCGGGGCTTTACTAAGAGCCTCGGAGGCCGCTTCATAGTGGCGTCTGTTGGCGTTGACCGAACCCACAATGGCTTTATTTGACAAAACAAGATCCCTGTTCCAAGCCCCCACGTCTATATCCGTGGTGTGTCCGGTCGAAGAAACACCGGTCAAGCAGACAACTCCACCGGTTCCTACTTGTTGCGTAGCTTCAAATACCAAGGCCGGCACACCCGTGCACTCTATGATGATGTCCGGCTCACTCAGCGCTTCTTTCATATCCACGGAGTGATACGTGGCGCCTATCATGGACACCAGTTCGGGTTTGATACCGGATGTGACCTGATCTATCACGTGTACTTCCAAGCCGGCTTGGCGTCCCAAAAGAGCCGCCAGCAGGCCGACCGGACCTGCTCCGGTAATCAAAGCCGTTTTGGGTTCCCAGTGGCTACGGTTACCTATTTTGTTGACGTCTTCCCAGGCTTTTGCCACAATGGTGGTGGGCTCTAGCAAAACTCCCAGCTTTCCGAGTCCCGGATCAACTTTTACCAAAGCACTGACATCAGCTCTGTAACGCTCCCGCATGAAGCCGTCCAGTTCTTTGATACCGTGTTCGGAATACATGCCGTTATGACAATTATCCCACTCCCCTACCGCACACGAGTAACAGGGTACGGGATCCGGGCGTCTCACTATCCCCACTACCAAATCGCCTTTTGCAAGACCGGAACCTTCTGGAGCTTCCAGAACTTTACCTATCGACTCGTGACCCAAAACGAGTTTTTCACTGCCCGGCGGCGCCCAACCGTACTGCCCGGAAATGATTTCGATATCCGTACCGCATACACCGACTGCCACCGTTTGTACCAAAACGGAACCGGAAGCCGGATCTGGCTCTGCAATATCTTCCAGACTTACTGATCCTTCCACGAGCGGGGTAAGGGTTATGGCTTTCATTCTGTCTCCCTCATATGTTGTTGTCGAGCACCAATATAGTCGGAGAAAGCCGAGGTGTAAAGACCGCCAGAGATTTACAAATAATAATTGAACTTGAAGTACTGCGGTATTCCTTCTTGGAAAATTTAGCGTAGATGGTGTTTCCGCAGTGAATACTGAAGTATCGGATGTCTGTTATGACCCAAAGCCGTTCTTACCGTATGCTGACGGGAAGAAGGAACTTTAACGCCGGCTATCCTGTCGGCATGGTTGAGCCCGGGAATAAAACCTTCTTTTGTAAGTCCGGCGGCGGTATTTACCAGAGCCACGTGTGAAAATGCCTGAGGGAAATTACCGATAAGTCTTTTGTGTTCCGGATCATATTCCTCTGAAAGTAGACCGACATCGTTGCTCACTTCCAATAGACGCTCGAACATATCCCGTGCTTCTTGGTGCTTACCTACCAGTTCAAGGTTATCTGCCAACCAAAAAGAACACGCTAAGAATGCTCCCTCTCGACCACTGAGCCCATCTATACCTTCGGTGTCTTTCGTACTGTAGCGAAGCACAAAGCCTTCATGGGTCAATTCCTTTTGTATAGTCGCTACCGTACCGCGAACACGTTGATCGTCTGGCGGTAAAAATCCGACCAATGGTATAAGGAGCGTACTGGCATCTAAAGAATCGGAGCCATAGTATTGCGTAAACGTGCCTCGTTCGGCATCAAAACCTTTTTCACATACTTCAGCGTGAATCAGAGCCCGTAATTGCTTCCATTTATCAACGGGACCATCCAAGTGAAATTGCTCTGTGTTTTTTACAGCCCTATCCATGGCCACCCAAGCCATCACTTTGGAGTGCGTAAAATGCCGTTTCGGACCGCGTACTTCCCATATGCCTTCGTCAGGTTCTTTCCAGCCGGATTCTAAGTAGTCCAGCAGTGCCAGTTCCAGATCCCATCCTTGCCTGTAATGATCCGCGTGTCCCCGTCTTGCTTCATGCAAAGCCCCAATCACCTCGCCGTATACGTCAAGCTGAAGTTGCCCGGCAGCAGCGTTACCTATACGAACCGGCTTTGAGTTCTCATAACCCGGCAAATAGTCCAAAGTGAATTCCCGCAAATCTCTTTCACCGGCTGGACCATACATAATTTGAATGTCTTTTGGATCACCGGCTACGGCCCGCAAAAGCCAGTCTCTCCATTCAATAGCTTCTTCATAGTATCCTGCCGCCATCAACGAACTGAGAGTCAGCGTAGCATCACGTAACCAACAGTATCTGTAATCCCAGTTGCGCTCACCTCCGAGTGATTCAGGTAACGAAGTCGTAGGGGCGGCTATGATTCCGCCGGTCTTGGAATAAGTTAGTGCCTTGAGGGTTATCAAAGACCTCATGATGGGATCCCGATATTTATCGTCAGGGACGCTGGCTAATGCCGACCAGTCCTTCCACCACTCTGCCGTCTCCGCTACGCCATAATTGACATTCAACGGCTTGGGCGGACTCTCGTGAGACGGGTACCAGCTCAATACGAAAGGAATGCTTTGACCGCTACTAAGACTAAAGTCGGCCACGGTCGACATGTCCTCACCTTTAGTTGGCAGTGGCGTCCAAAGGGATATGGCATCAGGACCGGCAATGGCAGTTAGCAGACCGTTCACACGCTTTACCCAAGGGGTGATTTTGCCATATGAAAATCGAATCACTAAGTCCATCCGCATTTCTGCAGAACCCGAGGTACACTCGACCAAGCGCAAAAGCTGAGGATGAGGGCTTCCCATGGCCATGCAGTCCGTAATACGCACGCTTCCGCCGGGGAGATCAAATTCCGTCTCGAGCACCAAAGTATCGTGACGATACCGACGTCTCGCAGCAAGCACAGCCTCTCCCCCCAAAGAGCTGTTGCGCGGTGCTATTCGGAAAAAACCGTGACTTTTGTCGCCTAATAGGCGGGAAAATACGGCTGGAGAGTCAAATCGCGGCAAACAGAGCCAGTCAATTGAGCCGTCCCTTCCCACGAGAGCTGCCGTGTTGGTATCGCCGACGATGGCATAGTCTTCCAATTTTAAAGCCAAGTTACCACCTCAAATCTATCTTCAGACCCCCAAGAACTAAAAGCTAAGATGCATAACATCTTAAACTAAAAACTCACAATCCTCAAGCCTCTCTGATCGGGGATCACAGTAATAGCGCCGACTAGTCAATACAGTTTTGCGTGTCGGCACTCAACGTCGGATCCGCTGCCAACTCCTTGGCAGCCAAATTGACTTTTGCCAGTACTTTTGGAGAAGCCAGTGCATATCCTATAGTGTTATTAGTAGTGGATCTAGAAAAGACCACTCCCAGTACTTTGCCATTCGGTCCGATCAGCGGTCCTCCCGAATCTCCTTGCTTCACGACTGCCTCCAGCTCATATACCACTCTGTCTACGATGGCGTTGTCGTATATATCTCTTCCTTGAGCTACAAAGCGCGATTCCACTGCTGCCGGTCCGTAGGTGAGCGGACCTCCTCCGGGATGTCCCAAAACCACGGCCGGTTGTCCGCGCTCCACCACGTCGGGATCGATGGCTAAAGGCTTTGCTGATATATGACTAAGGGGTAGCAGAATGGCTAAGTCAAATCTGGGATCGAATAAAATCGGACGGGCAAGAATGGGACTGGCGCCAAATGGTTTAACGAAAATTGTTTTCGTACCGGCTACGACGTGGGCATTGGTGATAATCAAACCGTCTTTTACTGCAAAACCTGACCCCTCTATCACTACTCCGGGACAGCCGCGAGCGATAATTTTAAAAGTGGAATCGGCATACTTACCCACTAAGTGATGAGTGACTTTACTACTTGGCAGCACCAGGGGTCCGGTAGGTTGCGGAAGTACGTTCACTAACACCTGCGGAAAACCATTTCTCACCAGATAGCGGTCTAAAGCCGCAAATTGATTGGGGACGGGAGGCATCACCGATTCCACCTCATTCATGATCTGGGATCCAGAGATCTGATCAGTCAGAACAGATATTGAGGTTTGTACCAAAATAGAAGCCACAAGCCAACAAACAACCAGGGTACCAATAACAGCTACGGTAGAGCCCAGTACAGAATCGACGGTGGATACCACGCTACTTTTATCGATAATTGCCGAAAGATAAATTCCTATGCGCTTGCCTATCGCAGAAAGCAAAAGACTTGACAAAAAAAGTATTAGCACGGCAATTATTGTTTTGTCGGTACCTCCGGAGACGTGGTTGTCCACGGCGGCAATAACATAGCTGCCTAAGGCTAAGCCGCTCAAAAAACCTATAAAAGAAAATAACTGGATGACCGCCCCCACCCGCCAGCCGTGCACTGCGGCTACCAGCGCTATTGCGATCAAAATAAAATCTAGTGCGTCCATGGCCGATTGACTACAGGGGATCTATGCCGAGATCTTGGTAAGTGCTCAAAGGTATATACACCATGTTCTCTTCGGTCATTTTTTTCGACATGCCAATACCCCGATCCAAGAGCACAACTATCGACGTTACTTCGGCACCTTGACTTTTTACAACCTCCAAAGCTTCCAAAACCGATCTGCCGGTAGAAACCGTGTCTTCCACAAGAAGAACTTTCGTCTTCTCATTTACCGCGGCCCCTTCGATACGTCTTTTTGTGCCGTGTGTTTTCTCCTGTTTCCTGACCGAAAACCACGATTTCCCACTCAGTATAGCGACGGCGTGAGAGATGGGGTCAGCACCCATAGTCATCCCTCCCACGACATCAAAATCTAATCCCCTGAGCTCAAGTGTATGTAACAGATACTTAGCAGAAAGTGCCAAATCAGGTCCATCCGAAAGAGCTTTTCTCATATCCACATAATCATTACTGAAGCCCCCGGAAGAAAGCCGGAAAGGGAGTTCCCGCTTCTCATAGCCTTTACTTTTGACTATCTTGATAAATTCACTTTTGATATCGCTGTTATCGTTTTGGCTGGAAAGATTCACAATTAGGTAGCATACACCAAAAATCAGTTAATTTTACTCACCGATCAGATGGGAAAGCAAGGCTTTCCCCATGTCCATGCCGGCCCGGCACAGAACATCTCGGTAATGACATACATATTACTAACTTTATTTATATCGAATAATAATTTAGCATTTACAATGCTAAATTATTATTCATCAAATCTGTAGCCTACACCTCTAATGGTAATAATATGCTTAGGATTGTCAGGGTCTTCTTCTATTCTGGAGCGCAATCTGCTGATAAGTGTTGCTACGATACGCGGATCGCCTTCATAGCCGAATCCCCATATATTCAAAAGCAATTCATCACGTGTTATAACTCGACCTTTGACCAAAAGAAGCTCTCTAAGAAGCTGGAACTCCCTAAGAGGTAAATCTATACGCTCGCCGCGATAAAAAACTTCATATTTAGATTGATCCAGAATAACATCACCTCCACGGAGCACCTCTTCGAAATGTTCCGGCGGAGAAGTCTTTTTGATTTCGCTCTGTGTTCTATTTGAACGTCTAAACAACACGCTGACACGTGCAAGTAGTTCCCGCATCCTATAGGGCTTCACAATATAATCGTCTGCGCCTACCTCGATACCAAGCACTATGTCAATCTCTTCTGACCTGGCGCTAATCATAACAATAGGTATATAAATGCTTTTTTGCCTCAGATACTTGCATATATCAATACCGGAATAATTTGGTAGCATGACATCTAAGAGGACCATATCTGGCTTATTTTCTTCAAGATACGCGATGGCTTCCTCGCCGTCAGCTATGCTAACCACCGAATAGCCTTCTCCCTCAAGTGCTCTGCTGAGCACAAGTCTGTGCGATTCATCATCTTCTACTACCACAATTGTAGCCGATTTGAGTTCTGCAGATAATCCTGTTACCGGCGTTGTGGAGTAATTGCGCCCCAAAGTCACATTATCTGCATGCTTCATATCATAATGATTGTCTGCAGCAAAGTAAGCATAGCTATTTGTCACGTTATAATAATGACTTGTTAGGATAACGTAATGATAAGCTCTGAGTAAACTAGGGGTAAAAAAATAGCAAATTTTATATACAGAGATCTAAAAAGCACTGTGCCATGACCCATCAAATCTTTGCGATACTTTTTCTCATTGCCGCTGTTGTTGCTTTGCTATTCTCTGATGCTTCTTTGGATAGATATCATAAGGACAGAAAGATCTTACTTATCGCCAAATCTATTCTGCTCTTTTTGCCGGCGGTCTTGGCAGCTCTCACCGTAGGTTTTCACTTAATCAACAATACTCGCTCAGAAAATGCCGTTTCTCCTCTTGGCGGCCCCATCCTTTTTGTACTCTGCGCTGTTCCGCTGAGCATACTTTTAGATAAGCTCGGCTTTTTTTCTCTTATAGCTTCTGAGGTACTGAGAAGGCAGCATGGCCTATTTATATTATGGATACTGGCGTCAATTGTCACGGCCACTTTAAATTTAGACACTGCCGTCGTTCTGCTGACCCCCATCTATGTGGGGATAGCCAGAAAAAAGCAGTTGCCCCCGCTGGCCATTGCCATCCAACCAGCCCTGCTGTCAGGCATAGCTTCTTTATTTTTACCTATCTCTAACGTGACCAATTTGATAATGACTTCAAAATTCGACTTAAGCGCAACCAACTTTTTAGAGCACCTGGGACTCTCGGGCATCTTGGCAGTAGCGGTAGGATACTTTTTTTACCGCATTTCTTATCCCCAACTCACAAAAGTAAAAACCAGGTCTGAAAAGCCCTCTGATCTACACCCCCCTGACGTAGCTTCTCTTCACTTGGCAAGAGATAGCAGCCAAAATACCGGACCACTGAATAAACAATCGGTTTTACTGCTCGGAAGTATCGTTTGTATATTGGCAGCGGCGGGGTTCACATTCATACCTCTCGTGGGAGGATCTCCCTGGGAAGTAGCTCTGTGTGCAGATATCATTTTGATGATCGTGACCAAAAACGTGCCTTGGCGTCACGTTCCTCTGCGCATAGCCATCAACGTACTGTCCTTGGCTATTCTGGCATCTTCTTTTGAATTCTATGTTCACTTCTCGAGACTGCTGTCTGTGAGCTCTAACCTTGCGACAATTAGGACAGGTGTTTTATCAGGTATCTTTTCTGACTTGGCCAACAACCTTCCTTCAACTCTTGGATTTGCGGTTGCCTTGGGAAAGCACCGTCTCAACGCCGTCTGGGCTATATTGGTGGGCACCGACATTGGCTCCTTGTTCCTTCCGGGCGGCTCTCTGGCGGTTATGCTTTGGCTCACGACCCTCAGGCGTCTAGATGTCAACGTATCGGGCACCGACTACCTCAAATATGCCTGGAAGGTTGCATTGCCGGCTTTCTTGGCTGCTTTGGGAGGACTTTTACTGCTAAAAGTATAGTAGGGAACACCAAAGTGCTTTGTTTACCTAAATACACCTGTTGATATCATAAAGTTACTTAAAATGATGACTCACAACGACATTGGCGCTGTATGTTTATCTATGTGAAAAACATTTTGCAAATACGAACAAATAAAACAGAATCGACAGCTGCCGCGATAGAAAAATCCGGACATCCAAATCCCGTACACGTCCATCGCGATCTAAGGGGAGGGTCTCTCAGGGCTGCCGTCTTTGGCATCAGCGACGGACTTGTTTCCAATTTATCGCTTGTGCTTGGGGCAGCCGGTGCTTACCCCGCTCACGGGGTGGTGCGCCTCGCTGGCATCATAGGACTTCTCGGGGGATCTTTTTCGATGGGTGCCGGTGAGCTGATTTCTATGCAAATCCAAAAAGAAGGATTTGAGCGAGAACTCGCAGTGGAAAAAAGAGAGCTTGAACTAAACCCAAAATACGAAACAGAAGAGCTAAAAGCGCTCTATAGAAAACGGGGACTCTCTCCTGAACTGGCAGAACAGCTCAGTGAAGCGATAATGGCCGATCCTCAACTTGCTCTGGATACCCATGCCAAAGAAGAACTGGGCATAGACGCTGATTCCCTAGGGTCTCCCTGGCAAGCCGCTATCGCCTCCTTTTTCTCTTTTGCGCTCGGAGCTATCATACCTCTTATTCCTTTTTTGACCGGCAATGCTTCCCAAGCAGACGTACTGATAAGCGTAGCGCTGGCTGTAGTGGCAGCTTTGTCAGTAGGGTTCATATTAGGTAAAATAACCGATAAGGGTGCTGTTTTTTCGGCATTCAGACAGCTCTTGGTTTGTGCGATCACAGGTGCGGTTACATACGGGATCGGCACATTACTAAAAGGATCACTTGGTTAACCTAACAAGTTATTACTAAATTTATAAAAATACTTACTACTGATCCGATTAGAGAACAGATAGTCAAAAGTGCTTTTGTTACTATATTATTTGTACATGCAAATAATATAGTAACAACGATTCTCCTATAGATTACATAGCAGATAAATAGCCTATCTCTAGCATATTTCAGCACTATAACTCTTCCCGATAGCAAAAACTTTCTTTTCAAGAATGCAACACATAAATAAATACGGTAGTCTATAGATGTTGCTTTTTATAAAATATTAGTGGTGATATTATGCAAAAATATATAGAAGAAGCACCTTTTATAGGACCTTTAGTACTTGTAGGCGGCCAAGAGTGGCAAACCGGTTGCGACTTCGATTTTGACTTGGTCACAAGACTAAAATTGAACTCCAAAAGCATCCAGAATAAAAAGTCTTCCCAATCAGAGATCAAAGTTCTAATTTTACCCACAGCCGCGGCTTATGAACAGCCTGATTTGGTTTTTAAAAATGCAAAACTCTGGTTTGCGTCCATATCAGCTGAAACAGAAGAATGCCCTATCCTTCGCCGCGAAGATGCATTTTCTGAAACATTTATAAATCAAATTGCAACGGCTAAATTTATCTATATAGCAGGCGGATCCCCACTGCATTTACGATCTGTTTTCAAGTTATCGCCGGCCTTTGACGCCATGATGACGGCTTGGCAAGCCGGTGCCATTTTGGCTGGCAGTTCGGCAGGCGCCATGGTACTCACCGACCCGATGATAGACCCGCGAGGGGGTGCTTTCAGCGTAGGACTCGGAGCGGTAACCAACATTGCTATTTACCCTCATTTTGTCGGCGTCTTAGATGCCAAGCTACAGAGGACAATCACACTTGCCCCCCGCAACTGTGCAGTTGTCGCCCTCCCTGAGCAAACGGCACTCATCAGGGAACCCGATGGGTCATGGCATATCGAAGGTAAGCACGCAGATTCGGTACTTACCTATATTTCATCCCGGGAGATTGGCGTAGAAGACTTGGAGTCGTTAATCGCCTAACCTGCTGCCTCTAAACCTTCCTTACGGCCTAGGCAATTAACCGGCGCTCTCCATAATAACTACGCTCTCCATGAAAATCTTTTCTTTCGGTCTGCCAGAAGAAGAGCCCAGGCTATCTATATTTTTTAAGACTTCTAAACCGCTGATCACTTTGCCGAAAAGAGCATACAGGGGTGGCAATGACACTCCGCTCGATCCAGAAACTATAAAAAACTGGCTTCCGTTGGTATCAGGACCTGCATTAGCCATCGCCAAAGAGCCGATTTCGTATCGTCCGGGAAGAGGCAGTTCGTCTTCGAAGCGATAGCCGGGTCCGCCGGATCCGGTACCGGTGGGGTCTCCGCCCTGTACGACAAAACCGGGGATGATCCGATGAAAGACAACGTCGTGGTAGTACTGATGTCTGGCAAGAAAGACAAAATTGTTTACGGTCTTAGGCGCGTTGGCTGCATCCAATACGGCTTTCATCTCACCTTTGTTGGTCTTGATAACAGCCGTATATATTTTGTCGGGATCTATTGCCATCTCGGGATAGGAATCAAACTTCTGCTGTTTGGGAAATGTACCCAGTTCTTCACTGCCGGACACTGTTATACCGTCTTTCACTCGCTATTAATTATTATTACTTATACTGGCTTATCGTCACGCTCATCATATAATAAGTCTTTTTTGGCGGCATACCATTTGCCTGTGGGTTGGAGTTCCCTTCCGAAGCTATTTTTTGCACCACGTTCATACCCGAAATGACATTGCCAAAAAGTGTGTAGTTGGGAGGAAGCCCTTCACCGGATTTGCCCACCACGATAAAGAACTGACTGCCGTTCGTAGTCGGCGACCCGGTATTGGCCATAGCTACCGATCCTATGGGGTAGCAGTCACTTTTTGCTTCGCAGGACTTGGCAGGGGTGTTGCCTGTAAACTCATATCCCGGACCGCCGGATCCGGTACCGGTGGGGTCTCCGCCCTGTACGGCAAAACCGGGGATGACTCTTTGGAAAATGACCCCGTCATAATAACGGTACCTTGCCAAGAAAACAAAATTGTTGACGGCGGCCAAAGACTGGGCGGCGTTCATCCGGATTGTGAACGTTCCGGCATCCGTCTGCACATCGGCATAATAAGTGCCTTTAGGCGAAATACAGAGAGGAGGGGCTTTTGTAAAGTGAATAACCCTGTGTGCTGCACCTATTTGAGTTGCGGGCGGACAAGTCGGCGCGACTGGAGTAGAAGACGCCGGAGCCGTTATAGGTACGCTTGGAGCACTGAGGGTTGTGGACGGAGTAGCAGTGGTAGTCGTTCCGGAAGATGCCGCGGTTGTAGTCGACAAAGCGGTTGTTGTCGGCGTAGTAGTCGTCACTGAAGAAGCAGTAGTAGTGGAGGAGCTGTTGGAAAACAACGCCACCATACCTATAACAACTCCCACTATTACAATTAGACCGCCTATTTGCTTGAGTCTTTTGGTTCTTTTGACTTGCTTGGTCTGTTGGGCAACCTTTTGTTGCCGGTAGGCCCTTTGTCGTTCTCTTTTTTCACTTGGCATATCTAAGAAAATACTCGGTTTAAAGAAGTAAATTGGATCAATATGAGCTTAACTGTACAAAAATTTGGAGGAACTTCCGTAGCCGATGCTGACCGCATCAAAGAAGTGGCCGATCATATTGCTAGAACTTCACAAAAAGAGCAGGTAGTTGCCGTTGTAAGCGCTATGGGGAAAACTACCGACAACTTGATCAGACTGGCCCAAGACGTGAGCGGCATTCATCCGGGAAGAGAATTGGACATGTTACTCACCGCCGGTGAACGAATTTCCATGGCCCTTTTGTGTATGGCTTTGGCTGATTTGGGCATCAAATCGGCCTCGTTTACGGGCAGCCAGGCCGGTATCATTACCGACACCATCCACACTAAGGCAAAAATACTGGAAATAAAGCCCGACAGACTAAAAGACGCTCTGGCACAGGGAGTGATACCGGTCGTTGCCGGATTCCAAGGAGTGTCCACAGGTAACGACGTCACCACTCTGGGCAGAGGGGGCTCAGATACCACAGCAGTCGCTTTGGCAGCAGCTCTGGGCGCTGATAAATGCGAAATTTACACCGACGTTTCCGGTGTCTTTAGCGCAGATCCCCGGGTCGTACCGGAAGCCAAAAAGCTAAAGCACGTATCTTTTGAAGAAATGCTGGAGATAGCAGCAACCGGAGGCAAGGTGTTAGCTTTGCGCTCAGTGGAATTTGCGAGAAATCACAACGTGGTGCTGGAAGTCAGATCCAGCTTCACGTGGGAACCGGGAACTTTAGTAAACGAGGAGAATAAAGAGATGGAACAACCCATAGTTTCAGCAGTAACGAGCGACGTTTCGGCCGCCAAGCTCACCATAACGGGGGTGCCGGACCAACCCGGTATAGCCGCTTCGCTTTTCAGAGGTTTAGCGGACAAAGCCATTAATGTGGATATGATCGTTCAGAATATTTCACAGGCCGGCACCACGGACATATCCTTTACGGTACCCAAAACCGACGTGGCGGCAGCCGTAGAAATAGCTACTCAAATAGCACCGGTAATCGGAGCCGACAACGTTTCAATAGACGAGAACGTGGCACAGGTGTCCCTGATAGGGGCCGGTATGAAAACAAACCCCGGTGTAACAGCAACGATGTTTGAAGAACTTGCCAAACTTGGAATCAACATCGAAATGATTTCCACTTCTCCCATCAGGATATCTTGCATGGTGAGGAGGGACAATGCCGAAACGGCGGTAAAAGCTTTGCACAAAGCTTTCAACCTCGATCAGTAAAGTATCTCACAGCAAAAAATATCCCTGCTATGAGATTGGCCTTTCTCAATCCGTCACTGACATCGTGCCTTTATCGCAATTGCAGTATTTGACTTACTTGCAACCAGGTATGATATCTATATTATGAAAATGGCTATATTTGGAGCCACCGGTCAGGTGGGCTCCGTGATGATCAATATTTTGGCGGAATCAAACCTCAAGATAGACGAACTCAGGCTGTTCGCCTCTCCAAAGTCTGCGGGGAAAAAACTCTCTTTTCAAGGTGAAGAGATTGTCGTCGAGGACTCCTACAGCGGTGACTACAGCGGTATAGATGTAGCTCTGTTTTCATGTGGGAAAGCTGCCTCTCTCGAACTTGCTCCGGCAGTGGGGAAAGCCGGGGCTATCGTCATAGACAACTCTTCGGCTTGGAGAATGGATGACGAGGTTCCCCTCGTCGTTCCGGAGGTAAACCCGGAAGACCTAAAAAAGATCAAAAAAAACATAGTGGCAAATCCCAACTGCACAACGATGATTGCTATGCCTGTACTGGCTCCCGTTAGAGATGCGGTAGGTATCAAAAGAGTTATCGTCACCAGTTTCCAGGCCGTATCCGGAGCAGGGGTGGCAGGAGTAAAAGAACTGAGCGAACAAATTGAGGCCTTGGGTGACAATGCAGCCCTGCTTACTTTTTCCGGTGAATCAGCCGACACCATCACGCCCGAGACTTTTAAAGCCCCTATAGCTTATAACGTGGTCCCTTTTGCCGGTGCTCTTGCCTCTGATGGCAGTGGGGAAACCGACGAAGAACAGAAGTGGCGCAATGAAAGCCGGAAAATACTGGGTTTGCCCGAATTGCTGGTTGACTGCACCTGTGTTCGGGTACCGGTTTTTACGGGACACTCTCTGTCTCTGCATTTGGAATTGCAAAATGACTTGGATCCGGAAACTGCCAAAGAACTGCTGACCAATGCCAGATCAGTAGTTCTGGCCGATATTCCTACGCCCCTTATGGCGGCCGGCAAAAATCCCACTTTCGTAGGGCGCATTCGACGAGATGCTACGGTAGAGAACGGTTTGGCCATGTTCTTGACAGGTGACAATCTGAGAAAAGGAGCGGCTTTAAACACCGTTCAAATAGCTGAAGAGCTGGCTCGTCAGGGCTAAAGCCTGTCACTTTTCATCGTTCCAGCTTAACTCGCAGAATTTCCATGCCAAATCTGACGGCAATAATTCCTCATGATAGGATTACGGCATATGTTTGTTGTGAAACATATGCCGTAAGTTGTCGTTACTTACCTATAAGCACAAAAGAAAGAGTCAAATGTCTAAAATCTTTTTTCTATTTAATAAACTCCGGCAAAAAAGTATATCCTTGGCTATCGTTGTAGCCCTCGGTGCCACTTTTGCCGCCAGTGCATTGACGGCACCACAGGCTTTGGCCTCCGTAAACGGACATCAAAGCGCCAAGACCGCTTCAAAAAAAAGAGAGGAGCCTTCACAGGTTAACGTAACTTGGCCCGCACCGGTGTGGGACGACTCACTGGTCACGAGAGGCTCCGTAGGTTACGTGGCCCAAAGTTCTCCTTCGGTGGCTTTCTACAAAGGTAAGACCGTTGTGGCGGTTGGAGCAGAAAACGGTTACGTCTATGTGGTAAACGGCGCAACCGGACAAGAAATGCCGGGTTGGCCCCAGCGACTGGCAGCTGGTCCAGGACAAAGCGTAGCCATCGAGTCAAGTCCCACCATAGCCTGGCTTAACGGCAAAAAAAGACCTCCTACCATAATAGTTTCCTCCGGATCTCCTTGGGTAAGTGACACGGTAGGAGAAGTCGAAGCTTTTACGATCACGGGTAAAAGGCGCTGGGTATTTTCTTTGCCCGGTGTTACAGGAACCGCCATAGGCGCCATTTCCAGCGCTGCCGTAGGTGACATTTTGGGTAACAACCAGAACCAAATCATATTTGGCTCATGGGATCACAAAATCTATGTACTCAACTCCCGCGGACAAGAACTGGGTTTTGCCTATGACAACGCCGATACCGTTTGGTCTTCTCCGGTGCTCTATCGACTTCCCGGACAAAGAGAGGATTCAATTTTCCTGGGCAGTGACGCTTCAGGCAGAACTTATGCCGGCGGCACAAAGAAGTGCTTTGGCGGTTTCGTGGCAGAATACAGATGGTCAAACGCCGCTCAAAACCCGGACACACAGGCCATAGGACCGGGACTTGACAGGGTTTGGTTTGACTGTATGACACAGTCCATTTGGTCCAGTCCGGCCATCGGTATCCTTAACCACATCCCGACACTTGTCGTAGGGACCAGCTGGTACGAACAGCCTTTCACAAGTGATACAGATTATGTCTTCGCGTTCAATGCAGTTAGCGGTCGCGAACTTTGGCAAGCCAAAACAGCCGGTCCGGCAGCCGGCTCACCGGCTATCGGTGTTATCAACTCCACCGGTCAGCCTTCTGTGGTAACCACTTCTTGGGCATGCAACGGTTCCAAAGAAAGCAGTTGCTTCTACAATAATTCCTCGATGGTATATGCCTTCAGCGCCTCTGGTAAACAAGAATGGGCTAAATCCCTCATCGGTCCCACGGCTCTTTCCTCCCCGGTCCTAGTTCCACTGACCGGAAACAAGTGGAATGACGTATTGGTGGGATCCCCGAACGGACTTTATCCGATCGCCGGTGAAAACGGATCTTTCCTTTTTGGCACGAATGACGCATCCTCCCCGGCAGTCATCAATTATGGCTGCAGAGTGTACAACTCGGTAGCCGTGGCCAACGTGGGGAAAACTCTAAAAACGCCGGATTGGGAAGTCTTTGAGGCTTGCGGCGGACCCGAGGCTTTTCACAAGACCGGACAACTGATCGCTTACCGTATCAACAACTTGCCTCAGGGAGAAACTCCGGGATGGGCCATGTTCCACGCCGATCCCTCCCACACCGGAGTGGCTTATTCCACGTTACCCGGAAGACACACCCCTCCGGGATTGCGTCCAGCGTTGAATAAAAAATAGAACTTAGCCGCAATCTATTATGCCGGTGTCTTTGCTTAGCTTGCTGCAAAGACACCGGCAATCTTCATTCGAATAATAGAGCATAAATAAAATGCCTTCTTGTTTTGCTCTACTATAATCATCTATCACCACCTAGGCAGGCGGAAGATTCGAAATGGGAGGACTCTATGGCGCGCGCTGACGAACTTGCCATCACACCACAAAGTCAGGATTTTTCCGCTTGGTATAACGAGATCGTACAAAAAGCAGAGCTTGCCGATCGCGGACCTGTACGCGGCACCATGGTAATCAGACCTTATGGCTACCGCATCTGGGAATTGCTGCAGAGCGAACTTGATTCCAGAATTAAAGCTACCGGCCACCAAAACGCCTACTTCCCTCTTTTCATACCAGAAGAATACCTAAAAAGAGAAGCCGAACACGTAGAAGGTTTCTCGCCAGAACTTGCCGTCGTTACACACGCCGGGGGAAAGCAGCTTGAAGAGCCGCTCGTCGTAAGACCTACTTCAGAGACGGTTATAGGCGAAATGATGTCCAATTGGATCGACTCCTATCGCGACCTGCCACTCAAGCTCAACCAATGGGCCAATGTCGTTAGATGGGAAATGAGACCAAGACTTTTTCTCAGAACAACGGAATTTCTCTGGCAGGAGGGGCATACGGCTCACGCCAGCGAAAAAGATGCCCGAGAAGAAGTAATGACTGCCCTCGATTTCTATCGTGAAATAGCAGATGAAGTGGCCCTTTTGTCGCCTGTTATGGGAGAAAAAACACCCGGAGAACGTTTTGCCGGCGCTCTCAACACTTATAGTCTCGAAGCCATGATGCGCGACGGTAAGGCATTGCAGGCAGCCACCTCACATTACTTGGGCACTAACTTTTCCAAGGCTTTCAACATCTCTTATCAATCAAAAGAGGGGGACTTACGTTACTGTTACACCACCTCTTGGGGAATGAGCACCAGACTAATAGGTGCCATTATCATGTCTCACGGAGACGACAGGGGACTCATCCTTCCACCCAAGCTGGCACCTTATCAAGTAGTCATAGTTCCCATTCATAAAGGACCGGATAACACACAAATCAAGCAACTGGCCGAACAATTTAGTCTCGACTTGGAAGCTTCCGGTATTCGAACACACGTCGACGACAGGGAATACCTATCCCCGGGATTTAAATTTAACTCATGGGAACAAAAAGGTGTTCCCCTGCGCTGCGAATTTGGTGAAAGGGACATATCCAAAGGTTTAGTTACCCTACATAACCGGCTCACTTCGGAAAAACAACTTGTTGCCATAGATCAACTGAGCCGGGCAGTCAAAGAAGGACTTCACCGATTCGGAGCAGACTTATACAAAAGAGCACGAGAATTCCGTCTGTCAAACACTAAATATGTAGCTTCCAAAGAAGAGTTTTTCGAAGCGCTCCAACATGGTTTTGTGATAGCAGAGCACTGCGGTAACAAGAAGTGTGAAGATGATATTAAAGAAATCTCTGCGGCGACACCAAGATGCATACCTTTTGATGCAGAAGAAACCAACGGTAAATGTATTATGTGCGGTGAAGAATCACCATACAAGAAGCCTATTATATTTGCAAAAGCATACTAATTGAATACTTTACTAGCATACTATTTAAAATAGTTTTTATACTTTCTTCGATAGACTGTCATTAACAACTAACATGCAATACGCTACTTTAATGACTCGTATTAACTGGTCAAAGAAATAGAGCTGCCACAAATCCCAGAAATGCTATCAAAGCTCCTACATGCATGGTGCTTTGGAAAGCGTGTACTTCGGCATTTCTTTGCACTAACACTTCTTGAACTTTGGTGGAAACAACTGAACCACGCAAACCGGAAGTTAACCCTACGCCTTTGGATTTTAGAGCGCTACCAGCCACCGTCACCATCACCGCCAACCCGAGAGATCCTCCCAGTTGCTGGCTGGTATTTAGTAGCCCGGAAGCCAGTCCTGACTCCTTAGGAGTCACCCCTTTTACAGCATTCAAAGTGAGTGGTACAAAAGAAAGACCCATTCCGATACCGACTAGGACTAGACCGGCAAATATCTGATAGTAGTGGCTCGAAGCGTTGACAGTGGACAGAAGCAAAAGACCGAGAGCCATCAGCCCGGGGCCAATTTTGAGAAATAGTTTGATTCCCACTTTTCCGACTGCCTTGGAAACCGCAAACCCCACAGATCCTATGACGATGGGGATAGGCAAATACGCTACCCCGGCCATGACAGGACTATAGTGCAATATATTTTGGATAAACTGCGTCAGAAAATACAGTAAGGAAAGCATTGACGCTCCGACAAGAGCCATAATAGAAAAGCCCAAAGCCCTGTTCTTGTGATACAAAAAGTTTATAGGTATGACCGCATAGTCAATCCTATACTCTCTTATAAAAAACACTCCTAACAGCACAACAGCCAGAGCTAACGAGATGATTGTCGTATTGCTTCCCCAGCCGTTGCCGGGAGCACGCTCAATTCCAAAGACCAAAATGGCCAGTCCGGAAGAAATGAGCAGTGCCCCAAGATAATCCAGTTTTGAATGAATAATTCCTCTGTCTTTTGGTAAAACGAATTTGGCTGACAGTATAAGAAAAATACCTATGGGAACGTTTACAAACAGCACCCATCGCCAAGAGGCCACATCCACCAAAGATCCGCCCAGAAGGAGCCCCAAAGCACCTCCGGCGCCGGACATAGCGGCATAGACAGCCATGGCTCTGTGACGCTCATGTCCTTCTTGAAAAATAACGGCTATCAAAGAAAGTGCCGTAGGTGAAGCCATGGCGGCACCTGCCCCTTGCACGACACGAGCCGCTATCAATAAAGCTCCGGAGGCGGCAAAACCGCCCATCATGGAAGCCAAAGTAAAGAGGGCTATTCCGGTTATAAGCATTTTCCGTCTGCCGAAAATATCTCCGGATCTGCCACCGAGCAACAATAGGCCACCGAATGCAAGCACGTATGCATCCACCACCCAGGAAAGATCTGTTGCGGAAAAACCCAGACCGCGCTGAATGGCAGGCAAGGCGATGTTGACTATCGTCAAATCTAACATGACCATCAACTGTGCCGTTGCGATAACCACAAGGGCAAATTTCTTATGTCCGGCACCCGTAAAATGGGTGCTTTGCTCAATTGGGGCCGAGTTCTGCTCCACGCTAGGCGTAAGGTGTTCCGTCATTTCCACGATGCCTGTCTCCGATTTTTCAGTAATTTGATGTTGATATATTGAGATCTCAATTACAGAAATTGCTACCTTTTCTTAGCCCACAAAACTATGTCACTTATCGGACGAAGCGGATTTTCCTTATCGTAAGCATCCCCGTCTTCAGGCGGTCGTTCCCAACGCTGCAATTTGATTACTTCAAGTCCTTCTGAAACTTTGTCCAGAATGTCTTCGCTAAAGAGCAGTTCCGGATCCGGAGGGCCGACACGTCCCAAATCATCTAGGTGGTGTCCGATGACAAATAGCTTCCCTCCTTCTTTAAGGCTAGATATCGCCTTGGAAAATAGTTCCTTCCGCAAAGTAGGTGTGACATGGATATTTGCCATCACTACGAGATCGTAAGTATTTTCTTCTAATTCGATACCAAATATATCTCCATGGATTGTCGCAAGAGAGAGGTTCTTTTGCTTGGCTCTTTCCAAAGCCTGCTGCAGCCCGACAGCGGAGGCGTCCAAACCGGTAACATCCCACCCCTGTTCAGCAAGCCAAACAGCATTTCGGCCAGGGCCACAACCTATGTCAAGTGCTTTTCCCGAAGGTAAATCGGAAACAAAAGCAACCAGAGCCAGATCCGGTTTTACCGGCCAATCGCCTTCTGAAAATTTTTCATCCCAACGGCGCCCCGCATCAAAAACTTGATTAGACATTTTTCTCCTAATTTTGTAAAGTGTTTAAGTTTTTAAACATGAAATACAGGCTTTTATTCCTAACAGGCAAAGAAAGCGCTTCCCAAAAGCTAGAATAAAACTCAAGTAACACAAGATAAACTAAAATTATACGTAAATATGACTGAAAATAAATTGCAAATTGCTATGGTGTGCCACGGGAATATATGCAGATCTCCTATGGCTGAAGCCGTAACATTTACTCTACTTGAAAAGTACGGCTTGACAAATAAGGTTAGCGTAGAATCTTTTGGCACGCACGCCTACCACGTTGGTGAAGATGCCGATAAGCGCTCCAAAGCCGCTCTGTCTCGACACGGATGGCCCGTCTTTGTACATCGGGCGCGACAACTAAAAACTGAAGATTTAGAACGCTTAAATATTATTTTATGCGCCGACAGGAATAACCTGTCTCACGTTAAGTATATGAGCAGAAAGCTATCATTTCCGCCAAAAGAAATTAGTCTGTTGAGATCTTATGACCCGGACGCCAGTGAAGGAGCTGATGTTCCTGACCCTTATTATGATGGTCAGGCTGTCTTTGATGCAGTATTAGAAATTATTGAATCGGCATGCCAATACTTTGTCCAAAGCTTAACAGACATTTTCCGGCTTGCCTAATTGATCGTAAGATACTTGACCGGATACACCGAACAACATCTCTAGATTTTGGCGAAAAAAGTTTACCATCTCTTCATTTATCCTCCACCATACCCACTTACCTCTTTTTTCTGACTTTATGAGGCCGGCTTCAGCTAGCACTCTTGTGTGGTGAGAAATTGTAGGCTGACTTTTGCCGGTAGGTTTTTCTAAGTCACAAGAACATAGATGGCCTTCTGCGGATACAATTGTTAGTATATGTAATCTGACAGGATCGGATAAAGCCGAAAAAATTTGAGCCAATTTTGCCCAAGCAGCATCGTCGCCGACTTGGACCTCTTGCAGCAAATGGTTCTGTAGGTTATCCACTGTAACTCATTTCAAAATCCATTATAGCTTAATAATACTCGTAACACACTTGTGCTTTTCAAAGAATACGTGGTAAAACTATATTTAGTCATAAATAAGCAAAAAGTTTGGAAAATAAGTTGTAGCAGTAAAAAGTACGGCTACAATAATAAGCGTGACGCCTCTTGATTTTGTACTTATCTTATTTCTCATCTCAATTGCTGCCGGCGTTTTGGGATCACTAATAGGTCTTGGAGGAGGGGTAGTCGTCGTACCTGTCCTTACCATTTTATTCCACGTTAATATTCGGCTCGCCATAGGCGCTTCGATAGTTTCCGTTATAGCTACATCAAGCGGAGCCGCCGCTACCTATGTCAAAGAAAAGATGACCAACTTGCGAGCAGGTATGTTCTTAGAAATTGCGACGACGACCGGTGCCATATCTGGGGCCTACCTGACAACTGTTTTATCGCCGCAATTCCTTTTTATACTCTTTGGTGCGGTACTCTGTTACTCTGCTTTTGCAGTTTACCATAAGCGGCATAATGCAGCTATTTTGACTTCCTCTGATGATAAGATTGCCAACTACTTTCAATTGCATGGGAGCTACTACGACGAGGCTGAGCAAAAAGAGGTCACCTACAAAGTAGGAGGGACAAAACTCGGACTAGCCATGATGTACATAGCCGGCATGGTTTCTGCACTTCTGGGGATCGGTTCAGGCGCCCTAAAAGTACCGGCTATGGACTTGGCTATGCATTTACCGATGAAAGTCTCTACTGCTACAAGTAACTTTATGATTGGCGTAACTGCAGCGGCCAGTGCCGGCTTTTACTTCGCCAGAGGACAGATAGACCCCATAATCGCAGCTCCCGTGGCAGCCGGGGTTTTGGCCGGCGCAATGATAGGTGCCAGAGTGCTTGGCAAAGTGACAAATGCTTCCGTGAGATTAATTTTTGTTGTAGTTCTGGTAGTGATAGCCGCCGAGATGCTTCAAAGAGGTTTTTCCTAATGAAAACGAACGGAAGCGAAAACAGGGAAATAGACGAGACAAAAGTCAGGCAAACAGAAATAGCTATTTCCTATTTACTGCGCACGGGAGTCGTGTTATCCGTGATACTGGTGTCGGCCGGTTTGGGTCTCACTTTTGCCCACCACAGCTCTTACCTTCACTTTTCTTCCAATCTCTCCTATCACAGCGTCACCTCCTCCTCTTACCAATTCCCCCACACTATTCCACAACTATTTTCAGACCTCGGTCAAGGTAAAGGTAGGGGGCTAATCGGACTGGGGCTTATAATTCTGATCCTCACACCCGTCCTGAGAGTAGCCGTAGGGGTATTGAGTTTTATCTATGAAAAAGACCCGCCTATGGCATTGGTGACGACATTCGTGCTGGCGGTCTTGATACTGTCCTTTTTCCTGGGGTAGCTCTTTGGCTTTTGTTAATATATGGCACTATCGACTAAAAAACCGGTAGAAATAGGCGTTAGAGTCTTTTTGTAAACCTCAATTCTGACTCCGATCGCAACGATAATATGACTTTGCCAACAGAGACACACCACAGAGCTTCACCAAAATCAATAAAGCCATCCGATTACCCTGACTTCCTCACATCCTTCAAAAAAAGCTACATTGTGCCTTCTGTGGGTTAGGAATGACTTGTCGGACTGTAAGTATGAGAACTACACAGCGAAATCCTTGGTAACCTTTGGCCACCCAGCCTACTATTTGGCTCATGTATTTGGAAAAGTCAAAGCATGGATCTGCTACCGGAGTCTGCATTGTTGAAAACCACTGGGAAACGGGGTATGGAAGCTGATCCGCCACATCGGAATCGAAAGTCAGACACCGATCTTGAGTTCTTGATGGAAAAAGCCCAAGAGGCCTTTTGTTAGAGCTAAAACACAAAGACCGGCTGAGACTCCCATTCCATGATGACTCTGGTCTCAGGGTCTTAGAACTGTTGGAAATACCAACGGTGAATGTAGCACTTCTTTGTCAGCTGATAATGGCAAGGATTCTTCACCCGACATCAAAGAGAAGAAGGGTTCAGTTCATAAACAAAAGCTTCGGCGCAGGACTCGATGAGGAAAAGATCTACCGGTTTATGGACTCCATTTCGAAGTCTCAAAGCAAGATCCCAGATAAGGTAGGGACTACGTTACAAGTTGCTACCCCGGATCATTTGGCTGCATTTTGTACGACTCACCACACTTTATTTTGAAACAGACTCTGAAACGAGGACCAATACGCTGTAGCTGGGTTCAGGAAAAGGAGCTACTCCAAAAACAAAAGAGATGACCTCTCCCAGGTAGTGTTGGGACTGAGGGTCAACTCTTTAGGAATGCCGCTTACATTCAAGCTCTATCTAGGCAATACCTATGAAGACTCTGGACAGAGCTCTCTTACCGTTGTAGGAGATGCCGGAATGCTAAGCGAGAAAAATCTCTCTGTTCTATGACTCTGCTAAGCAATCCTTCTTCTGAGATCGGTAAAGGCAGTTATGATTACAGTTGAGCGATCTTGTGAAGTATTTGTCTCAACAAGGTAGCTGAAGACTTGGTTGACGGTGTTCTTGCCGGCTGTTTCGGTAACTTTTTATTAAGTTCTGGCTTTTGTGGCCTGGTTCAGGTGGAACTTGCCAGCCGTTGTCGTGGTATGTGAGGTTGTTCCTATAAGTACCTTCAAATTCCAAACCGCAGCAACGAGGGAGTAGTAGATGTCGTTTTTCAATATGCCTCCGTAGCGGATCTTCGAAGATGACATCTTTCTTTTCATTTGGGCATGCATTCTCTCAACACTTGGTCGGTTGACGTTGTAGTCGCCTTTGGTGGAGGAGTCTTCCCGGTTTCTCCTCGCCTGTTGGTTATATCTGTGATTAGATCGAAGGTGATGACTCTGCCCGCTTCGAGCGGGTACAACGCTCCCTTAGAGGTAAGACCCGAGAACTTAGAAAAAGACGCTCTCTTCTTTTTAGTGATGGCCACGACGTGTTCAGCTAACGGAGTCAGAGGTCCCATCTATCACGAAGTCGTAGATACTGAATCCGTTTTCAACCGCCATGGGTAGTGGGCGTGGCTCTATGACTGAGCTGTGACCTTTTCATCAAGGTGTCTCGAGAACTCTCCCGAGCTGTATCAGTTGTCACCATAAGGGCTCTTGTTCTCCCATGAGGAGTTCTTCGCCTATTTGAGCATCGGATACATTTCCCTTTCTTAGCCTAGATCCACCGCCGCACCTCGGTTTCGGGGTGCGGCGGTGGATCTAGGCTAAATGTTACCGGCTCTATGTGTGCCATAGATAGTATCCTATGGCACTGAAATGTCGAATCTTAGTCGGCAACATTTAGGAAAAAGGTATGCTGAACCAAAGAAAAAGCTTGATTATTTATCACTTATGCAAGAATTCTTTACTGCTCAGGTGGCTTAAAAATTAGAGACGTACGTGTTCAAATTCGTGGGTAATTCCACCCACAGACTCTATGATTCCAGACAATTATATGCCTGTAATGGCTAGGGACTAAATGTAGTGCATCACTTGAGTGTCTAGTTGTTCTTGGTAACCTCATTTAGTGAAATAAGGTGCTGACAAATATGGCTTTCACCTAACGATGATAAAAGTATATCAAAAATATTTATATATTTCACTTGTACAAATAAAATGATGTATATAGACTATGCTCATGAATTATGAATCATTAGGTGTCATTTATAAGTTATTTCAGAAATTAAAGCTTAAATCATCCATAACAGCAGTTTTGCTGATCTTATTCTCAAATATAGCTCTCATTGTCTCTACAAGTGCTGTATCTGGAGCATCAACACCAAATGCTCAATCTGTTAGCTCTGTTTCTGTTCAAACAATTAGCTCATCAAATTTCAATGCTCCATATGGTATAGCTATCAATTCATCAGGCGATATTTTTGTAACCAATACCGGCAATAGCACCATTGCCGTGATTGCCAAGAGTTCCGGAACAATCTTTGGTCAACATATAGACACAAAGCAAGTGAATACACCTGTTATCTTAAATGTGGGACGAGCGCGAACGATTTCGGGACCAATGTTGGCATCGGCTTCGGTGCTGGCCGACAGGTGTCGGTCAATCAGAGCTACAGCTTCCGCGCACCGTTTGACTTGCCGGGATGGTGAAGATGTCTCAGGCGAGCTTGGCTAGGGCGTGTTGGCATCGACCGCTGGAATACTCTTAGGGCGATGTCCATGATCATCGTTGCTCCGACAGGGGGGCGGATTGGATGAATGCCCCTGTAGATCCCCGGCCAGCGAGCTTCCGGGTTGGTTTGATCGGGCCGAGATCGTGGCGTGGGGGTGGACAGCTGACGATCGCTCCCGGCTCCTTGGTATGTAGTCCTGGGCGGCTAATGGCCGGCGTCAGTAAGGCTCACCAGGTGAAACACAATGGCTCTAGGGTGGATGTCTACGTCGCTCGGCTGGTACCGCCGTGGTTCGACTTGGCTATCCCAATCCGCGGTGACGGTGGAACCCTGGTCGCTACGGTATGGCTCCTTGCAAGGCGAAAGGTTCGGCGGGCGCTCCGAGAGGCTGGGTTCGACGTCGTCGAGCACATTACCTGGATCGACCGTGGCTTCCGCTGGGCTGAAATGAAGTCGGATAGCTCTCCGAATCCTCCGAACACCGCTACGTGAAGTAGGAAGATCCGCGCTCCCAGATCGGGAGTGGAAGGTCCCGCCAGAGAAGTTCCGGTCGTTGTCCACCCTCGGTGGTGTGGTCGCGCTCTGTCCCAGGTTCGGTTTTGCGGGTCGCCGGTCGGAAGGTTTGTTGAATTTCGGCTCGTTCGGCCTTGTTCTATAGGTATGGAAGTCCGTTTCGTCGCTGCCGGCCCCGTCCTCCCTCCCGGTGGCGGGGTCCGTAAGGGGCTCCGTGGTGGGCTCCACGGCGGGGTCCGTGGAGGGCTCCGTCCAGGATTGGAGCCCTCTGTTTGGGGCGAAGTTGCTGGTTGGGGCGCTGTTGGGGGCTCCGTCGCGTCGGCCGACTCATTAGGGGTGGTTTCGGGTTTCGGCATCGATCGTGGGACGGGTGGCCGATTGCGACGTGGTCGCATCGAGTCACAGCGACCGACCGGTGATGACGGCGACGACCCACGGGAAGTTCACCGGCGGGCGGGGACGAGCCTTCATGACGATGACGTTGTCGTATGCATCATCCCGATCAGTCGGGTGCTGGTGTCCGTCCGGTTGCAACCCCGATCCGATACTGCTCGGTCGCATTCACAGTGCCAGAGCCGTGCCACCGTCGGGTTGCGTGCCGTGCTCGTGCGTTGCCGGTTGGCCGCGCTTGGCACGACAGCCCGCGACGTTGGCGACGGTGCCGCTCAGGTCGCCCGTCTGCGGTGTCTGGGCCGGCGCGGCCGGTCCTCGGCGTGTCGGGCGTTGTGGCGGGCGATGAACGCGTCGAGGACCTCGCGGACCGTCGCCCGCTCGGCGTTGTCGAGGAAGGTGGTGGCTTCGAAGGCGAGTCGGAGCGCTTGGTCGTCGGGCAGGCGGGGGTCGTTGCCGAAGACGAGGGCGTCGGTGGTGCATGAGAGGGCGACGGCCAATCGCCTCAGTGCGGAGAGAGACGGTTCGGATCCGCCGCCTTCGTACTTGCGCAGCTGGGACACGTTGACCCCGGCACGCTGCGCTAACGCGACCTGGGTGAGGCCCCGGGATCGGCGCAGGTCGGCGAGGGTCTCGGCGAAAGCCATGGTCGGGAACGTTACCGGAGGTTTGGACTGGATGGATGCTGATAGTGGAGGTAGAACCAACCGTAACAACGATGACCGGAGGGAGGTGGCGTGGGCGACGAGGCGAGGCTGGTCGAGCTGGTCGAGGCCTTCGGGATCCCGCTTCGTCCCGGCGACGGCGGCCTTGTTGCCAACTGTCCGCGTTGTGGCGATCCGCTGGCGGTGGATGACGAGTCGTGGGCGTGTGGCTGTGGCTCGGGCGGATCGGTCGAGCTGGTGGCGGTGTTCGGCGGGTTGTCGATGAGACATGCCGCCGAGCTGGTGCGATCGGGGTGGCGGCCTGACGGACCGCCCGGGTTGGTTGCGAAGTCGACGGTGCGTCCGCTGCCGCTCTTGTGTGACCCGGAGGCCGACGACGAGGCAGTCATCGACGCCGTGCTCGCTCACTAGCAGGGGGAGCGCAGAGCCTCAGAGCAAGCGAAGAATTGGCTGGCCGAGCGCGGTGTGGACGACGCGTTGGCTGACGAACTGCGGATCGGCTTCGCCAATCGCACTTTGGGCTATCGCCTGCCCGAAGCGAACCGCAAGGATGGGGCGAAGCTGCGTGACCAGCTCATGCGTCTCGGCCTCTACCGGTCCTCGGGGCATGAGCATTTCCGGGGTTGCATGGTGGTCCCGGTGCTCTCGGCCGATGGTCGGGTGTTTCAGCTGTGCGGCATCCGCTTGGCTTCCGCCTCGTCTGAATGTCAGTGGGCGGCGGGTCTTCCAGGCGGGATGTTCAACGAGGCCGCAGCGACGACCAATGCCGAGGTGATCGTGGTGGCCTCGATCGACGACGCGCTGGGCGTGCGCAGCGCCGGGCACCGAGGCGTGGTCGCGCCAGGACGTCCCGGCGGGTTTCACAACGCGGATCTCCGATTGCTGGCCCGGGGCGGGGTGCAGCGTTGCACCATCGTCGGCGACGCCATGGCACCCTTGGCCGAACGGATCGCCGCTGAAGGCATCGACTGTGAGCTGGTCTCGCCCGGGGCATCCCTGGCTGTCGTGCTCGGTCGGGCGGACGACCGGGCGAGCGCGCTCGCGGCGCTGCTGGCCACGTCCACCCCGCGCCGTCCAGTCGGCAATGACGTACGCAGTGACAAGGTCGCCGATGTCGCCACGGCGACCGTCGCCGTGCCCGACTGCGTGACTCCAGGCCCGTCGGTCAACGGATCTGCCGTGGTATCGGGTGACGCGGCCGAGTTGCACGTGAGCATCGGTGCGCACCAATGGCGGGTGCGCGGCGCGGATCGCAACAAGACGCCCGACACCTTGCGCGTGGCCCTGGCCGTCACCGACGTCGAGCACGGCGGGTTTCATCTCGACACCCTGGATCTCTGCCAGGCGAAGGCTCGGTCCGCCTTCGTCGAGGCGGCGGTCGCCGAACTTCACACCGAGCGCGCCGGGTTGGTTCGTGAGCTGGCCGAGGTGCTCTTCGCCACCGAAGCGGCCGTCGCGGCGCGCGACACCGCAGCACCGGTGTTCGCCATGACCGAGGACGAGCGGGTCGACGCCATGGAGCTGCTCACCGCCTCGGACCTGGCCGATCAGGTGGTCGAAGACCTGGGGGCTCTCGGGGTGGTGGGCGAGGAGACCAATTTGCTGGTCGGTTACCTGGCCACCATCTCGAGGAAGGCCGAGCGTCCCTTCGGGGTCGTGGTCCAATCGTCGTCGGCGGCGGGCAAGTCGACGCTGGCCGACGCGGTATGCCAGCTGGTGCCCGAAGAGGATCTGGCCTCCTACTCGGCGGTGACCGGCCAAGCCCTCTACTACGTCGGCGCCGCCGACCTGGCCCACAAGGTGCTGGCCGTGGCCGAAGAGCAAGGAGCATCCCGGGCGTCCTACGCTCTCAAGTTGCTGGTGACCGAAGGTCATCTGTCGATCGCCTCGACCGGCAAAGACACCACCACCGGCAAGCTCCGGACGCGCAGCTACCAGGTGGCCGGTCCGGTGGCCCTTGTGCTCACGACGACCGCGACCGACATCGACCCCGAGCTCCAGAACCGTCTCGTTGTCCTCGGCGTCGACGAGGACCGGGCGCAGACCCGGGCCATCCAGGCGGCCCAGCGCCAAGCGGTCACCCTGGACGGCCTGGTCGCCCGCCTGCAACGCGAGCGCATTGTAGCCCGGCATCGCAACGCCCAACGCCTCATCGAACCCTTGCCGGTCGTGATCCCCGACGCCGGAGGGATCGTCTTCCCCGACCATGCCACCCGGCATCGGCGCGATCACCAGAAGCTGCTCAGCCTCATCTGCGCCTCGGCCCTGCTCCACCAGCATCAGCGCTGCCAAGACACGATCGAGGTCGGGGACCGCACTGTCCGCTACGTCGAAGCATCTCCCGACGATGTCGCCCTGGGGGTGCGCCTGGCCGAGCAGGTATTGACCCGAGGCGGTGACAACCTGGCCCCGCAGACCCGTCGTCTCCTGGCAACCGCCCAAGCCCATGTCGCCGACGTTGCCGAGACCGGCGGCGTTGCCCCGGAGTCGGTCGGCTTCACCCGGAGGGAGCTACGAGAGACGCTCGGCTGGTCCGAGCATCAGGTCCGCATTGGGCTGACTCGCCTGGTAGCCCTCGAGTACCTGATCGCCCTCCCGGGTGGCCAAGGGCGCCAACACCGTTACCTGTTGGCCGACCCGCCGGAAACCGAACCCCGCGATACCCCGCGACCAGTGCGCCACAACAACTCGCGGGGTGAAAGCGGCGTCCACGCTGGGAGAACGGCCGACCCCGCGGTCGATACCGACGCGTACGGTGAGGACGAACGTGCAATCGTAGGCGTAGTCACAGGTGCTAAGGTAGACCCATATCGGGGTACCAGAGCGGGAAGCCCGGAATGAAACCGCTGGCGCTCGCCGCCGAGGAGTACCTGTCCTGGCTAGCCAGTCACGGCTACGCCAAGACCACCGTCGCCGGCCGTGCCCACCACCTGTCCGATCTCGTCGAGTTCCTGGCCGCCCTCGACATCATCGAGCCCTCCGCTGTCAGCTTCGCCGCTCTCGAGTCCTACCAACGTCACCTCTTCCACCACAAGAAGGCCAATGGCGCACCACTCTCGTTCCGTACTCAGGCACAGCGCATTATCCCGGTCAAGGCCTTCTTCGCCTGGCTGGCGGCCCACGGGCGCATCCCTCTCGACCCCGCCATCGGTCTCGTCCTTCCGAAGGCCGAGCACCGTCTCCCCGAAGCCACCCTCAGCGCCGAGGAAGCAGAGTCAGTTCTCCAAGGTCCCGACGTGACCACGCACCTTGGCGTACGGGATCGGGCCATCCTCGAGGTGCTGTACTCGACGGCGATACGCCGGGCCGAGCTGATCGGCCTGCGGATCTGGGACATCGACCACGCCCGCGGCACCGCGTTCGTCCGCCAAGGCAAGGGTGCGCGGGACCGTCACGTCCCCATCGGCGCCCGGGCGCTGCTGTGGGTGTCCCGCTATGGGGACCTGGTACGGCCGAAGTTGGTGACCAAGGAAACCGATGTGCTGTTCCTCTCTGCCTCGGGTGTGCCGACTGGCTGTCGCGCACGACCAAGGCCTATATCGCGGCGGGGGCTCCGGGGAAGCGCGGTAGCTGCCATCTGTTCCGCCACACCTGCGCCACGCTGATGCTGGAGGGCGGCGCCGACATCCGCTACGTATCGGAGATGCTCGGCCACGCCAAGCTGGAGACCACTGCCCTCTACACCCGCGTCTCGATCGCCAAGCTCCGGGCCGTGCACGCCGCCACTCACCCCGCCGGCAACGACATCACCGAAGCTGACATCCGACTGCTTCGAGCGGTTCCGGGTGGCCAGCCGACCAGCTGAACCTCTCCGTCCGTTCTTCGACAGGGTTGGCGGAACCAGGCCTACGCGGTGCGTGCGCAGCTCGCTGGGCCGTGCTACTTGTTGTCGGCCATAGCATCGTCGTTTTAGTCGCCCTTGCCTCTGTACTGGTTGTTGCCGATGTCATCGTGCTCGTCTGCGGCATGGTGATGATGGGGCGGGCTCACAAGCTCATGAGTGAGCGGTTCGGAACTCGGGTCTGGTTCCTCAATTCACCGTCTCTGCGCGAGGGCCAATTCCAATCATGGTGTCAACGACATGGCGTGGATCCGGATAGGGGGAGGCCACTGACACCGCCGAGCTCGGCGCTGGGCTGAAGGACTCAATTCGTGAGTAAGGAGCCGACCGTGGCTGAAAGGCGATCAGCGGACATATCGTCGTGGCGAGCCATCGCAAGATCGCAAGTGGTTCGGCGATCAGAGCACGTCTCGGAGATGCTGGGCCACGCCACGCTCGAGACGACGGCCCTCTACGGGAACTCTCAGAAGTTGCGCCTGACGCGAGGATCGCTGGTCAAAAAGCGCAGCCAATGCCACACGCCGGACATCTGTCCACAAAGGCCCACCTGCACGTTTGCGGCATAAGCCCATCTGATGCAGGATGCCACCTCCAAACGGGAGAGAGGTGGAGGGTTGGCGCGCGGGGATCTCGCAGGTTCTGTATAGCTTGAGCTCGTCTCCGGGGTAGCCCAGCTACGCCCCGAAGACGCGATGCTCGAGGCGATGCTGCGCGGCTGGCGGGCCCAGCAGCTGGCCCGAGGGCTGCGTGAGGAAACGATCGAAGGGCGTGAGCAACTCGTCCGCCGGTTCGCGACCACCACCAACGACTACCCGTGGAACTGGCGTCCGGCCCACGTCTGCGGCGGTGATCGCCAAGATGCTCGGCGTGCACATCGCGGTCGCCGTCAAGTGGCAGCAGATCGCCAGCGGCGATTGGACGACCTACGCCGCCGACTACAGCCGGCGCCAGGTTGACCGTCCACAGAGTCAACAGTTATCCACCCCTCCCCCCGGACCCCCCACCCACAGCTACTCCTACAGTTCCAATAACTGACTGCCCCATTCAAGCCTCGATCGCCAAGCTCCGGGCCGTGCACGCCGCCGCCCATCCCGCCGGCAACGACACCGCCGGCGCCGAGGTGCGGCTGCTCCAGCCGGTGGCCGGCACCCACCAGACCAGCTGAACCACTCCATCACGGTTCCACCAGGGCTGATGGACGGCCGTTCTTCCGGCCCCCAGGTACCATTGGTGTCATGACCGAGCTGCGGGTGGTGGTCCCCGACGAGATCGCCGAACGCCTGGCCTCCGAGGCCGCCGAGCGGGGGACGTCCCCCGAGGACGTGGCGGCCGAGGTGCTGCGTACCCACGCACTTTCGCGTACTGGTGGCCATCGCCTCAGCTTCATAGGGATCGGCCGATCCCGGAGCCGGGACTCGATCGCGGAACGTCATGAAGAGATCATCCGCGATCACTTCGCCGACAAGACCGCCGCAGACGTCTGAAGATCGCCACGGTGATCATCGTCGACACCGGCGTCATCTTCGGAGCGGCCGACCTCGACGACCCCCCGGCATCAGGATTGCGCGGACTTGCTTGATTCCTTGGCCTCCACTCCGCTCGCGGTCACCGTCCCGGTCATCGTCGAATCGTCGTGGCTGATCGAGTCCAGGCTGGGATCGGCCGCCGAGGCACGCTTCCTCCAGTCTCTGATGCTGGGAGAGATCGAGCGCCTCGACATGGACGACGCGGACTGCAGCCGGGTCGGCAAGCTGGTCGACAGCTACGCAGATCTCGGGCTCGGAGTCGTCGACGCGTCCGTCGTCGCCGTCGCCGAGCGACTCGGTGTGACACAGATCGCCACGCTCGACCACCGCCATTTCACCGTCGTCCGACCTTCGCACATCGCCGCCTTCGAGCTACTCCTGTGACCGGCGTCGCCCCGACAACAGCGGCCCCTCCTCGCTCCCACATCGGGTACTGCCGCAAACACGCGTCCGCGCTATTTTCGATATCCGTAACCGCGGACGCCGCTGGCTGCGAACGTTTCTGCACGTCATCCGGTATCGACTACGAACGAGCAAGCCGACATGCGTCGGACGGTTCAATCCACCGCTACTACGACCCAAGTACGGCTCAGTTCTTATCAGTTGATCCTATGGTGGATGAAACAAACCAACCATATACCTACACAGGAGGAGACCCTGTCAATGAGATAGATCCGAGTGGAGACTCAGGATCGTCGCTTATCAACTGCATAACTTCCGTCTCTATACCTCAAGTATTTCTTTCAGATGGCATTGTGGCGGTTGGTAGTGCAGGAGCAAAACCTCCTGCCGAAGGTTTTGCTACATTTCAAGGTGGCGAAGCTAAAGCTAAAGAAGTTACATTACGGGAAGGTACTCGTATATATAGACTTTCATCAGATGAAAATCCTTCACTTATAGGTAACTTCTTTTCACCTGTAAAACCAGCAAATATGGCCGATGCCGAGAGGATGCTGAACATCAATAAATATGGTAATACCGGCAAATACGTTACCGTTTATAAGCTCACTAAAGACACTACTTTTTGGGTAGGGAAAGTTGAGGGTGGCACCGTATATCAATTTGTGCTTCCAGTAGGAACAACCCCAGCAGAGGTGCTTGCACAAGTAGGTTCATCACAGGATACTAACAGCGTCCCTTATAGAGTTACCCAGCCGTGGTGGGACATTTACTGGATTAACGTTGATATAGATTCAGAAAATTGAATTGCACACGGCTCACCGTCACCGTTTTGAGGAGTGTCATTTAGAAGATATGAAACTCGTGTCAAACTTACACTTTCTACTCCATAGTACACTGATACTGTGTCACATAACCAAGACAAGGAGTTGTCATGACAGAATCTGCTTCTGTGGAACAAATGTTGATTTTGTTCATCGATCTGATCAGATGTGATCCACTGGAAAACGGTAACACTATAGAGTGGCTTGAAGAAAGACTGGAAGAAATTCAATCTGCTAAAACACCCGAGCAACTAAAGATAGCCGAGCAAAAAGTTCACCTGATAGGTATGGGTAGTCCGAGTGATTGTGATATTTATCCTGATCCCAGAACTGGATTCTCAGAAACTTTGGCAAATTATCGACTAAGTGAACTAGCCAAAAGAATCGCTGAAGCAAAAAAAGAAGGAAATTACCCACGTAGCATAAAACCTACATTGACAACAAATATAGAAGAATTTTACAATTGCAAAGATATCGGAGACAAAATCTTTATAGCTGAATATCCCAATACTCCAATAGAGATCTTAGAACAATTGGTCACAGATGAAAATGTCGCAGTACGTGCCGGTGTGGCAAAGAATCCACGAACAACAACTGATTTACTTAGAATTCTTTCAAATGATAAAAGCATAGAAGTAAAAAAATGTGTTGCCATGCATCTAAACACCCCAATGGATGCCTTGCCAAAACTCAGTGACGAAGGGCAAATACGAGATGTCGATAGGTTTTATGTGTCAGATGGGTATAACCGCTTTTCAATACCCAGTGATGAAGTGCAAATGCTACTCTACATAGCACAACGTCCGGATGTATCAGCTACTATCTTAGAACAGTTGTCTCACGATAAAAGTCCAAGCATACGCAATCAAATTAGTTATAACCACAACACACCACCAAAAGTCCTAGAAAGATTAGCTAGAGATGAGGACTCTGATGTACGAGAAGGTGTAGCCGGGAATCCAAACACACCGACAGAAACACTAGAAAGATTAGCTAAGGATAAGAACCATGCCGTACGATATTGTGTTGCCAAAAACCACAACACACCGACAGAAATCCTAGAAAGATTAGCTAGAGATAAGGACTATACTGTACGAAGTGATGTAGCCGAAAACTACAACACACCGACAGAAACCCTAGAAAGATTAGCTAGAGATAAGGACTATGATGTGCGATTTGGTGTAGCCAGAAACCACAATACACCACCAGAAACCCTAGAAAGATTAGCTAGAGATAAGGAGTCTTCTGTACGAAGTGATGTAGCCAAAAACTACAACACATCGACAGAAACCCTAGAAAGATTAGCTAGAGATGAGGACTATACTGTACGATATTGTGTTGCCGAAAACCCCAACACACCAACAGAAACCCTGGAAAGATTAGCTAGAGATGAGGACTATACTGTACGATATTGTGTTGCCGAAAACCACAACACACCACCGTACGCACTGGAAGTATTATTCAGAGATGAGAATTATCGTGTACGAAGAGGTGTTGCCAGAAACCACAACACACCACCGGAGGCACTGGAAGTATTGTCCAGAGATGAGGACTATCGTGTGCGAAAAAGTGTAGCCGGGAATCCAGATGCACCGACAAAAACCCTGGAAAGACTTTTAATCGATCAAAACCGTTATGTCAGATTTTCTGTTGCCGGTAATCCATCTGTTTCGAATCAAATCCTGAAAAACTTAGCTAGAGACGAAGATGAACATGTACGGTATTATGTAGCAGAAAACCCCTCTATCTCAAAAGAAGTTCTTAGCATCCTATCTCAAGATAAATGCTGGCGGGTAAGAAATCAAATTACAATGAATCCTGCATATGAATCTAGTTTATGAGAAAACCAATATTTGGTAATATTGCTTACATTGCCTGACTCCACAAAATCTGATCAACTCCATATGTCGGTAATGTAGTAATAGAATTGTCTACGAATCTGGACAGTCGATCTCTAATTCCTAAGCCAGTCTGGCCTCAGTTGATGCTTTAAATGCAATAGGTGACTAATAGATAAAAACTTTGATTTGAGGTGACTCAAGGAAAATGGACACCGACTAAGCCAACCTAAGATGTTGGTGGAAAGGATATCAACTTGCCAACAGAGACACACCACAGAGCTTCACCAAAATCAATAAAGCCATCCGATTGTTTTTAGCAAATCAGCGATATCCTTTGTGTATTATTAGCCATAAGCTATAAAAGTACATGCCCGGGTAGCTCAGAGGTAGAGCAGCGCCCTCGTAATGCGCAGGTCGTGGGTTCGAGTCCCACCTCGGGCTCTTCTTTCACAAAGATTTACCCATCAATATGCACTCAAACTTTTAATTTGTAGTATATGCGCTTTCACCATGTAGGGCAATGTCCAAGCCTCTGTCTTCGTCGGTTTCTTTTACCCTTAGACCTATTGTTTTGTCGACTAATTTCGAAATTATATAGGTTACTCCGAAGACATAGACAAGGGTCACTGCGATAGCCAGTAGCTCAACCAAGAAAAAGTGTGTTCCGCCAAAGAACAAACCGTTTGCCCCTGCCGGATCCGCTACTTTTTCCGCTAGGCAACCCAGCAGCAACATCCCCAAAAATCCTCCTACGCCGTGTACTGCTACCACATCTAATGAGTCGTCGTATTTAAATTTGTACTTTACCCTGACAGCCGCGGCACAGATAAAGCCCGCTGCCAGCCCTATCAAAATAGAAGACATGGGTGACACAAATCCTGCCGCCGGAGTAATAGCCACCATGCCAGCCACAGCACCAGAAACGGCGCCCAAAGGGGTCACCACTTTGTCTTTCAAATTCTCATAAATCATCCAGGCAATCAGACCGGCTGCGGCGGCCAGCTGTGTATTGACAAAAGCATTTACTGCCACAGAGTTGACTCCCAATGCAGAACCGGCATTGAAGCCAAACCACCCAAACCAAAGGATTCCGCCTCCTAAAACACTAAACGGTATCGAATGCGGTCGCATGGGTTCCTGCGGCCAACCGCGTCTCTTTCCAAGAGCAAGCACGACGGCCAGCGTGGAAAAACCGGAATTCATTTCCACCACGGTGCCGCCGGCAAAATCCAATACCCCCCTTTTCGCCAACCAGCCTTCCGGAGAGAAAACCCAGTGCGCAATCGGTATATAAACCAGTAAGAGCCACAGAATACCAAAGACGACAAAAGAGCTGAATTTCATGCGCTCAGCCACACCGCCGGAGATAAGCGCCAAAGTGATAATGGCAAACATCAATTGAAAAATCATCACGGCAGACGGCGAGACATTCAGATGCGCAAAGCCTGCGAGTCCGTTAGACATTTTCCCTAAAGCAACATATTTCAAATTCCCTATGATGCCTCCACCGACGCTCGGACCGTAGACGAGGCTAAAGCCGAATACGGCCCAAATGAGCGTGACAATGCCCATGGCATAGAAATTCTGTATTATGACCGAAAGAACATTTTTTACACGCACCATACCGCCGTAAAACAGCGCCAGTCCTGGTGTCATGAAAAGCACTAGGGCGGCGCCCAGTAAGACCCATAACGTATTTGTAGCGTACATAGAACTACCTCAGCTTATTATTCCCAACCCTTACAGCAGCAAAGATACTTCAAAAGCGATCTAGACACTTTTACAAAAAGTGGCGGAGGGAGGGGGATTCGAACCCCCGGGGCTCGTCACCCAACGGTTTTCAAGACCGTCGCATTCGTCCGCTCTGCCATCCCTCCGGAATCTACAATATATGAATTTTCGGGGGCAATATGAAACATTTGGCAAAGTTGCCAATTTATACAGTCTTCTGTCACCAAATGTCGAATAAAGCTGTGACTACTTCTGCTTTTTTTCCTCTTCCAAACAACTTTTTAAGTCACCCAGCCACTTGATAGCCTGATGCCTTGTCTCTTTGATCTCAGCCAAATTTCTGTTAGCTCTGTTGTGAGCGGGATAAGAACCCAAAAATTTAATGTGCCCAAGTTCGGCATACAGTTCAGCAAGACAATCGCTCACGACCTCATCGCTTACATGACCTTCCAGGTCGATTACAAAGCAATAATCGCCCAAAGCTTTTTTAGTCGGTCTGGACTCGATGCGCGCCAAATTAATACTGCGTGCTGCAAATTGTCCGACAATGGCATGGAGATTACCCGGCTTGTCTTTTTTTTGAAAACAAACTATCGTTGTTTTATCCGAATCGCTGCGCTTGGGTATTTTTCTTTTTTGCACCAGCACAAACCTGGTCTGATTGCCATGATAGTCTTCGATATTGTGTTGGATAACCTGCAGGCCGTAGAGTTCTGCCGACAATAGCGGAGCCACAGCGGCAATAGCCTTTTCCTGACTTTGACTTACTATGCGCGCTGCTTCGGAAGTGGAAGATACGGCTCTTAGCTCAGCCTGGGGTAATTTTGCATACAAGAATTCACGACACTGCGCGGCAGCCACGGGGTAAGAGATCACTTCTTTGATATCCCTTAATGCCATTTTTTCTTTGGCCAAAAGCTGTAAATGCACATTGAAGACCACCTCTGCCGTAATAAAGAGATCAGAAGTAAAAATCAACTCGTCCAGAGTGGCATTTACCGATCCTTCAATCGAATTCTCCAAAGGGACAAAAGCTGCATCCGCTTCTAAAGCGTCAGCCATTTTGATGGCATCAGGTATCGTATCTGTCGCCAGAGGCTCAATTCCTTCTAATGAAGAGCCCAATAAAGCTTCTTCGCTAAAGGAACCGGCCGGACCGAGATAAGCAACTCTCAACGGGTGTGTGCCTTTGGCAGCTGTTTGTTTATGCTTAGTGTGTTCTGCCATAAAAATCTCTTGACTCCTCGAAACAGCTCTTGACTACAATGAGTATGGTAGCACCTGTAATTAGGGAAAACAGTCTCTTGAAAAGTGGATACCGACGAGAAGTGAGGATTTTTATGTCCAAGCATCCAACAGCTTCTTCTCTCTATTATAGAATTTACCGTTACAACAGATTATAGAATTTACCGTTACAACAGACGCATTCAGAAATACTGGATGAAGCAGCCGAGCCGTAATGGCAGTACAACATTACGCCGCATAACAAAAGACCGTTAAAGATGAATAAACAAACCGTTCTCGATTTAGCGAATCAGCTCAGCAAACAAGAAATTACTCCTGATGAATTCTTTAGACACTTGCAGCTCATACCATTTGACGATCTGGATTTTGCCAAAGTTGACCACCACAGATTACTCAGGCAAGGACTTCCGGAAGCCGTATATGCCCCAGGCAAAACAAGTGAGCAATGCACTCTCATCGTCGGCAGTCTATTGGAAAAATCTTCCTCGCCGGTTTTACTCACCAGAGCGACCCGAGAACAGACAGACGAAGTTCTCAGACATCACCCGGGGGGTAAGGCCACCCCCATACAAAACTCCCGCCAAACACTCTATTTAGTATCCTGGCGGCAGAATCCAAAACAGGACCACAAAGTCATTATCATCACTGCCGGTACCTCTGATCAGCCCGCAGCTGACGAGTGCGGTGCCGTTTTGCAAGCTTACGGACTAGAGCCCGCTTACTTGCGCGACTGCGGTGTAGCCGGCATCCACAGGCTCTTTTCCCATTTAGACGAACTATTTGATGCAGACATTGTCGTTGTAGCTGCCGGCATGGAAGGAGCCCTCCCTTCGGTAGTGGGAGGTCTCGTAGCCGTGCCGGTGATAGCCGTACCCACCAGTACCGGATACGGATCCGGATTCGAAGGAATTACCGCTCTTCTGGCGATGACATCCTCATGTGCTGCCGGTATAACCGTCATGGGTATAGATAATGGCTTTGGTGCGGCTTATGCTACAATGAGAATCTTACAGGGCATCCCCTACAACAAAGCTGACTAAGGTCTATGGCTTTAGCGACACGAGGCACCGGATATGTGTTCTTCAAACTACACGACACAAGAAGAAAAACTTTTAGGCCAAAATGCCTCTAAAGTGGCTTGGTTTAACTGTTGTTCCGGTTTTTCCGGAGATATGGCTCTTGGATGTCTGATCGACGCAGGTGCTGATCCTGATGAAATACGCAGGCTCTTGTCCGGTTTGGAAATAGGTAAGTGGTCTTTGAACACAGAGCTCACGGAGCGCAACTCCATAGCGGCCACCAAAGTACAAATTGACTACGAGAAAACTTCTGCCGCGCGGAAACTGAAAGACATATTGGCTATCTTGGAAACCGCAAAACTGCCCGGCAAGATAGCCGTCACTGCTGCTGCTGCTTTTCACAAACTTGCCGAAGCAGAAGGGAAAGTACATAACAGAGATAAATACGACATTCACTTTCACGAACTCGGAGCACAGGACACCATTATTGACATAGTTGGTACTCTGGCGGCACTGGAAATTTTAGGCATAGCCGGTGTGTATGCGAGTCCCGTTGCCACCGGATACGGCACCATCTACACTGAACACGGCACCATTACCAATCCGGGACCGGCTGTTTTGGAGATCCTCAAAGGTATTCCGCTCAAGGGCACGGATACTGACAATGAAATTATTACCCCCACGGGAGCGGTTTTACTCGCTACCACGGTCCAAACGTTCGGCCCGATCCCGCCAGTATCGATAGAACAGGTAGGCTACGGGGCGGGTTCCCGCATTATTCCCGGGATTGCCAACTTGGCACAAGTTATCATAGGCCAATCCCATGTTGCCCCAGCCCATGACGATGATCTCCTGTACTCGCAGCTCCTCTTACTCGAAACCAATTTGGATGATATCACGGGTGAAAATTTATCTTTTTGTCTGCAGAGTTGTCTGGAAACCGGCGCCTTGGATGCCTGGATAACTCCCACTGTTATGAAAAAAGGACGCCCCGGCAATGTCTTTTCCTGTCTGACTGGGAGAGAAAACTTAGAAAAACTTATGGGGCTGCTTTTTCATTTAACGGGAACATTTGGAGTAAGGGTCAGAGAGGTAGGTCGCTATGAATTGCAGCGCCATTTCGATACGGTTTTCGTAGAGGGCTACGAGCTCAAAGTAAAGACTTCACAAAACAGAATCAAAATTGAATTTGACGACGTCAAAGTGGTATCAGCAAAACTCAAGAAGCCTCCGCGGGAAGTGATCAGACTGGCAGAATCCGCTTGGCATGATACGCATGGATCATGACAAGGCGGTCTTATTTATAGCTTCTCAAGAAGACGCTATCTGTAGCTTAACTTGACCAGAAGAACTTTGGAAACCGGGGGCGCTCAATTTAACGCTCAGTTTGTACAGACCTCCCAAATGCAGATGCTTGAAACGACGACTTATATACAAACTGGCCGAAGAGCCAAGGGGCGGTAGATGAACGATTTGTGTAGAGTTGAGCGTAACAGGAGCAGATTTACTCGTCTTACCGGGACTTTGCCCCTGAATGTTTACAGATAATGTCGCTCCGTTGGCTTCTCTGACGCTCTGATCAGTCACAACCACTTTCACCACCAGCGACGAGGTAGGGGCTAAAACAGAAGTTGACTGTAGTGGTGGAATTTGCAACGTTGAAGATGTGATAGCTATAAAAGTCGTGCCGGTTACCTGGCTGTGTTGCTTGTTCGTCTTAGAGGTCTTTTTTTTCCGCTTCCCGGAAAGCTTCGTAGTGGTCGTGGAGGATGCCGAAGTGGCAAGAGTTGTAGTAGTTACCGATGTCGTCGTAGAGGAAGTCGTCGTAGAGGAAGTGGGCAGGGAAGTCGTTGCGGTGATTTGTGGCAAACCAACGATTTTAACGGCCAATGGCGAGGTAGAAATATCCGATATCACCAGACCACTGCTACCTGACGCTACGGCAGACAGCCCCCGGAGCCAATGGCGAATGGGGGAAGCATCCCAGACGCCAAGGGGAGCCTCCCATGCGGTAAGGGGAAGGGAATAATGAGATAAATGCTGTTTCCTAATGTATTTATTTAAATCCGCCAAGACGCGATTGGAATTCCTGATATCTTTACCCGCTTCCACAAGATCGTCAATTGTCGGTACGGGTATAGAACCGGTAGCATCCGACAATACTTTAATGGCTTGCGACATATTCAAAAGAGCGCTATATCGCAGGTTTATCAGTGAGGAGAGCATGGCGGCGACTTTGGTGTCAGGTGCGCCAATGCCAAGAGTGTCGAGTTGGGAGATATCCGAGTGCCCCTGAGTCTTCAGACTGGTGAGTTCTGCTGCAAAAACCGTCAGAGAAGTGTGTCCCAGATCGCTCGAGCGCAGAGAGGTTACTTCTTGTCCTACCACATTGGAATCCTCCAAAATAGGAATTGCGGCGGCAAAGTAACTTTTCGAGTTGATCTTATAGTAGGAATTGGAAGATTTGAGGGTATCGTTGGTAATTTCACCGACCAAAAGAGCGAAAATAAGAACCACTAAAAGCAGTAGCAATATTTTTTTTGCCGACTGCTTTTTAGTGGTTCCTGACAGCTTCTTTACAGTAAGTTTTTTGCGTAATTTATGCATTCGCTCCGCCGGTAAAGATTAGGTAGCTATTCGCCTATCGCTCCTCCGGCAACGCTTACTTCAGACTTGGTGGAATTCCACTTCACCGTAGGTCTGATAGCTTCGACGTTCACCCTGTTCTTGTACTTGGAAGCCATTTCCACCAAGTAAAGCACGTGCTCGTCGTTAAGCAAATGCGGTTTGAGACCGAGTTCCGGTAACTTGGTAGTAACGGCGTTGTAGTAGTGCTCTTCGCGCTCTGACCTTGGGTTAGGAATAGATTCTATTTTGACGTCAAAAGGAGCTACCTTGGCAACCCACTCTGCAAGGTCTCTTACCGAGAAGGACTCGGTGAACTGGTTGAATACTCTGTATTCACCGGCTGCGGGAGGGTTGAGGCAGGCCAGCTCAATACAGGCCAGCGTGTCACGAATGTCGAGCATAGCTCTTGTCTGTCCGCCTTTGCCGTAAACGGTAAGCGGGTAACCCACGGCAGCCTGAACAGCAAAACGGTTTAACACAGTTCCGAAGACACCGTCATAGTCGTATCGCGTCTCGAGGTCGGTATGCATCTGTGTCTCTTCTGTCGTTTGCCCATACACAATACCTTGGTTAAGGTCAGTGGAGCGCAGGCCCCAAATGCGGCAGGCGAACATAATATTGTGGGAGTCATGCACTTTTGACAGATGATAAAACGAGTTGGGTTGCTTCGGGAAAGGCAGGATATCGGTACGACCCTTGTGGGTTATTTCGATAAATCCTTCTTCGATGTCAATGTTAGGAGCACCGTACTCTCCCATGGTACCCAGCTTGACCAAGTGGATTTCAGGATTCAGCTCAGCGATCGCATACAGCAAATTCAGCGTTCCAACGACATTGTTGACTTGGGTATAGACGGCGTGGTTTCTGTCAATCATAGAATAGGGAGCACTGCGTTGCTCGGCAAAGTGCACAACTGCCTCAGGCTCAAACGTACGGAGTGTTTCCTTCACAAAAATATAGTCGTTTAGATCTCCTATGAAAGGCACGATGGTGTGTCCGGAAACTTCTTTCCAGGTAGCCACTCGCCTTTGCAGCTGACGTATCGGAACGAGTGAATCGACACCCATCTCTTGGTCGTAGCCCCTTCTTGCCAAGTTATCTAAAACCGCAACGTCATGACCTTTATTCGATAGGTTCAACGCCACCGGCCATCCTAAATAACCGTCACCGCCTAAAACAAGAATCCGCATTTGGGAGTGCTCCTTTTGTACTTTTTGTTTTCATCCTGAAGTATGTGATCACTGCTTAGCGTATAAACTATAGCGCACATAATTCACCAATTAAAAAATTATTTCATTTTAGCCACAATGACACACTGGGCATTCTAACCATAGCAAAATAGCCCGTGCGAAAGTGTTTTTATCTCAGTGATTGTAACAAACCCATAACATTTCAAACAGTTTGTTCACAGCAAACACCGAGCCGGTGGAGGGACTCGAACCCACGACCTGACGATTACAAATCGCCTGCGCTACCAACTGCGCCACACCGGCAGGATCATAGTTTGCAACTACTGATTTAGTGTATTATGACATATTTATAAATATTAGAATCCGGAAAATAGCTTTTATTGACAATAATAAACCTGCCTTTGTCCGGTATGCGCATCGTCTCAATGATTGGTCTGCGGCTTATTCCTGAAGCAACCCAAACTGATCTGAAATGGAATTAAACAAAGGTTGCACCAAAAAAGGACTTACTTATAGCCTTGCCGTTTACTACCGTATGCTTAGATATCAAGATTGCGATAAAATGAATTGGTCAATAATTTTTACCGCGTCCGGTATGGCTTCTCTGACTTCCGGTGACAATTGATTTCCATCGCCAAAGACTTTGCCTTCTATACCGACCACTATCACTTTTTCTGGACTCTTACCCAAAGCGTCGGCCAACTGTAACGTTCTCCCCAGTCCTATACCGTGCGTACTGGTCAGTTGCTTGGTATCGGATAGTAAGTCAACGTCAAAAATCCTGATTGTACCCGGAGGCTCGCCTGATTTCATGGCATCAATCAGAATTGCCAGCTTTACTCCTTCGAATTGCTCTATCAAATCCAATGGTTCCGATATGGGACCTATGTTATCGATATTGGTAATTTCTGCCACTTCGTCGGCAATTTGCGGACCCGCTCCATCGTCACAGCGATAGTAATTTCCTATACCTGCTATCACTATCTTTGTACTTTTTAAAGCGTCCATATCAGTACCGACGACTATCGCTTGATGTCGACATCCAAGAAGTGAGCCGAGCACGATATGCATGGATCATGATTTCTCACCGCCGTTTCACAGTAATTGGTCAGTTGCTCCTGATCCAAATCCATATTATTTGCTATAACATTTTTCAAATCTTCTTCGATAGCCGCTTGGTTCTGTGAAGTAGGCGGTACGATCTGGGCCTCCTTGATAAGACCGTCTTTACCTAACTCATAACGATGTACGATAGTGCCTCTAGGAGCTTCAGTGGCGCCATAACCGATGCCGGAACGAGGGAGGACTTGCTCATAACTGGGGTCCGGTGCCACATAATTATCTATGATCCGCAATGCCTCCTCAAACGCTACAACGACCTCCAAAGATCGCATAATAATGGTCTTGAACGGATTTCTGCAATCCCTTTCTATACCGCTTGCCTCGGCACATTGCTTGGCGATGGGAGTAAGGCGGTCATAATTTAAGTTGAATCTGGCCATTGGACCAGTGAGATAAGGGGTTTCACCGTCCAGTTTGGCATGAAGCGCACTCGATCTGGCAACGTGTTCTTCGACGATACGATCAAGGAACTCTTTTGGTGAAACGTTGAATCCCTCCGTAGATGCTACGGTGCCGTAATCTATTGGATATAGCGTATCGTGCACCAGAGAGACGAGAGGATAAGAGGTATTGATGTCCGGAAAGTCAAACGCAGCTACCCATTCCACTGCCCAAATCGCATAGTCCAAAGCTTTCTTTAAATCCTCTACGAGATCTTGCAGATCGCCTTTTGAGGGAGCACTGTAAAAACCGCCAACCCTGACGTTGACGGGATGGATTGCCCGGCCACCCACTACTTCCATAAGCTTATTACCCATTTTTTTCATAAACAAGCCGCGCTCTACGGCGCTTTTGTTTATTTTTGCCAGTTCAACTGCATCTTCTAACCCAAAGAAGTCAGGGGCGTGGAGTAAAAAGACGTGCAGTACGTGACTTTGAATCCACTCCCCGCAATAGAGAAGTCTGCGCAAAGTCTGTATTTCATCCCTGACTTGGACAGAACAGGCATCTTCGATAGCTAGACACGCCGACATTTGATAGGCCACTGGGCATATTCCACAGATACGCGCCGTAATGTCCGGAGGCTCTTCGAATCCGCGACCCCGTAAAAACGCTTCAAAGAACCTGGGCGGTTCAAAAATCTCCAACTCTACGTTTTTCAACTCGCCGTCGTCAATATGGACATGAAGGGCACCTTCCCCCTCAATCCTAGCAATGCCATGTACATCGATATCACATGAGGTAGCCATTTTTTTCTTTTCCATTATGACGAAAACTCCTTTTCAAATTTCGTGGCATTAAACGTCTTAAACATCCTGTGAAGTTTGTCTTCATCCGCGCCATTTTCTTTGAGACGAATTGCCAGCGATGTTGTATTTGCTTTTTGCATCGGACCGAAACAGCCGTAGCATCCCCGCTTGACGGCCGGGCAAAGCGCTCCGCAACCCGCACTTGTGACGGGACCCAAGCACGGCATATTTTCCGCTACGACAACGCAGACGTTTCCTCTTAGTTTGCACTCTTCACAGACGCTGTATTGAGGTATACGCGGCTTACGTCCCGCTAAAGAAGCAGCCACCAATTCTATGAGGTGTTCTTTATTAACCGGACACCCGTGCAATTCTAAATCGACTTTAATAAAATCACTGATCGACCTACTCGTGGCTAAAGTTGATATGTATTCCGGATGGGCATAAACCGCACTGACGTACTCATCGATATCGGCATAGTTTCTGAGCGCCTGTATACCGCCAGCCGTTGCACAGGCACCTATGGCAACAATTACAGCGGAGTTCTTTCTTATTTCGACTATCCTCTGTGCGTCATCAGCTGTTGTAATAGAGCCTTCAACCAGAGATATGTCATAAGGTCCGTCTATAACCTTTCTGGTCATCTCGGTAAAATTAGCTATTTCTACGGCGTCCGCTATTGCCAAAAGCTCGTCTTCACAATCCAGAATTGACAACTGGCACCCGTCACATGAAGCAAATTTCCAAACCGCTAACTTGGCTTTACCCATTATCTCTCCTTCTGTGATAATAAATCTTTGACTGGCGGTGCCCACGGGAACACAGGACCATCCCTACAGATCAGATAGGGACCGAGTTGGCAATGTCCGCATAGCCCTACCCCACACTGCATATTTCTTTCCAGGGAAACAAGTATGGATTCTGCGGCAATACCGAATTCGATAAGCTTTCTGGCAGTAAAGCGGATCATAACTTCAGGTCCGCATATCAGGGCTTTCGTATTTTTGGGATCGAATACGGCTTTTTCAATGAGTTCCGTTACCAATCCGACGGAACCCTTCCAACCCGAGTCGGCCATATCAACCGTTTTGTACACTTTGACACCCATCTGCTCCAATCGCTTCATGTCAGTTTCATAAATCATTTGAGCCGGTTCTCTTGCACCTATTAACAGATTGACATTGTGCCTAGCGGCTACCTTTTCCGCTAGCTCAACAACGGCTCCCCGTAAAGGTGCCAAACCTATACCTCCGGCCACAACCAGATAGTCGGCATCTCCAGGTTCATCGGTCTGCCAATCTGTCCCGAACGCCCCCCTTACCCCTATGACGTCTCCTATTTCCAGATTAAACAAAGCGTGACTCACCGCTCCGACATCTCGTATCGTATGGACGATTCTCTTTCCGGAGGTAGGAGGCGAACTTATCGAAATGGCAATTTCGCCAACCCTATACACAGTCAACATATTAAATTGTCCGCTCTTATAAGGAGGTATTGCCTTGTCAACAGGCTCAATAGTGATCGTGGCGATATCTTGAGTATCGTGGTGCTTATTGACTATTTTGTAAGGTAGCGGCACAAAAGGTGACGCTTCCGGCTCATTTATGGAATCAGCTATGGTTGCTGAAGTCTGATTGGCGCTAATCACCGGGTATCACCTCTTTTGTCACGCCATAGATATCAAGCATCCTTGTCCTCGTAGCCTGTAAACGCTCCAAGAAGACCCCCAAGATAGATTGCATAATTAAAAAGCCGTATTCGGGATGAGCTTGCAGCTTTTCTCTTACGCAGGCAGCATGAAACTCGACGGCTTCCACTTTATCTAGGGCAATTGCGTCAAATGACCACTGGTAGGGAGGACTGATCCACGAAAGACCCAACAGAGAATTGCCGTTGATCGTCTGTATCACCAAGGGGATAGATTGCGGTTGCTGCACCTGTAAGGATACTTCGCCTGACTTGACGACATAAAAAGTGGAGGCCATCGCCCCCTCAGTCAATATTTGTGTCTCAGCCTCAAAAGAAACTTCTTCCGCACATTCACTAAGTAACGTGACGGCTTCATCCGGAAGCTGCTTGAAAAGCGGCACTTTTGACAAAATGGCTTTAATATCTGACATAATGCTCCTTTGTTGTTAATATATTTTTTACATGCTATAAGTAAGAATTACTTTGACTCACTTTCTGCAATTTTTGCCACTTCCTCGGTTATGTCAATTCCGACAGGACACCAAGTAATGCAACGCCCACAACCCACGCAGCCGATTTCATTAAATTGATCCACCCAAGTTGAAAGCTTATGGGTCATCCACTGTCGGTACTTAGAAGCGGTGGATGTCCTAACGGAACCCCCGTGTATATAAGAATGGGCGGTGTCAAAACAGGAGTCCCATCTTCTGGTAACCGAGAAATCATTTTCCAAGCCATTGGAGTGTTCAAAAGAAGCGCAAAAACAGGTAGGACAGACCATGGTGCAATTGCCACAGGACAAACACCTCCGGGCAATGTCGGACCATACATGACTGCTCAGATTTCTCGCTAACATCGAGGGAGTATTCTCAGCGTCTATTGATTTCCCAATTTGAGAAATGGATTTTGCAATCACCCTATCCCTTGCCGATACATCTTCCGGTAAGGCAGATTTGTAATTTAGCCTGTTCAGAATGTGATGCCCGGTATCGCTTCCCGATCTGAGGAGAAATCGGTGCTCACCTTCTGTAATTTCGGTGATGATAATGTCGCACCCCTCGTCGGCCATCGGACCGGTATCAAAAGAGGTACAGAAACAATTCTCCGCCGGATAACCACACTCCACTGCTATGACTAAGGAGTTCTCGCGTACCGACTTTGCCTGAGGGTCTTGATAGGGTCCGCCGGCCATAACTCTGCCTAATACAGCCATGGCGGCGACTTCACACGGTCTTATGCCAAAAAAGCAAACCTTTTGCGAGAAAGGTTCTTTTTGGGATATGCTGACGTCACTTTTTGTAATCTTGCCTTCAAATAAAGTGCTCTTAGAGGGGAATAAATTATCTTTAAATGACGCCGGGCCGACTGCCCAAGAAAATAGCTCCGGTGAAGATGAATCTCTTTTGAGAGCATAGTGTCCGGGCGCTTGTGAGTCTGTATAGCCCTTGGGGAGATCCTCCACCGAAGTAATTTCTTTTTTCTGGATTACATTATTTTCTGCACTCGGACCTATTACTTGATACCCGTCGCCGAGTAAAAGTTTTATAAGCTCATCAATACCTTGTGTAGTGGCTACTCCAGCTAGTATGTTTTCCATGCCAGCATTGTATTACAGAAGGTATCAGGATCTATAGGGTATAATGTCACCTTCAGACACCAAAGTTACCTATCATTCATTTGGATAATTGGTTGACTGATAAAAGATAGGCGACATTGGTTATAACCTAAATTACATGAGCAGCAATAGCTACCTGTCCCAGAGAAATACCTGCGTCGTTTGCGGGTACTTTGTTATGGATGAGTAACTTAAAAGAATTTTGCTTGAGCTTATTTAACGTATGATCCAATAGATACCTGTTTTGAAATACGCCACCGGAAAGAGCTACCGTATCCAAATTATATTTTTGTCTTATGTATATACACATATTTAGAATAAATTGGACTATCGTATTATGAAATCTAGCAGAGATTACACTTTGATCAGTTTTTGCAAAAATATCATCTAAAACACAGGCAAATATAGCGGTGGGGTCAAGCTTTACAGGCAAATCCGTAATTGCCGGCAAAGGATAGGAGCTTTTTTCGTTTGTCGAAATGATCGACTCCAGCTCAATTGCCGCCTGTCCTTCATAGTCAATTTTATCTACTCCGCATAGCAAAGATGAAACGGCGTCAAAAAGTCTTCCCATGCCGGTCGTCATGGTGACTTTATGTAAACTCCCCGTCAAAGAAAGCACATCCGGCCAGACTAATTCATTATTTTTATATACTTCCATCTCGGATAACTGTTGCGGTATGGCATCGTCGCCATAAAGAGCATGAATATGATAAGCTGCTATCCTCCACGGCTCCTTTACGGCCTGCGAGCCACCTAAAAGTGGAATCGGAGCCAAAGAAGCAAGTCTTTGAAAACTCTTAAAGTCGGCTATGAAAACTTCTGAGCCCCATAGACTCCCGTCGGTTCCATAACCGGAGCCGTCAAAGGCAAAACCTATTACTTTGTCAAAGCGGTTGTTATCCACCATGCAGGACGCCACATGGGCGTGGTGGTGGTATACGCCCAATAGCCCATTTCCTTTTTGTTCCGGATATGTTGTACGCATATAGCTTTCTTGTTCGGGTAAAGAAGAGCTGAAAGGATCGGGGTCGACTCCGGCTTTTTCATAGGCAAATTTTGTCGAAAGATATTCAGGATGCAGATCATATGTAATAATTTTTGGATCTACGTCAAATATGTATTCGTAATACTTTATAGCGTCACTAAAACTAACGTATGTTTTATAATTTTCTAAGTCTCCCAAGTGGTGTGATAAAAATGCGTACTCACCTTTTGCCAGGCAAAAAGTACTTTTCAATTCAGCACCACAAGCAAGAATTGCTTGCGGAACACTAAAAGGCAGTTTAATAGGTCTTGGTGCAAAGCCCCGGGAACGCCTTATGAAGTAAGGTTTGTGATCGATAACATGGGTCACTGAGTCGTCCACGCGAATAGCTATGCCTCTGTCATGCGACAGCATAAAATCGGCTATATTACACAAGTGTTCTTTGGCTTCATCGTCTAGATATTCGATGGGCTCGTCAGATAAATTGCCGCTTGTCATGACAAGGGGCATCTCGACTTCTGAAAGAAGTAGATGATGCAACGGAGTATAGGGCAACATGACACCTAAATATTGGCTGCCAAAAGCCACCCCAAAAGCTATTTTAATCAAAGAGTCCTCTTTTTTTCTTAGCAGCACTATGGGGTGTTCGGGAGAAAGCAAAACTGCTTCCTCCTCCTCTGATAGGTCACATATTTGCTTTACTGTCTCTATATCCTTTACCATTACAGCTAACGGTTTGGCATAACGACGCTTTCGCGTCCTTAGTTCGGTACAGGCCTTTTCACTGACGGCAGATAAACAGAGATGATACCCGCCGATACCTTTGATGGCAATAATTTTATTTTTTTGTATTTCATTTGCAATAAAAGTATATATGTTACTTGTCTTGACTTCACACTCAGACCTAAAATCATACAACTTGAGACTGGGACCGCACTTGGGACAAGCTATCGGCTGCGCATGAAAGCGCCTATTTGTATAATCTTCATATTCTCTTTTACACTCAGCACACATTTCAAATTCGCGCATGGTGGTATTTTCCCTGTCATAGGGGATGTCCGTGGTGATTGAAAATCTTGGTCCGCAATTTATGCAATTGATAAAAGGGTAACGATACCTTCTGTCGTTTTCGTCAAAAAGTTCCTTCAGACAGTCCTCACATGTAGCTATATCCGGGCTGATGAGAGTATCTTTATGTCGTGCATAATTGCTCGTTTTGATGCTAAACGTCTCTTCGCCCAAAGGATCTAAGGTCTCAATTTTGATGGCATCGATATGTGCCAGAGGTAAAGGGTTGTTCTCTATGGCGGCCAAGAAAATTGCCATTTTATCCATGGAGCTTTCTGCTTCTATTAAAACTCCGTTGGTATCATTCATTACCCAACCTTTTATACCGTATAAGATTGCAGTATTGTAAACAAAAGGTCGAAACCCTACCCCCTGTACAATCCCGGTAATATAGATCCGAAAACGGACAGAGCCCCGGCATTCAACGACATCGATAGGCATGTTTAACCCAGAATCCCTTATATTCTTCACCATATCGATTTTTTCAACAAATTCTTGGCAGCGGATCACCTGTCAATAAATCTATTATCCGTTGACCTCCGAAAGAAGTATTTTGCAAAACAAAACCGGGGTGCTCTGCTACAGCCTTCCCAATCACTGCCATGTTTTCAGATTCCGGATAGCTTTTTAAGATTTTTACAATATTTTCCGTCTCTTCCGGATTCACAAAAATTACCATTCGACCTTCCGAAGCTATATAAAGAGGGTCTATCCCCAATAAATCAGCCACAGCTCGCACCTCATCGCGCACAGGCACTTGTGACTCATCTATTTCGATACCCACGTTTGAACTTTCAGCCATTTCGTTGAGTACGGTGGCCAGTCCTCCTCTGGTGGGATCTCGCATCGCGTGCAGCGACAAGCCGTATTGATCCATCAGGGCGCCCAACGGCTCCGCCAGAGCTACCGTATCCGATTTTACGTCGGCCTCTATACCCAGATTGCCACGCTCCAGCATAATTGCCGTTCCGTGATCTCCGATCGGTCCGGTAACGATGATGTCGTCCCCTACGGAAATATTCTTCGGACCCAAATTGCGTGAATTTTGATGCACAATACCTATACCGGAAGTATTGATATAGCATCCATCGGCTTTTCCCTTCTCCACAACTTTGGTATCCCCCGTGACAATCTCCACACCGGCTTTGTTTAGTGCAGCTTGGATCGAATCCAAAACCTCTTCCAATACCACAAGAGACAGGCCTTCTTCCAAAATTAGCGACAGTGACAAAGCAAGAGGTTTAGCACCGCAAGCGGCCAGGTCATTTAATGTGCCATTGACGGCTAAATCTCCTATAGAACCGCCTGGAAAAATGAGCGGCGAGACCACAAAAGAATCTGTCGTAAACGCAAGCCTGTCTCCCGAAGTATCCAGCAGCGCTCCGTCACCTAAGACGTTGAGCCGGGCATTGGCAAATCTCGGCAAAAGCAGAGTATTGATAAATGTTTTTGTGGCTTTTCCGCCCGAACCCACAGGCATAGTAATGAATTTTTTTTTCGTGTCACTTATTTGCTTTGCAAGAGGCATCTATATACCTTCCATTTACTTTGTGGACTTAACTAATTTTGCATTAATCTCCATGAATCTCCCATAGTTATAATAAGCAGCGCATGCCCCTTCTGCGGAAACCATGCAGGTCCCTATAGGTTTCTCTGGAGTACAAGCTTTTCCAAACACTTTACATTCATATGGTTTAATTTTGCCTTGTAAAACCTGACCACACTGACATGCACGCGGCTCTTTGACTTCGGTGCCTGGAATACTAAATCTATTTTCGGCATCAAAGTCAGCGTATTCACTGTTGATTTTTAAGCCGGAATTGGAAATTGTACCGAGTCCGCGCCATTCAAAATACGGACGGACTTCCATGGTCTCTTCCATCACACGCAGTGCTACTGGATTACCGCCATAACTCACAACTCTGCTGTATTGGTTTTCCACTTTTCTTACCCCCTCGTGAAATTGCTTGACAAGCATATAAACTGACTGCAAAACGTCGAGAGGCTCAAAACCTGAGACAACCACGGGAGTGGCATACGTCTCGGTGATCTGTGCAAATATGCGACTGCCGGTGACGGCTGCCACGTGTCCGGGACCTATAAAAGCATCTATCTCAACATTTTCACTGTCCAATATCGCCACAAGAGGAGGTATGATCGTCACGTGGTTACAAAAGACTGAAAAATTGGAGATCCGCATTGCTTTGGCACGCTTAAGTGCTATTGCCGTAGCGGGAGCAGTGGTTTCAAATCCTATAGCTAAAAAGACTACTTGCCTGGATGGGTTTTGTTCTGCGATATGCAAAGCATCGAGAGGTGAATACACTATACGAACATCGGCGCCCTGTGCTTTGGCATCCCCCAGGGAACGCTTATTGCCGGGAACTCTTATCATGTCTCCAAAACAGGTGAAAATGACGTCCTGCAAACTAATTGCAATGGCATCATCCACTCGCCCCAGTGGTATCACGCAAACAGGACAGCCCGGGCCGTGAACTAAGTGAATATTGTCCGGGAGATAGCTCTCGATTCCGTATTTATAAATGGTATGCGTATGCCCACCGCAAATTTCCATAATTTTATAGTGGGAATCCAGAGGAGTTATTTCCCTGATCTTTTCGGACAGTGCCGCCGCTTTAGTCTGTTCTCTGTACTCATCAACGTACTTCACGGCGTATCCTCTGCATCGGATGCCTGATGAACCTGTGATTCAGCGAGCGCCTGTAGTTCTTGAGTGTAGACATCTTCCATTTCTTCAAGTAAGGCAAGCGTTGCCTTGGCTTCTGCTTCATCGATAACGGCTAAGGCAAAGCCCACGTGGATGAGCAACCACTCTCCGCTCTTTAGAGTGCCGTTGCCCGCCAAGTCCGTATTGATTTTACGTTTGGCCCCGCCAACGTCGACAATTGCGTAGTGCTCGTCTAGCACATCTGTTATTTGACCCGGGATACCTAAACACATTGCCCTATCGTACATAGGGGTCAAAAAAAATGAAAGGGTCCTAAGACCCTTTCAAAGTTTTAGCTCAAGACAAAGTCAGATCTCTAGTCTCTCGGAATTTTATACACACCCGTATCTTTGGGAGTTGCCGTAGCATTGAGGGCACTTATCTCCGGACTCAAGTCCACTTCTTCTATTTGAACCGGCGCTAGCTCCGGGGTGACGTATCCGGGGTATTCTTCTGAATCCACGGAATGGTAAGCTCCCTCTTCGTCACGGACGATGATCATATGACGCTTTCTCTTGCCGGCTTCCGGCAGATGCTGTAATTCAAGGCATATTTTGTATGCTACCGGGAATACCACAATCGGAACTACGATACAGGCAATTCTGAACGCCCAAAGCACTACATTTAGTGACACCTGAAGGTAATTAGCCAGTACGTCGGTAGAGCTTGCTCCGAAGAGCACGAAGTAGAAAGCGAACACTGCCGCACCTATCGCCGTGCGCATCGGATTATCTCTGGGTTTATCCAAGAGATGATGCTCGGCATAGTCGTGGGTAATAAATTTGGACTCAATAAAAGGCCATAAGTAGATGAGGGTAAATGTGACACCGGGCAGCAAGATGCCGGGGAAGAATACGTTCGGTATCATGTGTCCGGGTAAGTGTATTTCCCAGGAAGGCATGACACGTAAGGCTCCGTCCAGCCAACCCATATACCAGTCCGGCTGCACGGCATAGCTCACTTTGTAGGGCACATAGGGACCGTATTGCCAGATAGGGTTGATCTGAACAAGGGCCGCCAATATGGCTGTTACACCGGTGGTCAGGAAGAAGAATCCTCCCGCTTTGGCGGCATAGTTTGGCCATAGGGGAGAGCCCACCACGTTATCGTTACGAGCACCGCGTCCTTTGAACTGGGTGTGCTTATGCTTAACTAGCATGCCCAAGTGAGCTGCCAGAAGTCCCAGGATGACGAGAGGCAGTATCAGAACGTGCAGGATAAAGAATCTGGGAATGATGTCTGTCCCCGGATAATTCCCGCCGAAAAGGAAGAACGCTAAGTTGGTACCGACAAAAGGTATTGATTCCAGAATGGAAAAGGCAATTCTGATACCGGTACCGGACACTAAGTCGTCCGGAATTGAATAGCCCAAGAATCCGTTGAAAATAGCTAAGATAAGCAGAGTGGCACCTATCATCCAGTTAGCTTCCCTGGGACGACGGAAAGCTCCCGTGAAGAATACCCTCAGCATGTGTACCACAATAGAACCGACAAATATGTTGGCTGCCCAGTGGTGCAACTGGCGCATGAACAGACCGCCGCGTACCCCAAAAGATATGTTGATGGTTGAAGCGTATGCTTGGGAAACACGCATGCCGTCCAAAGGCTTGTAGGCACCGTGATAAATCGTCATGGCCTCTGAAGGCACGAAGTAAAGGGTCAGAAAAACACCCGAGATGAGCAGCACGATAAAGGAATAGAGTGCAATCTCACCTATCATAAAAGACCAGTGGTCGGGGAAAATTTTATTGAGAAGATGTCTGCCTGATTTTGAAAGGGCAAGACGATTATCTATCCAGTTATATATGGCATCAATCATGCCGTACCGCCTCTTGTCCAAAAGCCCGGACCGATGGGTTCGTCATAACCGGCTCTGGCCCTAAAGTATCCGTCGGAATCGATATAGATGGGCAACTGCGGAAGAGGTCTGGGTGCCGGACCGAAAACCGGCATGGCTCCGTCTTTTACGTTAAACATAGACTGGTGACACGGGCAGACCAGTAGCTGCTCCAAGTGTTCGTAAAGACCTACCGGGCATCCGGCATGGGTGCAGACTTTTGAATAAGCCACGAAGCCATCGGGGGCCCAATTTTCTCTTCCCGGCATCGTTACAATAGGACCGCTCTCTTTGACTCTCAGCAGGATAGTCTGCGAAATAGCCGACCCTAAATCATCTTCCGGGAATACTGTTACTATCCCGCCGACTTCCAGATCGGACGGGCGTACCTTGTCCCCGTAGATTGTCGTGAGATAAGAGCCTTTCCGCCATTTGGTGGTCATCAGGGAATTCTTTGGCAAAGGCCCGAGAGATCTGATAAGAGGGAATGCCGCCACAATCCCAAAAACGCCGCCGGCTGCTGCCATCGCCTTGACCAGAAAACTGCGTCTTTTTATGGCAACTTTACCTCTGGAAGTAAAATCGGCTTTGAGCAGTTCTCTTTCCTGCTCCGTCGTTTCCATCAAAGGTCGTGGCTCGGAAAAAGGACCTTGCGGCATCAAATACTTACCCCAACTCACTAAACCGAATCCAAAGAAAAACAGACCCAGTCCTATAGTAAGACCCAGCATATAAGTGGGTGCGTTTTGGGTGTAAGCCGCTCCAAAAGCAGCAAATCCAATAAAGCCCAGAATAAAAGCCCCAAAAGTAACGTATTCCGTTCGCTTAACGTTTTTTGCCGCTACTTCGAATTGGGGGGCATCGAGAGAAACTGACTCCAGATTGGGATGCTCCTCGGTTACATCAGGCATGTTGTACTCCTGTTTCTGACTTCTTGTGACCTTTATCTTCTTCTTTTTCCGTTCTGTCGCCTATCCAAAAAGCTACCAGCAGACAAAGACCGACTCCGACAAAAAGACCTATAAATCCTTCAGCCACCGGACCTACGCCGCCAAGACCTACGCCGCCCGGATTGTCCGGGTGTTCTATGTACTTGGTTACGTATGCCACAAGATCTTTCAACTGGCTTTTTGATATGACCCCGGTAGAAAAGACCGGCATATTGTTGGGACCGGATCTGACGGCTTCTGCCACCTGAGTAGAAGTAAGACCGTGCAGAGGTGGTGCGTAAAGACCATTGGAAAGAGCGTCACCGGCGCCCGTAATGGTGTGACAGGGTGCACAGTTCAACGCAAAAATTGAAAAACCTTCCGTGACACTGGCTCCTTTGAGGTTCGGATAGAGTATAGGAATACCGCCACGAGAGAGACTTGCCACATAGTCACTTATGGCATTGGTCTGCTGTAGATCAAAAAGGGCCGGTTTTCTGGCCGGTTCGGCTCCGGGATTGGCAAGAGGCATCCAACCCGACGATACCCACAGATTCACTACTCCGGCACCCAAGCCATGCAAACCGGGAGCGAGCTTAGATCCGGCGGCATCAACCCCGTGGCAGCTGGAACAATTTTCGTCAAAAAGCGTTCGACCCTCTTGCAACTGCGGGGTCTTGGCTCCCGCTGCCGCTGCGGCTGTGGCTTGGCTCATGTTGCTCTGTCTTTGGGACTCATGACGGCTCAGGTGTGAGCCGACGGAAGCCACGGCCGGAAGTGCGACTAAAAATTGGGTAAGCAAAACAGGAGCCAGAGCAAAAACCAGCAATCCGGCGACCTTATTATATTTTACTATAGCCTTGAAATGGATTTTTATCCTTTTCTTTATGGCCTCAATCAATGCGACTCCAATCCATATACCACAAAATACTTCAGAAACCTTTTCCCAATAGGGCAAAAATCAACGCTTGGCAGACGTATACGTCATCGCCTACGAAAGTAAAAACAGACAACTGAAAAGCGCTATCCAGACTATGTCCACAAAGTGCCAATAGTAACTCACGGCTTGAAATACCGGTGTCTCTCCCGGATCACCTTTTGGACCAGACAAACGTATCAGCAAAAATATCATCGCCACGAGGCCCAAAATAACGTGCAAACCGTGCAAACCGCTCATGAGGTAAAAGAGCGATCCATAAGCGTTTGTGCTGGGTCTGAAAGGCAGTGTCTTCCATTCATATGCCTGATTGGCGACAAATGCCGCTCCAAGCAAAAAACTGATCACAATCCAGGCTCTTGCTTTAGCGCGCTCACCGCGTTCCTGTGCCCAAACTCCCAGCTGCATTGTCGGAGAGGAAGCCAAGAGCACAAAGGTAAAGGCGAGAGCCTGATAAGTATCGAGCTTTGTCCCGGGAGGCGGCCAGACCGTAGCGTGAGCTCTTATGGTAAAGAACGCCGCAAAAAGACCACTAAAGAACATAAATTCCGAGCCGAGCCAAATAATTACGCCTACCGCCAGGAGTTGCGGTCTTTCCTGCTTGGCATGACTAGCCGCAGGTGCTACACTGGGTTGTCCTTGACCGGGCACAACTATGTCTGTCACAACTGTTTCGCTTTCTGAGTTCTTACATTTGCTTATTTGTCATTATAACCACCATGATTTTGTACCATGATGAACTAATGGGCAATATCCAAAAAGAGTAGCCTGATTTATGACACTTATGCAAACTAAGACAAAACAAATTGGAAAAAATTCGATAAAATTTTTAAATAATATTTATACGACACAAACGAACCACAACGATACTGCCGTTTTGGATACTTCTGCTAAAAGTTGCCCTTGGAATCAATTCTTTCAAAGAAGACTTTTGTACTAAAAATAAGGACGCTCAATGGACTCACCCGACAACTCACGTTTTATCAAAGCATGCCTGAATCAACCGGTGGACCGCACTCCCGTTTGGTTCATGCGCCAAGCCGGCCGGTCATTGCCGGAATACCGCCTGGCACGCGGAACTCTATCCATCTTAGAAACCGTCAAAAATCCGGAGTTGGCAGCAGAACTCACTCTGCAACCGGTCAAAAGATATGACGTAGATGCCGCAGTCTTATTCTCAGACATCATGGTTCCTCTGAAGGCAATAGGCCTAGAACTGGATATTTTACCGAATGTGGGGCCGGTGATAGAAAAACCTTTTGCCAAGGTGTCCGATCTCGATCGCATCAGAAAATATGAGCCGGAAGAGGATGCCCCTTACGTTCAAGAAACAATAGCTTTACTGAAAAAAGACTGCCGCGTTCCGATAATAGGATTTGCCGGAGCACCTTTCACGATAGCCTCTTACTTAGTAGAAGGTAAGCCGTCCAGAAATTTCATCAAAACAAAAACGCTTATGCATACGCTCCCGGAGTTTTGGTCGCCATTGATGGATAAGCTGTCCGACCTTATTATTGCCAGTCTTTCGGCTCAGATCACGGCAGGTGTCCATGCTATACAGCTGTTTGATTCCTGGGCCGGATCTCTTTCCAGATATGATTACCAGGAATACGTATGGCCGTTTTCAAAAAAAATCTTTGACGCATTGACAAAAAATTTCGGCACTTCCTTGCCTAAAATTCACTTTGGCGTAGGCACCAGCGCTATCTTGGATCTCATGGCATCGACAGGTCCCGATGTCCTCTCTGTTGACTGGCGCATCCCCTTAGATAAAGTCTCGCCCTTGCTCAGCGAAAATCAAGCCATTCAGGGAAATTTAGACCCCGCTATCTGTCTGACCTCTTTTGATACGGTAGCCAGAGAAGCCGGCAGAATTTTACGAGATGCAAAACGCCGAAGTGCACCGCATGAGAAAAGCGTCTCTCCTTCTTTTCACCGCGGTCATATCTTCAACTTGGGACACGGGGTGTTACCCGAAACCGATCCCGATACCTTGACGCGATTGGTAGATTTCGTCAGGAATTATGATTCGACTTCCGATGACGTCCAACCGTAATATAGAACATAAGGAAAACTCAGATACCAAAAGGTTTAAAAATGGACACAAATCAACGTATAGGCGTATTACTCATGTCTTACGGCACACCCGTCTCCCAAGATGATATCTTGCCGTTTTATACGGACGTAAGGCGAGGTAGGCCTCCGACCCCTGAACAATTGACGGAGCTTTCCGACAGATATGCGATGATAGGTGGCCTCTCGCCATTGACCGAAAGGACATTGGCACAGGTTAAGAAAATTACTGATCGCCTGGAAGAACTCTATACTGAAAAATACTTTGTCCTCTATGCAACCAAACACTCAAAACCCGCCATAGAAGAAGCGGTCAAAGGTTTTGCCGATGAAGGAATAACAGCCTTTATAGGCATGGTTTTTGCTCCTCACTACTCGCAGCTGAGCATAGGCGAATACATGACAAAAGCACAAGAGGCAGCTTCCCGACATGGAATTGAGTGTCAATTTATCAAGTCTTTTGCTTTGGACGAAGCACTCATAGAGTTCCTCTCGAACCAAATACTGTCTCAAGTGCTCATTCACGCTACCGACATCAGAAAAGCGGAAAATGATACGTCTGCCTCTAAAAAGCCGTCGCGCATGGTCGTCTTAATTACTGCCCACAGCCTTCCCGCCACAGTTATTTCGATGGGGGATCCCTATCCGGAACAACTCAGGTCAACGGCGGAAAAGATTGCCCGCCAAATCGGACTGGGCTCTGAATATGAATTCATACCGCTTTTCGAAATGGCTGACAGGATGACAAATAATGTCACCGCACTCCGTAAAGGGTTCTACGCATATACAGAAGAGTCCGACATAGAAATTGGATGGCAAATTGCCTGGCAGAGTGCCGGAAGGACTTCACAAATTTGGTTGGGTCCTGACATCTTGGAGGTGCTAAGCGACATGGGAGAACGGGGCATAAGAAATATTATTATCTGCCCGGCTGGTTTCATGTCTGATCACCTGGAAGTGCTTTACGACATAGACATAGCCGCTCAAGACTTAGCGGGTAAAATTTCGGTATCGCTTTCCAGGACACGGTCCGTCAACGACGACATCTCTGTCATGAACTCGTTAGCTCAATTAATTCATGACACTTCACTGACGGAAAAGGAGTAGGTTGCCTATTCTTGGCGCCGTTTCATGCAAAAATACAACTGACACTAAAATGAACTTTAGCCAGCCGGGAGAGGTATGCCGAGTCAGACAGGACAAAACAAAAAAGACATTTTGATTATCGGAGCCGGTATCACTGGGCTAAGTGCCGCTTATAAACTACACGGTCTTTTTAATGTGACCCTCCTTGAAACTTCCTCCAGAACCGGTGGCAAATTACATTCCGTTGACTTCAGGGGTAAAAAAGTCGACGTAGGACCGGATTCTTTTTTGACGAGAAACACTTCGGCAGTCGATCTCGCTTCAAAACTCAATTTGTCTGAACACTTGGTAGCACCTGCCCGACAAGGTGCTTCTCTTTACTCGCGAGGACAACTTCGCAAACTGCCCATAGATTTGGCACTGGGAATTCCCACAAACCTTATCTCGGTACTTTCTTCCCAAATCGTTTCCCCCCTATCGGCCCTGAGATCGGCAACGGACTTTTTTTGGCCGGCAAAGCTGCCGAGCTTTACCGCTCTTCTCGATGCGGCGGAGAACACCGAGGCGTCGCTTCCTCCGGTCGGATATCCCGATCCAAGCATCGGCCGGCTACTCAATAAAAGACTTGGCAAAGAAACGGTTGAGCGCCTCATAGCGCCTTTGATTGCCGGTATCAACGCCGGAGACATCAATCACCTGTCCTTTGCCGCGACCACACCGGAACTGGCCAGAGCAGTTTCTGAAAAAAGAAGCATCGTCTTATCTCTAAGGAACTACAAGCGACAGGCATCCCCCGGCGGAAAGTTAAAAACTACTACGCCACCTTTCTTGGGTTTGAACACTTCTCTGGCCTCCCTCACGGAAAGTCTCACCGAAAATCTGCTTGCTGCCGGTGTCAACATCTCACTTGGAGTACAGGCAACCGAGATAGCCTTGCTGCCACGCGACACCAAACACTGGGAGGTCTCTATCCGCCAAAATAACATGTCTGAAGAAAAAGTTTACTTTGACGGCCTCATCCTGGCCCTGCCCGCTTTTGCTACGGCTGACTTGCTGGCAAAAGCGCTCCCGGAAATAGCTTCTCTGTGCCAAGAAATACCTTTTTCCAGCGTAGCTACTTTGCTGGCGGCCTGGAATGCTGATGAGATGCCTCCGATTTACGGCACAGGATTTTTAGTTGCCCGCAAGCCCAAAAAACTCATCACCGGAGTGACAACTCTAAGCTCTAAATGGACACACCTCTCAGATACGGGCGAAGTATGGTTAAAAATATCAGCCGGTCACTACTCAGATGACCGTGTCACGACACTCGATGATGAAACTCTTACTTCCGCCATGATCAAAGACACCAAATCCATACTCGGTATCGCCAAAGATCCAATTGAGAATTTGCTGTTTCGCTGGGAAAATGCTTTTCCGCAATACAATACGGGTCACATCGAAAGAATTATGAAAATTGACTCCATGACGGCAGCTATACCCACTCTCTCCCTTGCCGGAGCTTCCTATCACGGTATAGGCATACCGGCCTGCATCAGCGATGGAATTGCTGCAGCCGATAAACTGAGTAGCGCCCTTCAGTGAAAGAAAAGGGGTCCTTTAAGAAGTCAGTTCTACTGTGCTTGATCGCACTTTTATGCGGAGTGCTGGCTGCTTTGTCCCTACCCCCGATCAATTTATGGATCATGCCCTTTATTTCCGTTGCGATCTTATTTTTTATTTTGTCTTATTCATCAATGAGCAAAAACCGGGCTTTTTTTATAGGTTTTTCTTTTGCCGTCGGACAGTTCATTTTGGGGCTACTTTGGGCAAATTACTTTACTGCCGTAGGATACTTAGTCTTAGTCGTCGTAGAATCCTTATTTTTCGGCGTTGCCGGTTGGCTGGCAACAGTGCCCGGAAAATACAGGTCTCTCACCCTCCCGGCTTTTTTTTGTCTTGCCGAATATGCCAGAGATCATTGGCCTTTCGGAGGTCTCCCCATAGGCTCTTTGGCACTCGGTCAAACCAACGACTGGCTCATTAATTTGGCGCGTCTTGGGGGACCCATCCTAATTGTCTTTTTTGTTTACCTTGTTGCATCATATGCAGCTTTTCTCTGCAAAACTTTACTTTTACACAGAGCAAACTCCAAAACAGAGCCGCGACAACTGCTTCTCTCACTATTGTTTTTAGCTACCTTGACGGGAGTTATCACTTTTTCCATTTTCGCACCGGACGGCGGAAAACCTACGCACTACATAAAAGTTGCTGCCATTCAAGGCGGAGGAGCAAGAGGACTTGGCAACACGCCCACCAATCTCGCCAAAAAGCGTGTTTTTGACGTTACCTTAGCGGAGACAAAAAAAGTACCGCTATCTTCTGCCGTACGCATACTCCTATGGCCGGAAGATACCGTATCGGTCAACTCCGGCATTGATACGTCTTCATTGACCCCGGAAGTCAGCGGACAAGCATTGCGACTCCATGCCGTGCTCATTGCGGGATTTGTCGCCCCCGACGGACCTAAGCATTTTTACAATAAATTAGTAGCTTTTTCGCCACAGGGAAAAATTGTAGCCGAATTTGAAAAAGTACATTTGGTCCCCTTTGGAGAATATATTCCGGACAGAAGTTTTTTTGCAAAATTTGCCAACCTCTCCGCCGTGCCCAAAGATGCCGTCAGCGGACACGGCAGCGGAATGATCAAAACCCCTTTTGGTAAGCTTGCCTTATTGATCTCCTACGAAACATTTTTTACACACAGGGGTAGGTCAGGAGTGATGGCCGGCGGCCAAATACTTTTTGTCGCCACTAATACCGCATCATATGCCTCTGCCCAAGTGCCCTCCCAAGAACTTTCAGCCTCAAAAATCCAGGCGGTATCGGAAGGACGTTCTTTACTACAGGCGGCCACTACGGGTTATTCTGCTGCCGTCACGCCGCGTGGCTCCGTAACAGAACTCAGCCAATTGGGGCGACAGACAGTTATTTACGCACGTCTTGGCTATAGAACGCAGTACACTTTATACGATGACACCGGCAGCGCTCCTACCGTAATCATTGCAATCGTCATGGCGTCCTTAGGCATATTATTTTCTTATAAAAAGAAACGAACTTTAGTATCCTGGGTTGGTTAAAAGGGAATTTTCCCGACTTTGACACCTTGATTTCCCAATATTTACCTCTTTTGCCCCTAAGAGGTATTATTTGATAATTATATCGATCATATTACTGCCACACTATGGCGATGTGTATTTGGATGTTTCAAGTTATTTAAACACTTTCCCGGTTGTTTTGTATCCTAGGCACCATCTCCGCGGCTGATGCGAAGTTGTCACCCTCCCGGGCATCTGTGGCAGCTTGATCTACAAGTCATGATGTTTCACCGCAAGAAACCCGGCGACACACAAGACTGTCTGAGGCTGCCACCTGCCTTGCCGGCCGTCTGATCGGCGGTTATAACAGCCGTCACGATAGATACACTCCAAGCATAGGTGAAGAAGTTCTCCGACTGGCGAAATAGAACCTACTGACACAAGAGAGACGGCCGAGCGATAAAACCGAGTGCGCAACATGTACAGTTAAGGCAAAGGCACCCGGCAGAGCGAGAGAAAAATTATTTAGTACCTTTTCCCCGACATAAATCAAGAGAGATTTGCAGTGACTCCGTAGCGATCGAAGTAGCTCCTCACTGCAAATCTCTGATTTTCTTTCCTCCGTTTTCGCTGATATTTCCCTCTATTCCAAAAGAGAACTACCCGCTAGTCTTCCACGGTCTGACGGGGTCGAAGATCCAGATCTCCCGGAGGAGTGGATGGAACTTTCCAGATCAAATACCCTTTACCATATTTTTCATGAAGCTCGTTCGCTACCGTAACCATTTCGTTGAACAATTCGGTGAACAGTACCAAGTCGCGATTCACAAGTGAGTCTCGCAACTTTATGCAATACGATTCAATAAATTCTATTACGTCTGCTCCATATTTTGGTCTTAAGATGACAGACGTCTTTAGTAATTTAATACTCTCGCTCATTTGGTATCTCGCTAAATCAAAATTTTCATACTTAGCTGCCCACCAGCATGTTGACATTCTTGTAGATAATTCAATCATCAAACGCGCCATGCCTGGTTGTACTTCACCCAGTTGATTCAATGTTAATTCAGTTTTACCGTTTGACAATTTATGGCTGTGGCTATCGTCGTAAGATGTTGATGTGAAATCGTTGTTTTCCATTGTAATCCTTAAAAGTTGATTAAAGCTTATTGCTTTATGTGTGTAATTGATGTAAACAAATTAATTTTGTTCAAGTTTATTGTGGTTTTGACTGTTAGTTACGGTAACAGCATCGGAGCAGGATCACTTATCCGCTTCACGGAGTGACCCTGCTCTGTGCAGTTTATAACTTTTCAGATCTTACAGTTTACTTGTACCGTGCATGTAGGAGGTTCCTGACTGATCTAATTGTGCAAGCGCTGATGATACGGATTGTTTGCCGGTAATGGCGTTATAAAATGCCGTATCGAGAGCCGCCTGTACCTCAGAGTAGTTATCGTTCACTGGCCTGGGGTAAGAATACGGAGACTCAGCCGCCTGGATTGTGGCAACTTCACCGGGGTGCTTTGCCAAAAATGAGGATGGCATGGCAGCGATGGCGGCGTGTGTTTCAGGCGGGTAACCGGTTGCCTCGGCCCATGAGATTTGCTGTGCCGGCTCAAACCACCATTGTACAAACGTCCATGCCGCTTCGTCCTGAGCGTGAGTGGCTCCCTTGGGAAGGACAAAACCAAGACCTTGATCCAAGTTGTATGCGTGTCCCGTGGTCCCTCCCGGCTCTACAAACGCTCCGACGGGGAACTTTCCTGCCACAGCAATGAGAGTTTTTTGGTAGCCAGCGGAAGTAGCGTCAATCATGGCCAAGTGTCCAGCGGCAAGGTCTTCTCTCAAGGCGGTGCCGTGATCTATGATCAACTCGCCCTTAGCGTAGAGGTTACGGAAGTAAGAAAACGTTCTTACTCCGGCGGGAGTATTGAAGTCAACAGCATTGCCGACGCTCATACTGCCTTTTAACCAGGAACCTCCGTTGCTTGCAAAAGCCGGAAGAATGTGCGCTGACGAATCCTTCCATCCGATTGGTATGATTCCGTGGCCCAGTGCCTTAATTTTGGCTGCGTCTGTTGCAAGTTCACCCCAAGTCTTAGGCGGAGAAGAAATGTGTGCTTTGGCAAACAAGTTCTTATTGTATTCGATGATTGAAAACTTGGCGTCAGCTTGAATACGGTAATGCTGTCCGTTGACTTCTCCGTTGGCCCATACGCTGGGTATAATATTTTTTTGATTGATCACGGAGCTGCCTTTGAAAAACTTGTTCCAAGAGACGAGCGCGTTTGCCTGTACATAGACTCCGTCATAGTGGCTTATCTCAGCCAAAACCGGAGGGTCCCCTGCGGCAATAGCATCTTGGAGCTTGGATGATGCCTTTGTGACAAACAGGTTTATGTGGATATTTTTGTGTGTGGCATTAAACTTTGCAATCAAACTACTCTCCTCCGTGCCTACAGGAGGACCGTTGTGGGATTCCCACAACGACACCTGCTGTACCGTACTTGCGGTAGTGCTTGAAGCAACAGATGCTGCATTACTTGCCGTCAGGAAGAGAGAACCGCTACCGGCCAGCATCACCAGCAATTTAGCGCTTCTGTGCTTTTGTCCTTCTCTGTAACGCCCAATGGTCTTGTTCGTCGACAGAGCTGAAGCTCCACTGACTTTATTGCTTTTGTTATTTACTAGGTTATTTCCTCTGGAAAATATACCCATTTTTTGTCTCCTTTTTTTCTGCTATTGTCTTCTCGTTATCAACTGTCACATTTTAATTTCACTGTATAAATATGCCTATATATTTCATATAACTACTGTCAGTAACTTCACCTCCTTTAGGAAACTGGTCATTTGTTAACCCCGCTATCACGACCGGCTACGCCGGCTACTATGTAGCGCTGGAGAAACATAAAGAGTATGACTATGGGGGCAAGCGCAATAACTACAGCGGATGTCAGCTTGCGCCAATTTGCCTCAAAAGTCTGCATATAGTGAGAAAGTGCTACCTCGATTGGCTGAATAGAATGAGACTGGGTCATAATGAGCGGCCATTGGAACTGATTCCAAGATGCAATAAAGGTGAGTAGAGCCGTAGTGGCTACGGCAGGTTTTGCCAACGGCAGGGCAACTCGTCGGATATAAGTAAAGTGCCCCACGCCGTCAAGACGGGCGGCCTCCCAGTATTCGCGCGGTAGTCCCTTGAAATACTGCCTGAAAAGAAATACGCCAAACGTGCTGGCTCCAAAAGGTAGAATTTCTATGGCATAAGTGTTCAAGAGATGCAGATGAATAGCTATTGCATATTGGGGCACCAGCAGCGCTTGAGTGGGTAGCATCATTACCCCGATGATCATTAGAAACAAAAATCCCGAACCCTTGAACTTCAACTCGGCAAGGGCGTAACCGGCCATGGCGGAGGTCAGGATAACCAGCAGTACAGTGGCAGCCGCAATAAAGACCGTATTGAGCATATAACGGAGCCAGTGGGTATGGATAAGTACATAAGTAAATGCTCCGGTATGGAAAGCCGGGAGGAAATTCGGCGGAATCGAAAATACCCCTCCGTGGCTGTTGAAAGCAGTAACGACTACCCAATAGAGCGGGAAGGCAAAGAGTACGGCCACGAAAACCATCGCAACTTGATGAATCAGTCTGCCCATGCGGTTTGCACTTCTGGCTCCCATGCGCGTCCTGCGCTTGATGTGATTTTTATGTACTGTCATTTTGTCACCCGTACTGGTTTTTCTAGCGGTAGAAGACGACACGGTCCGATATCCATTTCTGTATAAGTGTGAGCACCATGATGATGCAGAATAAGACTAAGCTCATTGCTGCGGCAAGGGAGAAGTGGTAGTAAACAAATGCGGTCTGAAAGACAAGAACGGCGTCCGTAGTCGTGGAAAATGCGGGCCCGCCTGCACCTCCGTGTGGTCCTCCCGTCATTGCAAAGATTTGAGAAAACGCCTGCCAGCTGTTGATTGTAGACAGCACCACAACAAAAAATGTCGTAGGGGATATGAGCGGCCAAATAATTCGGCGGAAGATTTGGTACTTCTTGGCCCCGTCGAGCCGGGCAACTTCAATTAATTCACGGGGAACCATAGAAAGACCGCCGAGAAAAATAATGACGTATAATCCGAGAGAATGCCATAAGCTGTCTATCATCACGGCCGGAAGGGCCCAGGTCGCACTTTCCAGCCAGCCCAGAGCGGGAAGGCCTAAATGAGTGAGCACAAAATTTGCCAGTCCGAATTGCGGATTGAAGATCCAAACCCAGATAATAGACGTAGCAACTATCGGGGTTACATGGGGTAAGAATACGGCTCCTCGCCAAATCCCCGATCCCCGTTTGCGACCGGTAACCGCCTCTCTCAGTAAAAGAGCTACGCCGAGAGAAAGCAGAACCGTTGCCGGAATCATCACCAATGTGTAATAAACAGACGTCACCAGAGAATGGAAAAACAACGGCTGCTGTAAAAGAGTACGAAAGTTGGCAAGACCGACAAAGTTAGTTGCCGAGGAAAGAATTCCCCAGTGAAAAAAAGAAATATACAAGAGGTAAAACGCCGGAATATAGAAGAACATCACAAATACCGCCATAGACGGGAACATTAACCCGTAAGCAACCAGCTGGTTTTTGAAGTAATGAAGACGCCGTGGCCTCTGCCGCTGCTGTTTGGGTACAGAGTAAGACTTGTCAGCAGTCCTGTCCGGCGTTTCGATTATCGTATTGGCTTTGGGAGATATCATGACAGTGTGAACCTATTTTCGTTCTCGATGTAATCTTCACCTAAAAGGTCTATACGTTCGCCGGTTACGGCATCGAATAAATGAACGGCACCGGTCGAAGTAGTAAGCACTATCTCTTCGTCAGGATCCACGTAAGTATTGGGCTCCAAACGGGCTATCAGGCTGACCGGGGTTTCGTTAATTAAGTGGGCGTGCAACTGTGAGTGGCTTCCGAGGTTTTCCAGTAACTCTACCTTGCACTTGACCTTCACGTCGGCGTGTACGAGCGACAGGCCCAAGTACTCGGGGCGAATACCCACTGTCACTTTGCTTCCGGCCGATTCCAATACGGGCAGGAAAGAACGCGGCAATTCAATGGCTCCTTCACCCATCAATATACTGTCGCCGACGAGTTTCCACTCCAGTGTCCATAGATTCATCCCCGGTGATCCGACAAAACCGGCAATAAAGGTATTGGCGGGACTCCCGTATATTTCCTCGGGAGTACCTACCTGCCTGACACGTCCGCCTTCCATCACCACCACGCGATCGGCTAGTGTCAGTGCTTCGTTTTGATCATGTGTGACATAGACGGTTGTCACCTTTACGCGCTTATGTATACGGGCCAGCTCCAGCCTCATCTGTTCGCGCAAGTTTGCATCCAGATTGGACAGGGGTTCATCCATAAGAAAGACAGCCGGATCGCGTACCAAAGCCCTGCCAAGTGCGACTCGCTGACGCTGACCGCCGGAAAGTTCTTTTGGCCTATGGTTAATTACGCTTGAAAGGCCCAAGAGTTCGACCATCTCATGTACACTCTGTTTAATCAGAGGTTTTGACATACCACGTGCTTTTAAGCCAAATGCAAGATTATCGAATACAGTCATATGAGGATAGAGGGCATAGCTTTGAAAGACCATACCGACGCTGCGCGCTTCTGGAGGCTCATGGTTCATGAGTTGGTCTCCAAACCAGATCTCACCCGAAGTGAGCTCTTCTAATCCTGCCAGCATTCTTAAAATGGTTGTCTTTCCGCATCCGGAAGGACCGAGCAGTACAATGAATTCCCCTTCATTTATAGAGAGCGATACGTTTTCTACAGCGATAGTCGAATCTTTTTTACTGTACTTTTTCTCTATATTTTTCATTACTATTGATGCCATATTTTTCCTTTACCTACTCCGATGATTTTCAAAATTTAAGGAACTTGCAATTTGGATTTCGTTATCTGCAGAAAAGATAAATATTGCTATAGCGGGCTACACTTTATTATTAGCTTTGCTAAATATAATTACATGAGGTATCAAGAATATTAAAATTTCTTATTTGAGATTTGGAAGCACAATTATATTGAGTAATAACCCTTTTTTACCTATAACAGATTTTGCTCAAAAAAGCTACTTGAACTCCTTTACTATCTAATAACAACATTGGTATTCCCTTTATTTTGAGTCATCAATAGTCATACATTAGACAGTAAAGGTTTTAAATACAATACGGCTTGATAACTGTAGGCTAACATTTGGTAAACTATTGCAATTACGAAATCGCAACTGTGCCGAGCACACCGGTAAGCTTGTTGTTACTGTATTTTCCTTTTGAACTGGTATTTTTTATATACCAGTTCTCCTTGTCCGGTTTCCCGGAATAACTGCAGCGAGTTCTATATTTGGTAAATTCATTTACAATTCGGACTCTGTCATGTCCTTTCGGAAACTTTTTGTAGATGTCTTCTGTAAAACCTTCTCACTTGCAACTGACTCATTGATCCGGGCGATGTTTGGGAGTTTTGGGGTTTTGAGAGCGAAAGCAAGCCGGATTAGCTTCCTAAGCGCTCTGTAGGGTTTTCCCCTGTTTCGTACACTTCTTTAGCCGTGCCCCGGGACTGTAACAGGTATCTGAGTGGCATATTCATCGTTTTAGTAGGTAAAGAACTCCTGACAAAATGCTTGGACATCTTGAACGCAGCCAAAGCGTTCCGGGAATACTGGGCAGTATTTGAGGGTCTTGAACCGTGTTTTGAGGTAAGGGTTATCGTTCTTACGGTTGTGACTGCGGCCAATACCTAGAATGTGAGTAGCTCTGTCACCGGGCTAAATTTATAGAAGAGCCGGGATCAGTTAGAACCTTATAGAAGCTATAGCGTCAGCTATGAGTTCTGCTGTAAGCTCTTCATCTTCTCTTGGAACTGCGCCAAACCACGAGGTAACGGCTAGAGATGTCAAGTACCACATAGGGATCATAGTATGAGCCTTGTTTTGGTTCTTTTGCTTTCTAAATATCTCACGACCAAACCACAAGGGCTTGTTGGTTACTATCCGGCTTAGCCGGATAGTAACTTGTCTACGGTCTCTTAGATTTCACTGTCTTGGGCAATCCTTCAAAAGGTGCACCACATGTTAGTAAAATGTCGAAAAAGTATTCTGGTCTTTTTGGGTATAAAGGATTCATCCATTCTGTGTAAATTAGGAACACTACTTATTGCCTATGCCCGCTCTGTTGCAGAATCCTAACCGAAGACATAATTGGGGTTCAATTCTGTGCCCGAATTACCTGAAAGTTCTTCTCCATAGTAAAGGACTACACATGAATACCTGACAGCAACAAGACGGTCAATAATGGTTTAGTGGTATACGTGACACCAAACCGGTTGGGTAAAAAGACCCATACCCCTCGTAAGATTGGCTGTCCCGCCCCGCCGGTATCAAAATTATTTGCACCTTGTCCCAGGATATATTGATCCTCGTATATCTGTCTTTGAACAAAAGATGAATGCGGTTGATATCCCTTTTACTTCCACAAATGTTTGACCGGTTTGTAAATATACGTCTTCAAAACGTAGACCGTATTTTGCAGGAAAATCACTTGCTCTTTAAGAATATTTTTACAACCGACTCAGTTGTATAATATCAAAGGAGAAAAACACTCCTATAAACATTTCAAAACTCTGTTTTTCCAGAGATCAGCCATACAACCTTCCCTATTGATTGCATAAACAAATAAGAAAGCTGCTCAAAACAATTTATAAGTGACGACAAGGATTTGACACAAACAAACCGGCTCTCTTGTAGATAGCTGTCTCTTCTTACCGGAATAAATAGTTATTGAAAGCGATTTTACACAGAGTAAACATTATTAAAAAATTATGAACCGGGTGAGGCACAGTTAGAGTTGCGACGACAGAAGAGTAACATTTCCAAACATCCTAACCGTAATTAAAATACATACAGCAAAATAGACAGAATCAGTTGACACAAATTTTGTTTAATGATATCTTTGAAAACTAGCTAAGAGTGCTTTGTTACAAAGTTTCGTTCAGTGCTAATTGTATTTATTTGACAAACAAAGGGGAATTGTAATGTCATATCTGCCTAACTCTTCTTCATCTGGTGAAATACCTAGAGACTATTTGGACTACAAGGGCTTCTTTCGCTCTCTCTACGATTTTAAGTTCAATTCTCTGATCACTACTAAGATTATAAAGGTACTTTATGCACTGGTAACTGTTTTGTATAGCATAGGGGCATTAGCATTCTTCGTAATCCTTCTATCCAAAGGGATTATCGTAGGTATCATTGTGATACCTCTGCTATACATTATCTACTTGGCATTTGCCAGAGTTTCCTTTGAAATTCTGATAGTTCTCTTCCGTATTGCCGAAGACGTACGAAGAATAGCCAATCGCCCTCCAAGTCGTACAGAATAAAGAACTAGACTTAGCAGATTGAAGATACTCACCAATTTGGACACGGTTATCTCTTAGAAGAAGGAGAATATAACCATGGACGAATTGCATAACAACAACAAGCCAAAGACTCGGAGACATTTTGATAAAGAGTTCAAACGAGACGCAGTCAGGCTTTATTATCTGAGTACCGCATCACTAAAACAAGTTGGAAGCGAACTAGGTATTTCGGATAGAAATCTTTTCATCTAAGTCAGAGAAGAGAAAAAGAGCCAAGCCCTAAGTAATGATAAAACAGATCTCATTGCTAAAAAACCGACGTCTTCGTAAAGAAAACGAACAGCTGAAAATGGAGAAGGAAATCCTAAAACTCTTTTTCGGCCTTACTTGTAAAGGAGACAGGCGAGAAATGATTTATCGCTTTATCGATACTAAAAGACCGAATTTCTTAGTCAAAGCACTTTGTAAAGTATGTAAGGTCTCTCAGTCATCGTATTACTACTGGGACAGCATGGGAAGAAGTTCTAACGAATGCGCGACTGAAGATACTCACGAATTTGGACACGGTTATCTCCTAGAAGAAGGAGAATATCACTATGGACGAATTGCATAACAACAACAAGCCAAGGACTCGGAGACGTTTTGATAAAGAGTTCAATCGTAATGATTATCTAAATAGCGAGCTACTGCCGTTCTAAATAGCGCTTACAAAAATCCGGACATCCCTGCCAGAAAACTCCGTTTTATCATGTCGTACTATCAAAATTCATACCTTTCATCCGTTTGATATACCATCAGTCGACAGTAAAGAGGATTTGTTGGTCGACAAATCTCATTAAACTACAGAGTGGATTTAAATAATGAAGATAAAACAGATCCTCAAGTCGCCGGCACTCATCATACCGCGCTTTGCCAAAAGACTTATCTTTGCTCTTTTCAGTTTATTGGTGGTCATAGTCACCGGGGAATTGGGGTATATCGCATTCGGCTACACACCTCTTGATGCCTTGTTCCAAACCGTCATCACCATCTCTACCGTCGGGTTTGGCGAAGTTCATTCTTTTACCGCAGGGGAAAAGGTTTTTACGATACTTCTTATCTTTGCCGGAGTCGGTACGGCCGCCTACACCTTTAGCATTCTTATCGAAACGCTGTTTGAGGGTTACCTCACAAAGCAATTGGGAAAGAGAAAAATGGAACGCCAAATTCATAACATGGAAGACCACGTTATCCTGTGCGGATGGGGCAGAGTCGGCAATTCTATCGCCAACCAGCTCAAACAGGGCGGAATCCGGTTCGTGGTCATAGACAGCTCAGAAGAACGCATCGAGACATGCAAATGCATTTCTATATGCGGAGATGCCACAGAAGAAGACGTACTGCTGGATGCGGGAATTATGCGGGCCAAAGCCCTAATCACAGCCCTTCACGGCGACGCTGAAAATCTATACGTCACATTGACGGCGCGTTCGCTCAGTCCCGATATTTTTATAGTATCTCGCACCGGAAGTGAGAACGCTGTAAGTAAACTGCGCCAAGCCGGAGCAGACCGGATAGTGAACCCGCAAAATCTCGGCGGTACAAAAATGGCATCACTGGCTTTGCAGCCACAGGTTGCCGAATTCCTTGATTTTGTAATGCACGATGGCAGTTTGGAATTTCGCTTGGAACAAATAGAGATCCCACACGACTCTAACCTCATCGGCGAAAGCCTGCGGAGTGCCAGAATTCATGCCCTGACGGGAACTTTGGTACTGGGTCTGCGACACCAGGGCGGAGAATTTATCACCAACCCTCCTCCGGAAGCAGAGATCGCCCAAGGAGACGTTTTGGTGGTAATAGGCAATCAAAATCAACTTAACTCGCTGCGGAGTATAGCTACATGATCAAGCGGGATGAAAATCCCTTACCCTGACGTAAATATCGGAGCGCTCAGACGTCGGCTGTTTCAGATACAGGCTTTTCGCTTTCAGCCGGTTTGGGAGTAGCAAACAGAATGTTATTGAATAAAAAGAACTTGATCACCCATATGACACCGTAGACGAAAAGATCTGTTCCCGTTACCACAATGGTTTCCAAAGAGTGGGAGTGAGTAAAGTGCTTGACTTCGGCATCTGCCGCGGCCGATACCACAGCAGCCAAGACCGCACTGACACCGGCAATAGCCCAAAAAGGGACCACTTCTTGCCAAAAATGCGAGCGACCTGATTTACCCCAGGCCCAATTCCTGGTGAGGAAATAGGCCGGAATAGTAGAAAGCACGTTTGCCCACAAGGTGGCGGCAATGGCACTCAATTTCAGCGCATCAAAAAAGATAGCCACCAGCGCGGCGGTAAGCACGGTAGAAAACACGGAAACGCTTGCGTACTTCCACACTTTTCCAAACATATCAGTATGGGAAATATTTTTTATTTTAGAAATCAGTGATCTATCGGGGTTTTCCACATTAAATATGATACATGACGAGTCGGACTAATTAAAGCCAGGGTCAGATAAAATCCTTATTTAGCGGCAGCTAAATATTACCGCCGCGTCTGCTTTCCGAAATAATACCCAGTACGGCGGTGATACCGAGAACGATTCCGAAGATTGCAGTCCAGACACCAAATACCAGGGCCAACCCTACCATGGCTGCTCCCAATCCGAAGACAAAAGGCCAGATACTCGAATGGGGGAAGGCGCCGATCACACCGCTTCCCTCTGCCGGAGAGGCATTGGGGTCGTCTTCTGGTCTGGGCTTCATTTGTCTTGACCACCAGAGATAATAACTGGCTGGCATCAAACCCAGTAAAGAAGTCCCGACCAGCATGACGGTTCCACCGTCTTCGTAGCCGGTGAACCAATAGACGGTTGCTATGATCGCTCCAAACACTGCTATGACAAGTAAAAGTCTGCCTTCGTCTTTCACCGATCTTCTCCTTTATCGGATCCAGCGATCACTCCTGCCAGCTCTTTTTCTGAAACTTGCTTTTTATCTTCGTGAGATATTGTGGGATGATTGGGATGATTCAAATCCCATACCGGCCGCTCGGATCTAACGGGCGGCAGTGCATAGAAATTATGTGACGGCGGAGGAGAAGTGGTAGCCCACTCCAGCGTATGGCCATCCCAAGGGTTTCCGATAGCCGGAACCGGCTTTCGCCACGCCACCCAAAAATTCACCAGCATAACGGCCACCGACAAAAACAGTATATAAGCTCCGCCGGTTGATACTCTGTTGAGCGTAGTCCATCCGGTGCTTGCTGAATATTCGGCTATTCTTCGCGGCATGCCGTGCAACCCAAGTAGATACTGCGGTATGAATGTCACCCAAAAACCTATGAACATCAACCAAAAACTCGTTTTGCCCAACTTTTCATTCAACATTCTGCCGGTAATCTTCGGATACCAGTAATAGATACCGGCAAAACCAGCGAACACAGCGGAACCAAAGAGGACCTCGTGGAAGTGAGCCACAACAAAATAAGTGTCGTGAGTGGCAAAGTCAATGGGTGGCGAAGCCAAGAAAATACCCGTTACTCCGCCGAATAGGAATACTATCAAAAAGCCTGTGGCAAACAACATCGGGGTGTCATAACGCACCGAACCGCGCCACATCGTACCTATCCAGTTGAAAAATTTGATACCGGTGGGCACGGCTATCAGATAAGACATCAAACTGAAGAACGGCAACAAAACCACACCCGTGGTGAACATGTGGTGCGCCCACACACTTGTAGAAAGAGCGGCAATGGAGATGGTGGCAAAAATCATCCCTCTGTAACCAAAAGTCGGCTTTCTGGAAAAAACCGGTATGATTTCCGTCACCACACCAAAGTAGGGCAGAGCCAAAATATAGACCTCCGGATGACCGAAAAACCAAAACAGGTTCTGCCAGAGCACCGGAACTCCGCCGCCGGCCACTTCAAAGATATGCGTTCCCAAATGTCGGTCCGCCCAGAGCATAACCAGAGCGGCAGTCAAAACAGGGAAAGCTATCAGAATTAAAATGGCCGTAACCAACATGTTCCAGGTAAAAATAGGTAGCCTGAACATAGTGAGACCCGGTGCACGCAAATAAAATATCGTCGCCACTAAGTTAACACCGGTAAATATGGCCGAGAAACCTGTCAGTACTAAAGCCACGATCCACATATCCGGCCCGGCCCCCGGTGAGTTGACGGCATTTGACAAAGGTGCGTAAGCCACCCAACCGAAGTCGGCGGCTCCCCCGACAGTCAGGAAGCCCCCGAGCATAATTAATCCGCCACTCAAATAGAGCCAGTAACTAAGGGCATTTAGCCTAGGAAAAGCCATATCCGGTGCGCCCACTTGCAGCGGAACGATGTAGTTTGCCAATCCGCCGAAAGCAAAAGGACCGGCAAAAAGATAGAGCATGAGACTCCCATGCATCGTGAAAAGCTCATTGTAGGCGTGCTGAGATACCACAGTTGCGTCAGGAGATGCCAACTGGGTTCTCATGATAACAGCCATCAAACCGGCCGCGCAGAAAAACAAAAATGACGTAATCAGGTAACTTTTACCTATGACTTTGTGGTCTGTAGAGGTTATCCATTTTAATATGCCGCTGGGGCCGTGCTCTTCTTCACCGTGAGCACCCGCCGCAGCGACGGCTGGTCTTCCTGCAAGCAAAGTCATCTGGATCCTCCTGGCTGGTTCTGGGTAATTTGCTGGCTACTAACCCATTTTGTAAAGGCACCGGGTGATACCACCTTGACACTAAACAACATTTCTGAGTGATATAAACCACAATACTGGCTGCATTGCCCTCTGAATACACCAATTTGTGTAGGTGTAAAATCAAACACATTTGTTACACCGGGCAGCGCATAGCGGCTGAAATTGAAAGCCGGTATATAGAAACCGTGTACGACGTCGGCCGAATTGAGAACGATTCTGACTGTTTCGCCTTCAGGTATAACCAACTGCGGATACTGACTGGAAGTAGCCGGTTGCGCCAATAACTTGGGTTCGGCCGCCGTTTGGATCATGACTCCCTGGGACTTGTTATTCTGACCGTAATAGCTAAAACGCCATCCCCACCTGTAGGCCAAGACATGAACTATTTCATTGGGGTGGCTCGAAACGGCATCTACTTCGTTTTCCGTTACCACTGTGAAGTAAAACAGCACGCCGATGATGATGATGGGGAGCGTAGTATAGATAATTTCCAAGGGAATATGTTCGTGAAATTGACGGGGGATTTCGTCTCCTTTGCGGCGATACCTGGCTATCGCCCAAAAGATGAGCCCCCAAACGATGGCTGCAACGGCTATACCGGCTATTGCAAACCCGACCCAGAGCTTGAACTCATCATGTCCCTGCGTCGTCGCCCCTCTGAAAGCACCGAAAGTGGGCGCGTTACAACCGCCCAAGATAACGGCTCCTCCAAGAAGCCCTATTATGACTTTAATAGATTTCGATGATTTTATCACTTGCTAGAGATTACAGGTAGAGTCGAAGGTCATCCAATCGTAATTGACAAATTTCAAAAAAAATTAATATTTTTTTTGAAAAAACTACTTTACGGCGGTCCAAAAGCGGCATTTTCTCTTAATTTTGGTCTTTGCCCTCTTCACCGGATTGGTCTTTGGTTTTAGATTCCCCTTCGCTTATTCCTTTTTTGAACTCATGAGAAGCCGTGCCAAGTCCTCTGGCAAGTTTAGGAAGCTTGTCCGCACCGAAAAACAAAACCAGCACCAAGACTACTAAAACTATGATGCCGTCTACTCCAAAAATATCGGCAAATATGACTCCAAGCATAACGCGCCTCCTTAATCGACATACTGGCAGTACTGCACTTGGCCATGGCTATAAACGCCATTACAGTCATTACTGGCTACCAATTTACCACCATTTCCCCGTTATCCCCTGTCTCCCGGTGAAATATTAGGATACCCGGACTTAGCGATGAACTTGTCTGGCGCAAAGTAACGTTTTTTGAGCCGGAAACGTCGCTTGGCATTATTTAAGACCTATCCTGTTGATAGGGTAAAGATAACTTGAACATACAAAGATAGGATGCTTCTATGTCTAGAACAAAAGCTCTGTTCGGTAAAAAGGCCGGCTTATATCGGCGCCCCGGAAGTACACTTCTCTCCGGATTTATCCCAATACAACCGTTGTTACAGAACTCCAACAAGAACAATCAAACTCCCCAAATAAACTCTTATCTTTCCTATGGTCTTGCGTTGGCCAGAACTTCCCTAGGCGCAGTTGCCTATCTGGCCCCTACCATACCGAGCGTGCCCTGGGTTGGCAAAAAAGAAGCCTCCACACATGCCGTCCATCTGTTCGCCAGAACTCTTGGCGCCAGAGACTTCGCTCTGGGACTGGGCCATCTTTATTCTTTAATAAACAGCGAAGACACTAGAAAGTGGTTGTTGGCAGGAGCTGTTGCGGACTTGGGAGATACGATCGCCACTGTCATCGATTTCAAAAAACTGCCCAAGCCTTATGCCTACGGAGTACTGGCTCTGACCGTATCGGCTTGTGCCACGGGAATCTATCTCTCCGCCGTCGACAAGTAGGGCAATGAGACCTTAGGGTTTTACGAAAGCCTGCAGTTGTCGATCTTTGTAAAAAGGTCGCAACTCCATAAGTACGGGAGGCAGATGTCCGTAAAGCAGAACGGCATGATCGGGTTGAATACGCCTCAGATAGTCCGCCGGGGCAAGTCGCTTCTGCTGAGAAGAGACACTTTTTGTCCAATTGCCTGATTTATCATAGGAATGGGAAGCCACATCCCTGTCGGTATCGCCCATTACCGTAGAAAAATGTTCCAAAGTCTTGGGGTCGGCTATGGAAGAGCACAATACTTTGGCACGGTGGTTATTGACAACAGTCGCCCAACGAGTCCCATAACGTGCCTCTATTTGCGATACGTCCTGAAAAACTGTCAACAACTGAATACCGTGACCGGCCGCAATTGAAGCCATGGTGTCCAGGTTGTCCAGAGGGGCTATATTGGCGGCTTCATCCAACACGATGAGTAGAGCCGGATCGAGCGCCTTACCCCTGACACAGGACTCTTCCAAAGCATGATTCAGGATAGTTTTAATGATGGCAGTAAAAACAGACTGCAAACGCTGTTGAAAATGACCCGGTGAAACTAAGTATAAAGTATTTGGCTGGCCGGAAGTAAAATCGGCAGGCATGAAATCACTGGAGCCCGATACATTGGCTACCACGGGATCGGCAAAGGCTGCCAAAACGGTTTCAGCCGTCGTATACACCGAACTTTTTTGTCTATCTTCCCTGGAAAAACTGGCCACGGCGGCACGGATGGCCGCGTTGTTGCCCAGCGACTCTAAAATCTTAAAAGGTGCTTCTTCTTCGGCTGTGTCAATCCAGGCAAGTACGTCATCCATAGAGCAGCCTCCGTTGGCGGCTGCATAGAGTAAAGGGGCAATCAATTTTTCAGCCGTGGCATACCAAAAACCTGCGTCTTCCATGCCCCCGCTGCTATTTCTGGCCTGCTGGCAAAAACCGGCGGCTGTAGATAAAGCTCCTTCCCAAGTACGAGAAAAAGTGAGAGGAGACCAAGAAGAGCGTTTCAAACCGCTTATTCCCATAGGGTCATAAACAAAAGTTTTACCTTTGCCGGCACGCATAAAGTGGGTGTCTCTGATCAAATCTGTTTTGACACTTGTCGCAATGATCGGTCCTTCCCATTCCAAAATAGCCGGTATGGCTAAACCGCTTGTTTTCCCGGATTGCGAAGGCCCCACAACCAAAACAGAGTGATTGGTCTCTACAGCCAAGAGTTTTGAGTGAAATTTACCAATCACCAGTCTTTGAGAAGCAGTTGTTGACGTCAGGAGTACTTTCATATCTCGCTTTGCGGCCCATCCTGCCCCCTCATTGGCTACGGGTCGCAAAGTGCCGTAGAAAAGCTTATTTTTGGGAAACAGCGACTTGATATTTTCTTTACCAAGCATAAACTTGATCGCTACGAATACCCCCAAGACAGAGAAAAGGACAAAAAGCATAACGAGGTATATGATGAACTTTGGGCCAAGCAAACTGCGTTTTCCTTTGGGCCAAGCAAGCGTAACGTTCTTTGGGTGCTCGGCCACGCCAAGTACAAGGCGGGGCGCCGACGCGATAGTGACTTCTTGCCAGCCATGTCCTGTAATCAGCATGGCAATGCCGCCTGCTAGCCAGACGGAAAATACCGCAATGGCACAAATCACAAATAATAGTAATAATAGGGATTCATTTTTATTAACTGATTTAGTATTCATTTTATATACCGATACCAATTACTACGCTTAGAATGCAGTAACTAACCGATGAGCGACTGGTCCGTGTCGATAATTGCTTTTTCTGCAGATGTCAGTTTGTGCTCCACAAGATAAGTTCTGGATCCTACTTTCCATAACCCCACCCCTTTTCGTAAAGTGGGCAGCAGTGCTGCCTCTTCATTTGTGATGCCCAAACTTTTGGCCGCCAAGCTCAACTCCTGATGAGGTTGTGCATAGCAAATGACGGTTTCGGAATCACTCAGCAACCCTGTGCTGATTTTATTTTGTACGCTGCTATCTTCTCCGGAGGTTTCCAAATCGCTTATTCTGTGCAGCACTGCGATATTGGCTATACCCCGGCTACGCGCCAGCTTCCATGAGGCCTGTAAAAATCTGGCTACTCCTGCGTTTTGCAATACTGCCCACGCTTCGTCTACTACTAAAAGGGTTTTACCCTTAGTGATACCCGTATAGATCGACTGTATAAAAGACGTGGCACACGCCATCATAATTCCCAAGGCGGGAGAAGAATAAAGAGCGGAAAGGTCCAGAACAAAAACCTTTCTGTTGAGCTTTAACTCGGGACTCGTGGCGCCGTCAAACATACCGGCTAACTCCCCATAGACAAGTCGCCGTAGCTCTAACGCTACATCACGGGCTCCCAGTGTCAACTCTTCATGGCCTACCCCGATTTGGTTATAAGAGTCAGCAAAAGGATACAAAAGCTCCTCTATGATATGCCCCAGCAAGACGGTCGTATGCCTGCCCGAAGCGGCGGTAAGGGCATATTCCAAAGCCGTATATTCAATGGGTTTAAGATTTCTCTGCACACAGGCAGCCGATATGGCTGTTAAGAGCTCCAGGCGTCTTTTGAATAAATGTCTTTCCCCGCCGGCTCTGTCCTCAGACGCGCTTCTGCTCTCAGCGCTCATCATGTCCAGCGGATTGAGTCTGTAAGGACCTCCTGGATATAGGTAAATCGGCTCTGCCCCAAGGCAAGTTGCCAGAGGTCCGTATTCGCCTTTTGGATCCAAAACGACTACCTGCCGTCCAAAAGCTGCTTGTCTGTAGAGATAAGTCTTGACTAAAGAACTTTTACCTCTTCCAATTTGTCCGACAATAACCATGTTGGGACTTGTAATGACGCCTGCTTTATAGAGTTCAAACGGATCGTGGAGAAAAAGTCCTCCCAATAAGTCTCTGCCTATTAAAATTTTATCTATTCCCAAAGGCTTACTGGCTACAAAGGGAAATATAGACCCTATTTGAATAGTAGTTGCTTCATGTATATACTTACTCACATTTTTTCTCCAGATTTATCAGAATCAAAATATTCAGTCACATCCTCTGCCTATCGGAAGCGTGCATAAAAAAGCTTCTCTTTGCTCACCGTATGCTCTTCTGATATCCAAAAGTGAGAGAGAAGCCAGTTGCTCCACCTGCTTACAGGCAGCATTTAACTCAGGAATATTCCGGGCAAAAACCGAAATATAACCTGCAAACCTATAGTCTGCAAACCCGGCTGCCAATTCCTGTTCTCTGCGCTCTATAGCCTCTGCTTCCTTTTTGGCGCGAGCCGTCAGGGAAAAGCCGTAACGATTTTTTATTGCGCTGTCAGCAGCATGTTCTGTTCTGGCTTGTTCAACTTGCTTGACAGCGCGTCCCGTAGTAACGGGTTGCATAACCAGTGAAACGCTTCGCCTCACATTACATCCGATGACCAGCGGTAAAAAGAACCCGGCTTTGACTTCCATTCTCGGCCACTCGACAACACTGTAACTTGCGACATACATCCCGTCTGCCTGCAAATAAGACCAATTCTCTTTTATACTTTGCGGCCAAGGCCAAGTAACGCTTTTTGAATTGGGGATGACGTCAAATATTTGCCTCAGGTAAATATTTAAATCCCCTGCAGAAAGTAAAGAAATTTCATCAAAACCAATTTCTTGACAACGCAATAACAAATTACTTACTTCAGTGAGTATGGCACTTTGGTCAATTTTCGCGCCGAACGTACACGATAAGACAACGTCATGTTTATGAACGATATTGGTCTGCTCCGAAAGCAGCTTACGATAAGAGCTGCTTACTGTATCGCTTACCTCCATCGGAGCAGAAGTAGGTGAGCCTAGCTTTAAATAGCCTGCCAAATATTCGCCTTGATCGGGCAAAGTCCTCTCAACCCATTGAATTCTCTTAATACTCGTCGTCTCATACGCAACAGCCGAGAGTATCTGCGACCATCCCCTGATTTGCCTGTCACGTTCTTTTTCACCGAGTAGGGCAAAAGGTAAGGAACTCATCCCAATAACCACAGTTGTGCTGGAACGCTTACGATCTTTTATGAGTCCTAAAGCCGGCTTTTCACAGGCGGCAGACACTACTTTTAGATGTGCCAGCTCTTTAGGTAAAGTTCTTTTGCCATCGACCATCAATCTTGAGTTTTTATGCTCAAAATCTGCAATAACTTTTTCTTTTCGCAACTTGGCAATTATCGGCAACCAAGAGTGAGGAGGCTTACCTTTGAAATTGACGAATATTGCGGCACCCGCTGCCGCAAACACTATCGTGCCGATGAGCATTTGCAAGAGACCGACACCTGCCCTTATTAGAAGCACCATTCCCAATAGAAGCAGTGAGAGGATCACTGCTTGCGAGACAGAAACTCCCAAAATCAAGCCTCTTTTATCCCGGGGACCAAATCTATACTTGTTACTTGTATCTTGTTCGGATACCATGTCTACTCCCACACGGCTCATTTCGAATCGACGTCGTTATGTTCCTTAAAACGAGCTTCATCGCCACTGTTGACTACTTTGGTTTCTGTCGGTAAAAGAGTTGATTCGCTCAGCTTAGCCACTTCGGTTGTGACATCGAAATTATGCAAATTGCCGTGACGAAGGAGGTCATTATACATTTTTTCCGACAAAAGTTGCTGTTCGGGGGTTATCTTTTGGCCCCTAAAAACATTGTTTTCTCCTACTTCATACTGAGTGTCTTTGACCTCTGGGGTGCTGACGACACTTTTGGTTCCCGTTGGGTAGAAAGACACGCCGCCTCCGTCAGAACCGCCGCCGGGAACTCCTCCGCCCACAAAATCAGCCGGATCGTCATTGTCACCGTTTCCCCCTCCCCATCTGTTGAAAAAGTCAGAACCCTCGATGGCCATCCTGCGGGTAAAACTCTGGGTATCCATCAAATGCAGAGGCCGTCTGGCCACTCCTTCCAAGTGCGAGAGCGCGCCTTGCTCAAACATCGGTATGAGTTTTAGAACTACATAAGGGGCCAAAGCCGCCAAAAATAGAATTGCCATTCCGGTCACCCCTGCTGAAATACCGTCTGAACCTACACTGGCTAAAGTAACGGTTGCTAAATCCAAAATCGCCACGATGACTAATTTGGATATAATAAGTGCAAATATTGTTTCCCCGAGGCGTTTGGCCCAATGAGACGTCGCACTCCATGTAGAACCGGCCAGTGCCAGAGGTAAAAAGAGAGTAGTTATGGCTACCGCAGCTGACCTGAGAGCCAACTCCAACCACAGCAGAATGGCGAGAATCGCTGCAAGAATCGCAAAGAGTAACGCAGCAAAACCCGTGAAAGGAAGTAAAGGCTTTCCGACTCCGCTGATACCAAGCAGAAGTGTGGTCACCACGCCAAAGACAGAATCGGTTTGGCTCTGTGTAGCTTGTAACAGATAATTACAAAATCCGTCGGTTGCGCTCAGTCCCAGTTGCACTATACTCACGGCGGCAGCGGCCAAAAGAATCGAAGCGGGAAGCCTAATCAAGATAACCCTGACGAGAGTACCCAAATCTTGATGCACGATAGCCTGTATCACCGCAAAAATGACTATCGGTAAACACATAACTGCCCCTATTGCACCCATGGCTTTGTACTCGGTCAAAAAACCGGCATTTAGGATAGGACTGGTGGTAGTGGCCATGGCTTTCCCGACTTCTGTCACCACAGTGGCGGCTCCATGACCGACCCAGCTCACCAGAAGACCAAAAACAGAGCTGACGATGTGGGCTATAATCCCCGGAGCAATGAGCATGACTAAAAACCTTCTCCGGTTTTAAAGAAGAAGTTCAGAATGGCGGGTGCGGCACCTATGATCAAAACAGCCGCTATAGAAATCAGAACAGCTCTTCGTCCGGTAGCCGAGTGCTGATAGTTGTTGGAATGGGCCCCCAGCGCCCAAGTACCTGCCCCAATGACAAGTCCAGCCAGAGCAGCCAAAAGTCCCCAAAAGGCAACTCCGTTGATTAGACTTTGTAATTGAGAGGTCCCCGGCAGTCCTGATTGGGTAGGGTTAAGATTGACGACACCTTCTAAAATAAATGAAGACAGCATTTATACTCCTTTTTATATGCCAACTTTTATTGATACCAAATGCAAACATATTTCAAGGATTGCAATTGGTACACAGCCTGTCTAACATCGCAAGCTACTGGGACTTTACCGCTCTAAAAATTTCCGGACTTTAGGAAAAATAAGCGACAGAAAATTAAAAAATGGGTATCTTTTGCCAGGTTGGCAGAGTGCCGGAAATAAAAGTAGACTTGGACCCTCTACGGACAGAGGGTTTCCAACTCTCTTGCCAAGTGATCGAAAAACTGCCAATTTGGCAGCATTATCCGTTAGGAGTTATATCCGGCCATCTAAATAAACTATTATGGCAATATGGCATCATATCAGCTGCTTAAATTCTGACCGCAGGGAGCTATAGTGCTGGCGAATATCAATATCAACGGTTCCTCACTGGGTATTACCATAGGTGTAGCCGTCTTGGCTGTACTTTTGGTTATTTTGCTAACCTCTGTGATTACCAAGAAGAAAATAAGCAATTCGCTCAACTTGCGTTTAACATCGTTGGCCACCAGACTTGGTATAGGTCACATCGAACAGGATCCCAAATCTCTGGATGACTCCATAACGCTTGTTGAAAAAGCTACCGACTTGGCAACTGAAGCCGTGACGGAAGCCAGTTCGGAAGCCATTAGACTCAGAAAGTCCCTTGATTCCCTGCCTCAGGCAATCATCGTATGCGACGAACACGGAGAACCCGTTTTCCACAACATCAGGGCTATTGAAATTGTCAGAGACTCTTCAGGTGACCCTATTACCACACAGGCCGTTGACGACCTGATCAAAGAAACCGCTATAGGCGGTGAAGAGGAACGTATTCTCGAGCTATACGGTCCGCCCAGGAGAACCTTGAGCGTTAAGACAAGAGCCTTGGATAACGGTCAAAGGGCCCTCGGAGTTTTGGCAGTTATTGAGGATATTTCAGAAAAGAAACGTCTTGAGGAAATACGCAGAGACTTTGTCGCCAACGTCAGCCACGAGTTAAAAACGCCTATGGGTGCTTTGGGGTTGTTAGCCGAAACTTTATTAACGGAAACGGAACCAGATATTCAAAAACGGCTTGCTGAAAGAATCCACATGGAGGCCTTCCGTATCAGCAGGGTCATTGATGATTTACTCGACTTGACCAGAATCGAAAGCGAAGAATCGCCCCCCAGAGAACCCGTACTGGTGAACTTATGTATGGCCGAGGCTGCCGAGCGGGTATGGGCTTCAGCAGAACAAAGAAAAGTCGATATCCAACTCATCGAACCTTCCCCGCCGGTCAGTGTGCTGGGTGACAGAAGGCAATTGACTTCTGCCATTTACAATCTTTTAGAAAATGCCGTCAAATTCTCCTACGAAGGGAGTACCGTTATTTGCTTGGGCAAAGTTGACCAAGATGAAGTTTCCGTCTCCATACAAGACAGCGGAATCGGGATTCCGACCAGGGACTTGACAAGAATTTTTGAAAGATTTTACCGCGTAGACCACGGAAGAAGCAGACAGACAGGTGGGACCGGTCTTGGACTTGCCATCGTAAGACACGTCACACAAAACCATGGAGGTACGATCGAGGTGGATTCAAGAGAAGGTGAGGGGTCCGTCTTTACCATCAGAATTCCACTGCACGGAGTGGCCGATAAGAATTTATTCACTACTATTAAAAATGGTGACGATTAGTTGTTGTTATGACACCTTATTACTATAATGCCGGTCAGAGGATGAGATACTTTGCCAAAATCGCCTGAAAAACAAACAGAGGTATTGATTGCAGAGGACGAAGAGTCCTTTATCGAAGCCTTGGAACTAAATTTGACGCGTGAAGGCTTTGTGGTCAGGATTGCCAGAGACGGTATGGAAGCACTGGAAAGCTTCAAAGAGCAGCCGTCTGATATTGTTCTGCTGGATATCATGTTGCCCAAAATGAGCGGTTTGGACGTGTGCAGACAAATCAGAATGTTCTCCGGGGTTCCTATTATTATGCTGACCGCCAAGTCTACAGAAATAGATACCGTTGTCGGACTCGAAATCGGTGCCGACGACTACGTGACAAAGCCATTCAGAATACATGAATTAATCTCACGCATGCGAGCGGTCATCAGGCGTTCCGCACAGGAAAAAGGCGAAACTAACTCGACTCAACTTATACAAACCGCCGATGCAGGCACTACCTATAATAGATCGATGAGTGAAGGGGTACTGCAAATAGGTGAACTGGTCTTGGATCCGGACCGTCATGAGTGTATAGTACGCGAATCTGAAGTTATGCTACCCCGTAAAGAGTTTGAGCTCTTAGAACAGCTGATGTTACACGCCGGCAAAGTTGTGACCAGAGAAGTACTCATAGAGCGGATCTGGGGATATGATTACGTAGGGGATACAAAAACACTTGACGTACATGTCAAGAGGTTGCGGTCCAGGATAGAGGAGGACCCGGCTAATCCTCATCTCATCATTACCATAAGAGGTCTTGGTTACAAATTCGAACTGCCGAAAAAAACCAAATAGAGATTTTCTAATTGCCGGATATACTGGGCTGCACTGATTTTCTCACTTCGTCTTCCGGAGGAGTATTCTTAAAAAACTCCCAATATACAATCGAATTGATCAGTTGTAAGACACCGGCTATCTCAAAAGGAATGGCCAAACTAATTTCGTCATAAATATACCCCGCTAAAACAGGACTTGCCGACATGGCCACTTGAGACGGAAAATTAGATAGAGCCGCCACACTTGCCCGTTCGGTTTCATCCGCCATGGCTAAGACGTAAGACTGTCGCAAAGGTACACTCATCCTCTGCACCAAAGAGCGAACGAGAAAAACTGCTCCAGCAACGTATACATTGGGCGATAGCGCCAGTGGAATTAGCAATATGCCTTGCACGGTGCGTAAGTAAACAGTTGCCTTGATAATTCCAAAGTACTTTGCCACGCGGCTAGCCGACAAGGTGGAAAACATGGTAACTGCGTTCAATATAACGAACAGATAGCCTATTTCGGCAGTGGATAAATTAAACCTCTTATAAAACCAATAAGAGACAAAGGGACCAAAAAATCCGACACCAAGTCCATTAATTCCGTTAGTCAGCCAGAGCCGGTACAAAAGAGGCTTGCTCTTGTGAGGAAATTTGATGCTGCGTTTGACTTTGACTGCAGCGGCACTTTCTGTCTCTTCCCGACCTGCATCCAAGTCGTCGACGACATCGGATTCTTCCAATCGTCCAGAGTCCGGATTTAGCGCTATAGCCACCGCTCCGGCCAGTCCGGCCAGAACAGCAGTGGCTAAAAACGCATCCCTGTACGCTGCCAGTGCCGAATGAACGACATGTGTACCAGGGGTCATCACCGCCGACAAAATGCCGCCTACTACGGCTCCAAAAGCCGAAGCACTGGCCATCATGGCAAAAGCTTTATTCCTTTTCTTGTGACCGGAAATTTGTAACAGTAAAGACGATTCGGCGGGCTGATACGGGCCCACTGCTCCGGCACCCGCTCCGGCACCCCTGCCAAAAGTGCCCAGTGTTGCCATCAGGATGAGTAAAACGTGATTGTCTGAAAAAGCAAAGCTGGCACCCGCCAGACAGGCAAACAGGGGAATGACTACCAAAAAAGGTTTGGTGCCGAACTGATCGGATACCAAACCTATCAAAGAAGACAAAACGGCGGAAAAAATTCCTATGGCCAGAAATACCATACCGATCTCAAAAGCATTAAAGCCTATTATCGATAAGTAAATGGCCGCTATCACGCCTGAGAGCGCCCTGGCTCCACTCATCAGGGCTCTTGCCAGAAGGAGTATGGCAAAGTCCTTGTTTTTCGCTTTAGTCCCTAAATCAAACCTATCCCCAATAAAGCCAACGTATTGTCCTGATGATGCCAATATATAAACTGCTTCCCGGTTATTGTTCCTTGAACCCAAATACTACGGCTGCCTCGTTCACCACTTCCGATGCCTCAATTCCCGTAAATCCCGCTTTTTGCAGCATGGATTTCCAAGCGGCCACGGAAACGGGTCTCTCGTGTAAGCGCAGCAAATACCTAAAGGCGTTTTTACAAATACGCCACCAGCCCCCCGGTCCGCGCTTTACCATTAGAGCCAGTTTGGAACCTATAATCTGTCTGTCTCGGGCATCCATGCCCCTACCGAACATCATATCGCCTATCGTTAGTTGCCCGCCTGCTCGCAACCATAAAAATGACTTTTGCACTATCAGAGCTTTGTCGTCATCTTTGAGGTGATGCAGTGCATAATTGGAAACCACCGCGTCAATTGAGGCATCGTCCAATATGAGATGTTCTACCGGTACCACGATCGTCTCGATATTTTCTATACCCTTAGCGGCGGCGTTTTCCTGCAATAAGTTAATCATATTTTGGCTTATGTCCACCGCAATCACTTTTTTGACAAAGGGGGCAATTCTAATTGCCAGCTGGCCGGATCCGCATCCCAAGTCAAGTACCGTAAAGTCTGTTTCCAACTTAGAAGAAGAGATCACTTTCTCCACGACTTTGACCAAACCGGGATTGTTGTCGGCTCCGTGATCCCATGATCTGGCTCTACTGCCCCAAAAGCGTTCCTGTCTTAAGATATTCGCGGTTTTTGCTTGCATTTTTACCTTACTTAGTTGAGAAAATATATTGGAAAGGCAGCACTTTTGGACTGCTTAATTTAAATACCGTAGTACTGCCGCTTGTTATCGAAAAAGAAACCGGCACCGCTCCAAAAGTTACCCTTGAACTGCCCGTAATTTGTAAAGTTTTCGTACCTTGGGAAGCAGGTAACACCTGTTCAAATAAAATATTTGATGAACCAGCCGGTGAATAAATTTTTACCCAGCAGGGCTTATCCACTACTATATTGATATCGTACCCCGATATGGGAACGGCGATCGTTTCTTCGTTTTTGCCATAGGCGACAGTGCCGTACGCTATTTTTTGCTTTACTTGACTTCCCGTGGTTTGTCTTCCGGTGGAACGAGACTGAGTAGTACCGGTACCGGATACGGTGTTTCGCAGGGAGGCAAACCAGCCGGAATGCACGTGCTCAATCCAAATTCCACCCAATCCTAAAAGTACCAAAAATACAAGAAACCAGACCAGCGCCCTCACGGCAAAGGGGGCGGGCTTACGTTTTTGATGTCTACGAGCCCCCGGTGACAGAGGAAGTTGAAGCGAATAAACTTCTTTGGGCTGGACTTGGGGAATTTCAGCCGTAACGGCCAAGTCGAAATCTTTGTCTTTTTTGAACTTTCCCTTGGCTCCTGTGTTACCCGATCCCTGAGTACCGGCGTTTTTTATCGCCACAGCGGTACTTGCCTCCTTAGAAAATCCCGCAAGAAATGCTACTACAAAATGTTATTACAAACACATAGTAGCCTAATAATCTTAATAGCTTTTATGTTTGTATCTCAAATAACAACGCTCTGATATTTTTGTACACGCTTTCCTGAAAATTTTTAAGTGGCCACTCTCCATACCTGAAAACAGGGAGTTCTCAAGACACGCATGACGAACCCCCTGCGTTACGTTCTGAAGGCTTGAGTCAAGCCAAGTTGAAACGCCAGGCTAATGCACGTTTCAAAACGCTTTGTGCAGATTGATATCACTGTCTGCAACATAGCCACAATGTTGCATCTGAGTACGCGCTCAGACAGTTGGAAATCGTGTGTCTCGCAGGGGGCCCTAGGTCCGAATCCCACCTCCCCCGCCAGCTTTTCCTGTTTCAAACCAAATCACCCGCAAGACTTAGCCTAGTCGGCTTCGGGATGATCCGCTCAGGTCAGTCGGTAAGTGTCGTGAGCTTAGCTATAAGGGTTCTCATAGCAGAGGGAATAGAATCAACCCGTATTTAATGCAACAGTTCATTTACCGTGCATTGTGATGTTGTCATTATGAGTTTTTCGTATAGCTCTTGTAGTAAATGGCATCTCTTTGACCCGACAAATAAGTCTAAAGTCTATGTATGAGTACATCGTTGTGATCTAGATAAATCTATTTTAGGTAATGCAATTTCCAAATCGCTGACTGTTCCAATTAGTCCGTTTCTAAGCGAAACAACCAGGTTTATATATTTTAGTTTTATACAATCTAACTAATTGTTTCCTGATGTGTTGTCTTGGTATCACAGATATTTGTCTATAAGGAAACATTGCATAAAGCACTAGTATTTTAGGGAAGTAAAAAGCTATATTGGCTCTGGGCCATCTATATTTCAAAGCCGGTATTTTTCTAGGACCAATAAAACTTTATGCGTAAACTCCATTACCTAAAATGAAAGGAACAAAATGAGTTATACAGTAAAAAGATCAAACAAAACACACTAGGGGAAATACCGAGCATCTGATTTAGCAAAAGCCATAATTGCTATACTCCAGGCTCTAGTCTTACTGAAATAATCCGGTACTAAAAAATTTTGTGATCTAGTCGGTAAAGACGGACTAATGCCTAGGTGATAAACCTGTTATCGAAGAAATGTCATAAGAAAAAATGAACAGCTTGGTTATCCTAAACACCATAAGATCGCAGGCTATCTAAGTGGAATAAATCGCAATCAGCTACGCTAGGACCCAAAAGCTTTGATAAGGACCATTTGACACTTGAGATATAAAGACAAAGAGTAAGCTTTCACAATTATCGTTAGCGGCTACAAGCAGATATCAACTCAGTTCTATGCAATAGAATAATAAGCTACATTTCAATATTTAGGTACCAAAGTTAGGATATCTCCGTCCGCGATATATCATCAATGACGACCGTTACTCTCGTACTATAAGTCGTTAGTAACTGGCTATGAGATAAAAAGTATTAGTCCTCGCTGACAATATGACACATATTCATGATATAGTTGTATACGAACCTCCGAAATGCTTTTCGCACGTAGGAGGTGTTTTATTTTGGGTAAACAACAAAACCGTATTGATCTTGATTACTGTTTGCGTCTCTATTAAAAACAGGAACTAGTGTATCAAGAATAGTTTCAACATCATCTTCCGTAAGCCAGTTTAGACGAGCGTGCCAATTGCCTTCAGTCAATTGTTTAACCAATTTGAGATCAGTAAAGTATGAAACAAAATCACAGAGCTGGATGAAATGGGATTCTTTAGAATCTTTTTGTAGTGGACCTTCGATCAAAGAATCGAGATTTCGCTGGTAGCTACCTAGACTATATTTAGAAGGAACTATATTTTCCTTCTTCATTCTCCGTGTCGTATTACACATTGCCCCAATACGACCGACATCACTTATAATTATAAAATTATTGTCTTCTGTTTTACAGAGGGTAGTATAAACTCTTTGTACATTATACTTAAAAGCATTATCAAGAATATTTTTGCCCCAAGCTCCATTTTTTATTTTTTGCTTATTAATAATAGTGTTGATAAAACTTATCTTTAAAGTAGAAATAAAACTAGCATAGCTTTTAACTATTTCTAAGCGTTTTGTTTGATCGAAATTATACTCTCTATAAGGTTTTTTGTTTAACATAAAATGCTTAGTATGCATCTCTAACTTTGGTAAAAATCCATATTGATTATTCAGCTGATCTCTGAACTGATCAATCTGTTTTTCCACGGATAACCAGTTTGCGGCATTAATGGTACACGATGCTAAAACAAACAAATTTGTCATACCGGGATAGCCGTCATCTCCTGTCTCATCGAAATAAACTATATGCATATTTTTAGTTTTGTTAGCTTAATATGTACATATTACCACATATACTGTTTTAATATGTAGATTATATATATGTACCTGCAATAAGAGTTTTATAAGCCAAGGAAACTACATAGCAAGTTAATAAATTGTCTCGCAATGCAGTGCGTACCCCTCCCTGTCAATTCTGATTAGGACAGTTCCTAATTAGAAATATCAGAAGATGATGCGATAAAGGACAAGGATAATATAGGACAGACAACAACGAAATAACCGTGACATCGCTACTTGAACCAGAGATCTACTGCTAGAACCTAAAAGGAAGCGAAGTTCCTTTGAGGACTTTAGACGTTGAACTGTTACTTACTATGAATCCTATAGAAGATGGGTCATGTGGAGGTATCTAAGAAGAAGCGGAATTAGCTCATCTCTAATGAACAGGTTACATAGACTCCTTATAACAGGTAAATATCACCAAGGCCCAGAAAAAGCCTATTGAACTAGTCGTACGTGAAAATACACAGCTTAGGTTCGTATGCGGTAATTATCAAGCCAGTTGACGCATATAGCTGGAAAAGTTAGGGCGTGTTTCTCCTTTCTGTTTGTTCCAAAGATGGCGGTGTGATCCGGGTCTGGGTTGTTGGCGTCCAGTCACGGCTACTGCCTGAAATCCACCTTTCTGGCCTCTTCCTTTTGCGCTTTCATAGAGCGA
>JAKBPI010000046.1 GCA_021829645.1 Actinomycetes bacterium | reverse complement strand
AATCAGCGAGCTTAGCCGGCAATCGTTCCGGAGTAAACCTAACAAAGGTTGTCCGGTCTGAACCGACCTTCTTCCAATCCGTGAAGGCGGAACGGTGCCATACACATCCCACGCTCAACCTTTCCTGTCTTCAGTCCGGGTTTTCAGAAAACTGATACCCCAATCAGTGACTATAAACAGGTCTTAGGGAATTCGGTTGTCAAAGTCAGACACTTATCCGATCAATATACTAAAAGAGTTAGATGACTTTGATCCCATGACATCAGATGAACTATCAGTTAGTGATTTTACCTATGCACTCTTTTATAACAGATATCTTCACAGATATATGATCGTTAGCTGACACTACTCTGATTTAAAAGACTTTCAGCTGTTCGAAAAGCCGGTTCATAAGGAAAAACAATGTGAGAGAAATGAGGACTTTATTTGAGAGAAAAACAACATATCGTAGCGATACAAGAAATCAATACACATCTACTTATCTTGGTGTGAGCATGGAACTACCAAACTACTCCCATCGATGGAACCGCAGTGATTACTTTATAATGCCCCAGATGAAACAGTCATAGGCCTTTATAGAAGTAAGTGTATATACGAGATGAATCTTCGTTTGAAACCCGGCGATCAGAAACATCAATGATCTTAAAAAATATCTCTCAGACAAGTCGGCGACAATAACTTTGGAAGAGCCGCACACAAGACTCCATCACAAGAGAAAACAAATACTTTAACTTACTATGCTATGTCAAAATCAACATGACAAAAAGTCACCTACAGAGAATGAACTGAGTACAGAACCGGGATCTGGTCAGATAGATAAAAACTTTATCCAGTAGGGTATTGATTCTGGCAGTATTCTAAGTAATACCGATAGAGGAAATACAGAAATTAACCTAAACACTTTTGCAACTGCTACAAAACACGTAAAAATACAAAGCAGTAAAAGGGTAAAACCAGACTAACAGCTACCCACAAGAAAGATTGAAAAAAATCGGCAGAGATGGATAAGGAATGCATCTTTCGCTATTGAAACATGGAGAACTGACACAATATTATCCATTCAACAAAAACGGTAAAGCAGCGACTTGGGCAAGAGCAATAGCTTCTCAGTATAAACAAAGCCACCATCAAAAAACAACTGTAATACCAAAAATCAAAGTTGAGCTTACCCTAAACCTATATGGTCATAAAACCACAGATTACAATAATATAGATATGACATTAGACGTATGACTCTAGAAAAGAGAACTCATTGACTGCTACAGAAAAGCATGTTCCACTCGCTGTTTGTCTACTTTAAACCACCAAAAGACCATGTAGCAAGTAATAGAAATCCTTACCTGATTAGAAGTTCCTTTTCATCATAGACTATATCCAGAGGCTCAACTATGATGCGCTTTTGCCCCTCCTCTACGATACCCGCCACAACTGCTTCTTTACCATGAGAAGCTGCCACCTCGCATACAGCATCTCCCATACCGGCTTTTACATAAAGCGCAAACCCTGCCCCCATATTCAAAGTCGCATAGGCGTCAAAATCCGACATGGACTCACGCTGAGCCATAAACTGTAAAACTTCTGGGACAGGCGGAAGCTTAGCAATTCGATAAGTGAGCTCGCGATCAGCTCTCATAATTTTCCGGATACCATGACCGGTAATATGACTTGCATAGTGCAATATATTTGTCTCTGTCATCAGCTCCCTGACTATGTCCACATATATCAAACTCTTTTCCAAAAGAGCCGATCCAAAAGAAGTGCCGGAAGGAAGCTGTTCTAAGTAAGAATTCTCTAGAGTTGATGCAATTTTTCTTGCCAAAGAAGCTCCGTTTGTATGCATGCCACTCGATGACAAAATAACAATTTCATCACCTGGCTCCAATCTTGAACCAGACAGCGGTAAAACGTCATCTGGCACTTTACCTATGGCACTTCCCGCAAGCTCTACTCCGTCCTTTTCGATAAGACCCGCCAAAGTCGGAGATTCGCCGCCGCCCCAAGCCGCATAAGCATCGCTACAGGCGGCTTGCCATCCCTTGGCGAGTGAGCCTGCATAGGGTTCCAAATAAAAATCGGCTGAGCCGGTGGCAAAGTAGGCATTTACCATAACGGGAAGTGCACCCACGCAGATGAGGTCGTTTACGACGGCTGCTACGGCATCATAAGCTATATCGAAAAACCGATCTTCGCCGCTTAAGTCAAAGTAGTTTTTGGCAATCATCGACTTGGTCCCCAGGCATTCGATGACAAAACCGAGCTTTTGTCCGCCCAAATCCACAAGCGATGCCGATTCGCCAAAACTAGATTCGTCTACTTTTGCCCCTATGTAATTGGGATAAGAACTGGTTTGTCGTGCCAAAGAAAGGGTTTCGCGCTTAGCTTGGTCAAGAACGTCATAATCCACTCCCGCATCACGATAATTACTACCCATAAAACACCGCTTTCAGTATCTCTCAATCGCCACAACTTAGAAAAGGTCTTAAAAAGTTTTACTTTACCTAAAGCACCACGTGCTTTAGATAAAACTCAGCTAAGTCGTGGTATTCCCGTTTCCCAATGCCCCGAGAATCCCATTTATATATTTTGGGGAATCCTCGGTAGAGAATTGCTTTGCCAACTCTATTGCTTCGTCAATCGCAACAGCCATAGGGACGTCGCCAACGAAATAGATTTCGTAGGCGGCAATTCGCAACAATTGCCTATCCACTACTGCCAGTCTCTCAAATGCCCAGTCCTTGCTGACACTTGAAATTTTCTCATCGATAAAAGTGAGATTTTTTTCTATACCTCTTATGATCTCCGACGTATAGGCGTCGGGAGGGATAGTTTGCGAATCTAAGACGTCAGCTACCGAAAGAGATTTCATCTCGGCTTCATAAAGCAACTCCAGAGCCCGCTCCCTGGCATGTCTCCTCGTCGATGAAGCCGGAAACGGAATGTTATGCACTCTAAGCTCTGGTGATATATTCACCGCTGCGTGTATCCACACGAATACGGTCTCCCGTATTCACGAACAACGGTACTTGGATAGAAATACCGGTTTCCAGTAGAGCAGGCTTTCTGGCACCTGAAACCCTGTCTCCCTGTACCCCTGGCTCGGTTTCAGTAACCAACAAGTCTACTGCTGCCGGCAAGTCCATATTGACTATGTCTTGACCGTAAAGTTCCAAAATCGCAGAGTCGCCTTCCTTTAGATAATTGGCAGCCTGTCCTACCGTCTCTGGGTCCACGGACATTTGATCATAAGAAACGTTATCCATAAAGACGTAATTGTCGCCATCCTTGTAAAGATACTGCATTTCCCGTTTGTCAATAACGGCCTGCTCTACTTTTTCGTCTGCCCTGAATGTCTTCTCCACAACAGATTTGTTTTTCAAATTCCTAAGTTTGGTGCGAACAAAAGCGCCTCCCTTGCCGGGTTTGACATGCTGAAATTCAATGACAGTGTACAAACCGTCACCCAGCTCAAGTGTCATACCATTCTTTAAGTCATTGGTCGATAATGCCATCAGTAAATATATTCCTTTGTAGTTTGTGTCAACACTTCACACGTATCTTGCATAACAACTACGGTGTCTTCTATCCTGACACCGCCTTTGCCGGCAAGATACGCCCCTGGTTCCACCGTAACGACAGAACCAGCTTTCAGGATATCAGTTGAAGCAGGTCCCAAATAAGGCGCTTCATGAATTAATAAGCCTACACCATGACCGGTTCCGTGTGAAAAAACTTTGCCTAAGTCTTTTTCGTCGAGTACTGACCTGCAGATAATGTCTACATCCAGACAGGACACACCTTCGCGAACTGCTTTGACACCGGCCTCTTGAGAGGCAGCCACCGCTTCATACACCTCGGTCATTTCAGAATTCAGATGGCCGAGAGCATAGGTGCGCGTCATATCGGAATGATAGCCTTCCACTTCTGCTCCGAAATCTATCACCACTAGATCGCCTTCACGCATAATGCGCTCCGTCGGACTGGCATGAGGCATGGCTGAGTGTTCTCCGCTAGCCACTATCGTGTCAAAAGAGATGCCGTCAGCCAAAAACTTTTTCATTTTGTAGTCCAGCTCGGTGGCAAAGTCTTTTTCGCTGATACCTGTCTTCAGTAAACTTTTTACGTCTGCCAAAGCTAAATCGGCTATTTGGCAAGCCCTTCTGATGCGGGCTATTTCGCCTACGTCTTTTGTAATTCGCAGTTGCTCTACGGCGTCTTTTACGCCGATCAAGTAAGATCCGGAATCGATTCGCTCACTTGGTTCCGTGATGTCTCCGGCACTGCCAGAGTTATCTATATCGCAAGAAAAAGACTGCGCCATTCTTTTCAAAAGCGACCAAGCAATTGATTCTTCAAAACCTATCCGTTTACATTGCGATGACGAAACGAGACCTGAAAGTGCTTTGAGCTGTTCGGAGATATTGCCGACACATATCTCCGCGTCGAGACCAGCAGCAGAAGTCTGTATGCCTATCTGTTCTCCGTAACGGCCATCGGTTGTAAGCAGTGCTCTGTCTCCGGTGACAAGCAGATATGCAGCAGAGCCGGTGAATCCGGTTAGATAAGAAACGTTCTCCAAAGAGGTAACTAACAGAGCGTCTATACCGAAAACAGAAAAACTCTCCTGCAGTGAGGGTATCCGTCTTGTAAAGTCCATAGGCGCCAATTGTGTGTCGGGAAAAGACATATCGTCACAAAAGCCTTTCTGTCATTTATTAATTAAATTACTTATTGCTTCCATACTCAATTCATAACCTATGCCGCCAAATCCTGCTACCGTTCCATCCACAACAGGTGTCAGCACGGATTGGTGACGCCAAGATTCTCTTTTGTTCGGATTGGAGATATGTAGCTCTACAATGGGCCCATCAAAAGCGGCCAACGCATCATGAATAGACCAGCCATAATGGGTCAGAGCTCCGGCGTTGATTACTATACCGGCAACCCTGCCTCTGGCTCTGTGTATTTCTTCCACTAAGTAACCTTCGTGCTCGGATTGGAAATGCTCTAAAGTGAATCCGAGAGATTCTGCTTTCTTTCTAGCCCGGGTGACATGGTCATCTAGGGTGTCTACACCATAGATATCGGGTTGTCTTTGACCCAACAGCGATAGATTAGGCCCCGAAAGCAATAAAATAATTGGTTTTTCCATAAGTCAGCTGCCCTACTTCCAAACGGCTTAACCCATAAGTTGATACCGATCAAACCATATTATGCGATTATAGGGCAAATGTATCCAAAAAATCTCCGGCAGACATATATTCGATAGTCTCTTTTACTATCGCCTCGCTTGTCTCTTTTACCGCCTCGACTCCATTGGGACCGTCCAGAATGAACGTCAAAGATCCGGCAGCTTTTTTATCTCTCTTCATAAAATCCATCAAAACGCCGGCATCGGCTTTTTCCGGTAACAGATAGGGTAGTCCGTAATGGCGAATCAGTTCTATATGGCGACTAACCCTCGGTCCATCAATTCTTCCCATCCTGTAGGCCAGCAGCGCGGCAAACACTATGCCTATGGCAACAGCTTCCCCGTGGCGAAATGACCTGCCGGTTAGACCGTCAATCCTATCATCGTTTTCCGCAAAACCGGCTCCCTCCAAGGCATGGGCCATAGTGTGTCCATAATTTAAGAGCATGCGCAGTTCAGACTCCCTTTCGTCGCTGCCCACTATGGAAGCCTTAAGATTTACACAATTGCAAATTTGTTCGAACAAGCTGGAGGAGTCCAAGTTTTCTACGCCCAAAAATCCGTATTTCACCATTTCCCCAAGCCCCGAATACCATTCGGCTTCCGGTAAAGAAAAGAGGTGATCCGTATCGCATATCACGCCGAGAGGTTGCCAGAAGGCTCCTACTAAGTTTTTACCTTCTTTGATATTCACCCCTGTTTTACCGCCTATAGCTGCGTCTATCTGAGCAAGAAGAGTGGTCGCCACATTAATAAAAGGGGTGCCTCTATGATAAGACGCGGCGGCAAATCCAGCCAAATCCGTCACAACCCCACCGCCCACGGCCACGACGACGTCGTGCCTACTCAAGTTGAACTGTGCAAAGCTAGAGCAGAGGTACTCGACGTTGGTAAGAGACTTGGATTTTTCTCCGTCTTTTACATAAACGATCTTTTGCTCCAAATCCAGAGAGGAAAAATCAAGGGAAGTTTTGGCTAAAATATTTTCACTCGTCACAATAACGACTTTTTTGGCCTGATGCGGTAAGAGATCCTTGATATAGCGACTTGCCCCCGGACCTATGTAAACTTTGTAAGAGCGCTCGGCTAGCTTCACATCTGCTTCTTCTACGAGTGCTCGCTTTACTTTTTCAGCCACTTCCTCTTCGCTCATTCCGTCTACTGCGACAACGACATCAGCTACTTCTAAGTAAAGAGGCATTCGTACTTCTAGCAGAGTGGCCAAGGTGTCCTTTACTTTTTCCAGCCTTGCTTTTTCATCATCTTCACTATTGCCGGTACTCAAAAGAGGTCTTCCCTCCCCCATACCGAGTCTGTCTGCCAAGGTATCAAGAGTAGCTTGCAAAAAAACCACTTTGCCGGCCTGTTGAATAAGGCGCCTATTGGCTTCATCCAACACCGCACCGCCTGCTACCGAGATAACAGCCGGAGCGGATTTACCTACTGCCTCCTGCAAAGCGATACGCTCCTGACGGCGAAAAGCCGCTTCACCTTCTTCTTGAAAAATCTCAGCTACACTCTTACCTGTCGCCTGTATGACCTGTTCGTCGCTGTCTAAATAAGGTCTACGAAGTTGATCGGCCAAGATTTGACCTATTGTGGTTTTCCCAGCACCCATCATGCCGACTAGGAGAATGTGAGCTTTTTGATAAGAAGCGATTGTTTCCATATATCACCACCTTACACTTATTCATAATCTTAGGATTTCTTGCTCCCGCTATTTTGTACATCCTGAACCATATAGACACGGTATACACGGACAACCTACCAGCAATGCCGCTACATCGAAAGTCAACATTAGGAGCGAAGGCACTTTCAAAAAGCAGATAAAAAATTCAAAAGGTCATAAAATGGCATATGATAAAGTTAGTCTTTAAATATCCGGTTGTCTGTGGTCATAGTTTGATAACGTCACGCTTGAAGATGCCTCCGGGGGTGTAGCTCAGCTGGTAGAGCGCCACGTTCGCAACGTGGAAGTCGGCGGTTCGAGTCCGCTCACCTCCACTTGGTTGATCCGGAATACCGATATACATCTGTTATAGATGTCTACGTTGATTGATGCAGAAGACTCGTAACTACTCTCGTCATATCATTGCATTGTAAAGTAAAATCATTAAAACAAAAATCTGGCATCTTAAACTCGCTTCCTATATACTAAAAGGGTGCTTTTATCTGCCGCAAAAACTGTGTAGGGTTCAAAATACTACTCCACAGATGCCAAAAGGCGGTTTTTTACTACAACTCAGCAATTTAGTACTCCTAAAGAGGTTCGCATAATAGAGTGACACTTTTGTTAAAGTTTTAGACCACAGTGTCGGAGAAAAGCAAATGATAGTTCAGCGTCTGATCCGATTCGATTGAGTCCGTCAGTAGCATATTGACTTGCTTCATCAATCGTGTCTGGACAT
>JAKBPI010000025.1 GCA_021829645.1 Actinomycetes bacterium | reverse complement strand
AGACAGTACCAGTTTGAGGATTTTTAGTGCGGGTCTCTCTAATGAACACATAATGATATTACCATACTTATCAGTATATTATAAGCATAATATAAAATACTAATATAATTAGGACACTACATTTACTCTTCCAACACTCCCCAATTCATCTAACAGGACTTTTGAAAAAATGGGATATGAAAATGTGCCGTTTATGCTAAAACAATAGGAGATTTCTGGGAAAGTTGGGTTGACATGATTGCCGGAACACTGAGAAGTCCTTCAGAAGCGAGGCGGTCGATCTCAGATTTATAGGGATCGAGCTTTGAGCCTCGTTGTGGCCTTGGCTCACTCGGCTTAGCGTTACCCCCGTCTCTTAGATATTTACGCACGGTGTTCCTTGAATGCCCAGTACTTCGAGCTATTTCTCGGTAACCGAAATCTTGTGCATTCAAATCAAATATGGTCATAAGTGGCCTGCCCTTCAGCATGTAAGACTCCTTCGTGAAATTGGATACTTCACTCAAAAGTCTTGTCTGTTGGGTGGGTCAATTTTTATCGCTGGATGTGGGTCAATTTAATTCCGCTGTTTACAAGAATATCTATGACGTCGTCGACCTGTATCTGAACCCGCCAGAGGCCGGGGTCGTGTTGTGCGCGGATGAAAAGTCACAGTTGTAAACGCTGGCACGCTCTCAGCCAGAGTTTCCGATGATGTCCGAGAAGTACACCCACGACTCCTGCGGCACAGGACCACGACCCTGTTCGCCGCGTTCAACACGACCGACGGGACGGTGATCAGCTCAACGCACCGCCGTCACCGTGCTCTTTAGTTCAAGAAGTTCCTGACCAAGATCGCCAGCCAGGTTCCGGACCATCTCGTCGCTGATAACTACGACATACACAAGAGCCCGCGATCAAAAATGGCTCGAGAACCACCCACGGTTCCATATGCACTATACGCCGACCTACAGCTCCTGGATCAACCAAGTCGAACGCTGGTTCGCTTACCTCACCGACGATCTGCTATACCGCTCCCTCTAAGCGCTGAAGAAAGACCTCTGCGACCGGATCGAGGCCCGGAACGAGAACCCACGGCCGTTCATCTGGACCAAGACCGCCGAACAGATCCTCGACTCACTCGCACGACTTCTTAAACGAATTAACGGCGCGGGACACTAGGTTATCTTTCACCAAAAGTAACACCTAAACCTCAACCTTATTATTTCTAATATTTGATTTGTGGCTACTATTTCTCAACACGAAATCCCGCTAGGTTCACGGTTGGAACAATAGGAATATAGCAGCTGACAGTCAGACTGGTTATTTATTGTTGGGGAGTAGCGCTGATGGTAAACAAAAGTCTAAAATAATCTGTCAAATTGACTTGCTTTTTTATGCATCATCAAGGTACTTAGATAAGTGGGTTATAGTGCTTGAAAAAAGAGCCCCACACCGTAAAGGTATGGGGCTCAACAGCAAAACTTTTGAGTTTAGCTTACTTAACTACCTGAGGATACTGGTGGAGCTCCACTTGATCCCGGTGCGCCACTTCCCTGTGACCATTTTGTAATACCTGCGGCTGCCGTGGCATTACAGCCATTCGACGTATAATAACTACTACCAGTTGCAGCTGCAAAGTAATCACCAGGTCCCGACGACATACCCGGAAGAGCATATTTACTTGAGAGTAGATCTGCAGCATAGTAGCAAGTGGCGCCCCCGCCAGCAGCTGCAAAGAGAACTAGATATTGGTTTTGATAATCAAAACTTACTTGGTTGGTGTTCAAATGAGCAGGCAACATGTTCTCCCACTGGATGCCGTCACCTTGTCCAGTTAAGCCGCTCGATAGTCCAGTGTTACCTGATGGCAAGACACCCCCATTGATCGTAGATATTGATTGAGCTGCTGTTAAAGCTGTTCTTAGGTTCGAAGAAGCGGTATTTGAGCTTGCTGAACCCACTACAGACAAGTATGCGGGGATAGCTATTGCCAGCAAAATACCTATAATCAAAACAACGATTAGAAGTTCAATCAGCGTAAAACCTTCTTCGTCATTTTCCCTTCTCTCGCTAAGATTATGCTGCCACGAGCGAGCCCTTTTCGCTAAATACTGATGCATTTCTATTATTCCTTTCGTTTGTGTTAATTTGGTTTATATGCTGCCTATAGTGATCCGTCTATTTTGCAAACAGCATAGATAATCCAAATTGACTATAACAAGTAGAAACACGCTGCGCAAGTAAAATTATTCATAAAGTAGTATTTTTTTGATGCGTGAGATCGATAACAGCAGATCCCGCTATCATGTGTTGTCAGATGAAATGCGTAGATCCCTACCGGTATTGGAACGTATAATCCGTATTCACCCTTCCATTACTGCCTTATCTTACGTAAAGGCTTCCATTAAAGCGGGTCCAAAACGGCAATTCCTCATAGCGGTAGTCGTTTGGATGTTAGCTAAAAGTAATAGACTAAAAATAAACCTCTCTATGGGTTTTCTTTGAAGAGCCGGCACTAAAGCAGCTGTTCCGCCAAGGAAGAAGCAAGATAAAATAATTTTCTTACTTAAAGTAGTATAATAGTTACTTTAAGTGATATACTTGAACTGTGCACTCTTATAGGCTTTTGCATCGTCAAAACCAAGATAACGGCAGCGCTTTGATAATGGTTCTCATAGTAGGGACACTAATGCTTGCCGCTTCAGCCGTAAGCATAACTGTAAGTGGAAGCGCAACGGCTAACAGTGCTGACTTTACAAATGTTTCGCAAGCAGAGTTAGCGGCCAACGCTGGTATAAATCAAGTTATAAATCAAATCAGCTCCAGCGCTCAAAGTAGCGGCTACCCGTGTAGTGAATCTATGACACTCGACAATAGTGGTAACCCGGTTTCATATCAAGTTGCGGTAGATTATTTTGCTACATCCCAAAGCACCACACCCGAAATCTGTTCTGGTAGCAACGGAACAGCAACCACATTAGGTCCTTCGGCCACTGCACCCGTTAAAGCCACTGTTTTTTCTTACGGCAAAGGCTACCAAGTCAATCAAGCCCAATCGGCTGAAATGAGAGCAGACCTTATCATCGCTTCTATGCCGGCTAGCCTCAACGAATACGCAATTTTCACCGACGGAACTTTCACGGCTACCAACTCCAACTCCCTATCACCTGGAGCAAACGGCGTACTCCCCTCTGTGTTTGCTCAGGACATAACTTGCAATGGGAATGTTACCAATGCAGACAACGTTTTGATCAATGGACCAGCTTCTCTTGGGAATTGCACTATAGCGGGTAACTTCGTCGCCATGGGTTCATTGTCTCTTGGTAAATCCGGTACATCTATCATCGGAGGCAATGCAGCCAGTTTCAACGGTGGAAGCAGTGGAATTTATATAGGAGGATCTTCCCATATAAATGGGAATGCGGGCGCTTACAACGGATCGATTGAGCTATATGGCGGATCGAGCAGCGGAGCCATTTGGGGCAATGCCACCGCTACGGGACCTGCCGGATCGACTACAGCCGGTAATGTTATGGCTGCCAGCGCCGGAAGTAATTACGTTGCTGGCACCACTTACGTATCTAACAGCGCAAGTTATCCAACTTGGGGTGCATCATCAAATTGGTTCAAAGGAGGAATAAACCATCAGCCAATATCCGGCATACCGCCTTCGGTGCCCAGTTTCCCTGGTCCACCAACGGCCAGCAATGCCGGTCAAACTATTACCGTGCCATCCTCTGGCGGTGGAGCGACTGGATCTTGCTCCAGCTTCTTCAGTAAATCTGCTACAAGCGGTACTTTTTTATACGATATCACCCACGCCACGTCTTCGTCACTGGTGATCGATGCTCCAACGTGTAGCGTAGCATCAGGTGTGTTGTCTTCAACCGTAAACTTAAATACTAACCTCACTCTAGAAGTAGCTTCATTTACAGCAGACGGAGGGAACGGCGGCGGCAATTTATCCATACAAGCGGCCTCTTCGCTTGCCCCCGGTGCTACGACCCCTCTTTCTTTTACTGTTATAGCTGGACTTTCACCTACTTATACCACCGGCAACGGTTGCGCTGGGCTAGGAAACACCGGCACTACGGTTACCATAGCGGGTAGTGGTGACGTAATAATAGCCAATAACGTATCCCTCTTTATATACACACCAGGGATTGTGAGTTACGGCAACATGACAACAATCGCTGGTCAAATTTTTGCCTGTTCAGGGGTAGATCAAACGGGTGGCGACTTTAGCATGACTTTTTCTCCCGTAAACAATTCTAGCCTTTCTTGGGGGAATACGTCTGGAGCAGTCCTCAACGATGAATACTTAATACAGGGGTGATCTCGACGGACAATGACGTGAGCTAAAGAGATATCGGAGAATACAACTTTTTTTCATATCTGAAAATACTGTTACTCGTATTGAATTATTATCTTAATTGACATATTATTAAGTAATACTATTTAACGAGTAAAGTATTTTCAGCCAAGGGCAGCGTAATCACATGAATAAAAGAATGGGTGAAATCAAGAAAACCCTATCATTGCGGTGTAAAGCAGAACAAGGTTGCATGCTCCCGGAAGACGGCTTTGGATTAATAGAAGTAGTGGTGGCGGCACTCATATTACTGATATTTGCTATTATGCTACTAAGTGCCAACATAACATCTCTCTCGATGAGTCTTTTGGCAAAAGAACGTGCCACGGCTACCAGTATTATGACAGCTACAATAGCTCAAGCAGAAGCTGCTGGCTACAACGGTGCTCCTTCTGCAGTTGCGTCTAGCTCTAAGCAGACAATAAGTGACATTACATACACGATATCTTACAGCGTGACCTCAGGCAGTTCCTCCTCGAGCACGACAACAACGACATCTTCAACTGGTCTTTATACCGTATCAGTCAACGTTTCGTGGCAAAACGACGGAGCGACATACTCTGTTAATGGAGCTACCCAAATTGCGCAATAACACACTAAGTCTCTCTAAAATAAATCGCATAAGGCGTCTAAGGGGAAGAATTACCGCTGACCAAGACGGTGTAACCCTTATTGAACTACTGCTAACGATGATCTTGACTTTAATCGTAATGTCTGTTGTCCCGCCTCTTCTCATGACTACAGATACGGCGAACACAACTACCCAGCAGTTGGCTTTTGGAACCACTTCGGCATCTCTTGGTATGGAGACAATTGACGACTACGTTGGATCGGCTACGTTTATATGCTTACCGCCAGCCAATATCACTCTCACCAACACCAGCACAAATCAGGGTTCCTATGTTGTCGGCAATACGGGAGATGCTCTGCTTGCTGAAAGCGATGCTTTCACTGGATCCACCAACCCTCAATGGGTTGAATTTGTAATTCCTGAAGCACAGTCTGCTACAGCCGCTACAGGCAGTACACCTATTTCAAACAACACACTTTACTGGCGAAAATGGTCCGCATCAGCAGGGAATCAAGCACCGGCAAATACTCCTTTTTCAGCACTTGTTCAACCTGTGTATAACACACTAAAAAATATCAACGTAGTTCCGTTTAAGATTGTGTCCAATACCAGCCAGCCTAACATACTCGACACAAATCTTTATGTTGGTTCCGTTTTCAAGGCTGCCCCCTCGTCAAGTGGTTTGCCTACAAATATTGTCAATATGAAAAACGAAGTAGCCGCACTAAATACCAACATTCAGTCTGTATCGTCTTCCACAACTACAACCACAGCGACTTCTTCGACCTCTTCTCCCCCAGACTGTTCTTAGACATCATCTTTTTTCAACAAAAGAAATATCACCATCATCCGCCAAGTCGGATGATTTGCAGTTTAGGAAGTCCCCTGATCTCAATTCGAAAGCAAAAATATAGTTAAACGATATTTTCACAAAGTAATTAAAATGCTATACTTTCCTTAGTCAGACTTAGGTTACATGTGATTAGTGCGGGAGATATCACGATGAGTACCAGATCTCGGAGAAACAGTTTATTCAACATATCACGTCTTTTGCATACCGAACCGGAAAGCGGTAGTGCCTTAGTACTGGTTTTAGCAATAATAGTAATCCTTACCATACTTAGTGTTGCAGCCCTAGATGTAACCAATTCTTCCACAGGACTTTCCGGTACCTACTACAGTAATTCCACAGCACAGCTTGCATCCCAAGCAGGCGTCAACTCAGAGGTTGCCACTTTAAACAATACCGGAACTGCTGGTGCAGCACCCAACTATGGCAATTACCCATGCGGTAGCAGTGGCTCAATAAGTAACGCCGAAGGGGTTACAGAACGTTACATCACAAATATCGTTTATGCAAATAACGGTAACCCTATTAGTGGACAAGGCTGTCAGACTCCTACAAATACAGCAACCGCATCTGATTTAGGCAACACATTTGGAAGCAATTCGACCACCCCTACGGAAGCTATTATCTACTCCACAGGATGGATAGGCAATAGCACCACGAGTTTAAAAAATACTCAACATGCAGCAACTACAGTGGCAACCGTAGCTATTACAGATCAAGCATCTACGGTACCAACGTATGCCATATATGCAGGCAAAAGCTTTACTGCTACTGGGAATGTAGCTATACTCCCTGGACAGGGACAACCGCAACCAAGTATTTATGCCAACACGGTAAATCCTAGTGGCACCTTTCAGCTCGGAGCTAAAGGAAGTCAAAATACAACATGTACGTCTGGGGCAAATGTGTACATAGGCTCTTCTGGTTCAAACACCCAATTTAATACCACGGATAAAGTATATGGTTGCATCTATAGCAATGGGCAAGTCACCTTCGATTACACTGGTAGTAGCGCCAACGAAATAACCTCTTACTATAGTGGCTCCTCAGGAACGTCCATCTTTATCAACGACGGAGCATCTGTTCAAAAGGCTTATACATACTATGGCAAGAATGTCCAAGTCCAATCTTCTAACGCCCCTCTAGAAAAAAACTCTGGAGGTTCGCCAAGTATAAACTTGGTTGCCAATCATCAACCTGCGCCCCAACCTGTACCTATTAGCTCTAATGCAAATTCTGGTAACCCTATGGTCTTTGTACCTAGTAGCGCGTGTGGCTATCTTACCAATTCCGGAACGAGCAAATATGATTTTACAGCCTCTTCAGGGAATATCGCATACAGCAGTAGTACTAGTAGCAGCAACAATGCAGCTAGCCAATCAACATACAGCAGTGGTACCCTTGATGTATCCATCACCCCACCAAATTCAACACAACCAACAGTTGATGAGTCGGTATCTAGCTACTTGAACTCGATAAACACAGTTGAGATGTATAACTGGCCTAATGGAGAACCGTTGTCAAAAAACAATTCTAATAATGAGTCACTGTTAGAGTACCTAATCAATAGTATCAATCCTAATCAGTCTGCAACACTTGCTAACCATACATTGACAATCTTTGCTCCGGGATGCTCTGTAGTAATGGACAACCCATCTTCTCAAGCCCCCTACCAACTGGGAACTAATGTATCCATTTTTACCAATACTTTTAGTGCCGGCAATGGTACAACAATAACGATTCAATCATCCCTGTCTAACCAACCTACCCTGTCTAACCCTACCCTATCAATAATCGCCTACCCCAGTAATACCAGTAATGCAGGAATAGATTTTGTTACCACCGGAGGTTCTGCAAATATCAATGACGTGAATCCATTCTTCTGGACTTCTGGATCATTTGCGAGCGCAAATAGTACAAAGATCAATGCCCAGATATATGCCGAACAAAATGTATATCTAGCTGCTTCTGCCCAATATACATTCTTTCAAGTGAATGGAAATGTACTTCATTTTCTTGGAAAGCCTGTTTTCACAGAACAAAGCCAGTATTTGAAAACAAATACCCCTTAAAGATATATTTTGGTTACAAACTAACAGAATAATGTAATAAATGATCGATATTCGTTCTTAATTTATTATTTACCATATTCAATAATGATAATGAGAAAAGCATCTGAAACTTAGAATTCATAATTTGTTAGCGTCAACATACGACCATTATGTTGTATAAAATAAAAACTTTTTTATAACAAAACCCAGTAAATATTCAGGAAACATGCTGGATAAGCCATATTGCGTAATGATATTTTTTGTACTTTCTGGGTCAATTCTGTCCAAAGAATTGTCTCTTTTAGCTGTCAAATTCAAAACACTACTAAATTCAGAAGTTAAGAATTGGACAAATCGTTTTTCGTAATCCACTGAAAACCACCTAAGCTGAACAAGATTTTTGGCTCTTTCTTTCTCCCCTACAATCACAGCCAAAATCGCCCCTGACCTATCGGCTTGACGTAATTGTGATTTTAAAGATTTGTTGTCAAAAGACCTATCACATGCCAGACCATGAGATCGAAAAGTGTGACTCAAATGTGCAGCTACACCCCCACCCGTAATGTCAATCAAAAAGATTTTTGGTGGTAATGAAACTGGCAACATAATACCCTGAGATTCACATGCCAATAAAACCCTTTCTAACCCAGAGGCAAATCCAATCCCAGGAATATCACCTCCTCCAAGAGCTCTGGCTAAATTGTCATATCTGCCACCCCCGCCTATAGCATTTTGAGACGAATCGAGTGAATTGCAGGCCACCTCGAAGGTTGTCCTCGTGTAATAGTCCAACCCCCTTACCAAATAGTCATCCAATACGTAATCTATTTCATGCTCATCAAGACAAGCGACAAGTGTATCAAGATGCGCGGCGCACTCCAGACAGAGACTATTTTTTATTTTGGGAGCGCCTTGTTTGACTAAAACACATGGTTCTTTCTTGCAATCCAGTACCCTGAGCGGGTTGGACTGCCAACGCTTCCCATGTTCCGGACACAATAAGTCTTGATGTTGTTCCAAATAGAAGCTTAGCTCTGTAAGATATTCTGGCCTACAATTCTCATCTCCCAGAGAATTTAACTTGAGTACCAAATCACGCAAACCGAGAGAAGAAAACCAATCCACGAGAAGAGAAATGACTTCAAAATCCAAATAAGGATCTTGTGATCCTAAAGCCTCTATGCCAACTTGGTGGTGTTGGCGGTAACGACCGGCTTGGGGTCTTTCGTAACGAAATGATGGCCCGACGTACCATGCTTTAAAAGGGACGGGGGGGTTATGCTGCAAAAAGGCCCTGACTATTGATGCTGTGCCCTCTGGTCGCAGTGCCAGATTACGGCCACCCTTGTCAACAAAGTCATACATCTCTTTGGTAACGACTTCACTCTCGTTACCTACTCCACGTACGAACACACCGGAGTCCTCAAACATGGGACTTACAACGAGGTGATAATTGGCCAGCTTCACATGAGCGGCAAAGTTCGAAATTAAATAAGCCATTCGCTCAGAGTCTGGTGGCAACCAATCCTTGGTACCAGTTGGAGATTGAAATAACGCCATAAAAAAAGCCTAATCAAAATATGACTTGATGTAGTGAATTTCTCTCAAGAATTTGTCTTTTAAGGGTTTCCCTCAACTAAGCCGACAAAAGCAACTTCACCTCAAGACTCTATAGCCAAACGATGGACCGGACAGCGCTCCTGCCGTGACAACCGGAACTTCTCGGACTTCAGAACCCAGACGCAATACCACTTCACCGACCTGTACACCTTTGGCTAGAGGTGCTTTGATACTGGACTTTGCTACAAGGAGTTGAACTTGACATTTTGCACCAGGAAATCCGATCATTGTCACAGGTTTCGTCGTCACAAGCTGAATGGTGTTGTCATAAGGTGCTTCTAATACACCGACTTCTTTGCCGGCAGGCAACACTTGGCTCTTTATTATCAAAGAACTCAGTTGAGTTGAGATTTTCAAAGCGTCATTGAGAACGGTAGGAATGGGAGTTGCACCCTGTTGTCCCATAATCGTGCTGATAGCCTGCATGGGAGCAGTTTGTGATGCCAGCGAGGACGGTAAATGCAGATTTGTGGCAAAGACAAAGGATGCACCACCGGCAGGCACCCAGCCAGTTTTAACGCCGACTATGCCATTTTTACCTAAATCGCCGTTTACGTTATACACCAGACCGGCAACCGGCAGGCTTACTTGCGGCATTGCAACTATTTGGGCAAATACAGTATTCCGCATCAAGACATCTGCCAGCTTTGTCTGATCGTAAGCCGTAGAAACCGTAGCCGGATTCACTCCGCTCGGACCGACGTAATGAGTATTCTTTAGACCGAGCGCTTTGGCTTCGGCATTCATCTTAACCACGAAAGCCTTCACGGAACCGGCATCCCAAGCAGCCAGCATCTGGATAATATTGTCGCCGGAAGGAATCAACGCTGCTTCCAAGGCCTGTAGCTCGGTCAATTTCTCTCCCTGCGTTACCGCAACAACAGAATCGTTTTGGCTCAACTCGGAGTGATAAGCTTGCACGTCTTGCGCCGTTACTGTAATACTTGGTCCACTCTGTCCAACAACAAGTGGGTGATCCTTAAGAACTATATATGCAGACATCATTTTAGTGACACTAGCTATAGGTATCCGACTGTCACCACCCACCGATTCCACGATCCCTAAATTCTTTATGGAAACGGTATCCTCATCCCCGGAAGGAAGCCTAAAAGTAGGTTTTCCAGGGAACGAAACAGACAGGTTAGTCATGACGGCACTGGGGGGTGGGACCGCTCCAAAGTAACGAATTGCCCCTACTATTATTACCACGAGGGCCACAAGGGTAACAACCGCTCCGAAAAGAGCTCCTTTTCGCAGCTTTCCGCCTCCAGGCGGAGTACTAAATTTATATGATGACCCTTTGCGTCTGCCACCTGAACCAGACAGCGAAACTGGTGTCATAAAGGACCTTTGTATCTCTAAAATACCGCTAGAAGTAGTAGCTATTCTCACTGACATATAACGTTCAAGAGCCACTACGGCATGTCGCCTAGCTGTCTCTACTATGGCGAGAAGATTTTCAAAGTATCTCTCAGCTGGCGATAGCTTTTTCAATGTTTCCTCCGGATTACACTCAAACAAAAATCCCAATAAGCATAGCAAAAGCCGATGGTGACAAGTGTTCACATAGTTACATATTTTTGCAAATAAATGAAGGGTAAATTAATATGTACGTTATATGCATAAATTATCATCTGATCGACATACACGAAATATACTACAAGCAGCGACCGTAATCCCAGCAGAGTAAAAAATTTTCTCAACCGTAATATTGGTAAAAGTTATATCATCTAATATGCTATCAGTTGATATCGGCAAGAAATATCAACGGTTTTGCTGGGCCTTAGAAAAAGATCTGTAAGCATCATATACCCCTTCTATTTGGCGTATAGCAGTCAGAACAGATTCCAAATGCAAGGTATCGGCAAACTCTCCTTCAAATTTCATCAGCGATACGCGTGACTGACTCAGCTGTGAGGAAAAAGATACTATCCCTACATGATGCTCTGCCAAAACCCTGGTAACGTCAGCCAATAAATTTGACCTATCGAGACCTTTGATCTCTATCTGAGATAAGAAGATACCCTCTTTCTCGGCACCCCATTCCACTTCGATCAATCTTTCACCACGCTCGGCTGCCAATACTTGGGCGTTGACACAACCGTCTCGATGAACGGATACTCCGTGACCACGTGTCACAAAACCTATAATGGGATCCCCTGGTACCGGTGAACAGCATTTGGACAGCCTAACCACTATGTCGTCTAAGCCTTCCACATATACACTTTGACGTTGTCTTGCCAAAGACTCTCTGGTCGTTACCCTCCCGCCTGACATATGGGGACTCTTGAGGGTAAATGTCGAGGTACTCTCTGTTGTGTCCTGCGACATTTCCCTTTCTATACGCTGTACTACACCCAGGCCAGAGTGATGACCTTCTCCTATCGCTGCCAGCAATCCTTCTAAGTTGTCGTAACCCATGGCAGAGATAATGGGAGCAAGTCCTGTAGGAGTTAGGAATTTTTGTACCGGAAGACCTTCTCTACGCAAAGCTTTAGTGAGTTCTTCCCTGCCAGCCTCGATGGCGTCTTCCCTGCGCTCTTTGGAAAACCACTGTCGTATTTTATTTCGTGCTCTGGGAGAGACTACTATCGACAGCCAGTCTCTGCTGGGACCGGCGTTTTCCAATTTGGAAGTAAATATCTCGACAGTTTGTCCCGACTTTAGTTTGGTGTCCAGAGAGACAAGCCTTCCGTCTACTCTAGCTCCAACACACCTATGGCCTATTTCAGTGTGAATGGCATAGGCGAAATCCACCGGCGTAGCATTGGCCGGCAGGGTCATGATGGCACCTTTGGGTGTAAAGACAAACACCTCATCCTGTTGCAAATCGAGTTTGAGACTTTCCAAAAACTCGATTGGATCGGAAATATAACGATCCAAATCTGCGATGCGATTCAGCCAGGCCATTTCTTTCTGAGTTTCCTGGCTGTTTTTGGCGGTAGGGGTTTCCTTATATTCCCAGTGAGCCGCAATACCGTACTCCGCCCTTTTATGCATCTCTTCAGTACGTATTTGAATTTCTACGGGTTTCCCTCCAGGACCCACCACCGTGGTATGGAGAGACTGATAAAGGTTGAATTTCGGTTGATTGATATAGTCCTTAAAACGTCCGGGAACCGGAGTCCAAAGGGAATGAACGGAACCGATGGCAGCCCAGCAGTCTTTCTCGGTTTCAACTATTATTCTTATGCCTATCAGATCATAAATCTCGTTAAATTCTTTGCCACGTACGACCATCTTTTCGTAAATGCTCCAAAGATGTTTTGGTCTGCCACTGACTACGGCAGAAATATCCAAAGCAGAAAGTCTGCCTTTTACAATATCTAGCACCTGTTCGAGTTCGGCCTCACGTCTAGGTGTCCTCATGGATACCATCTGTTCGATTTCTAAATACCGCTTCGGATGCAAAGTTTTAAAAGATAAGTCCTCGAGTTCTGATTTAATCTCTTCCATACCCAAACGGTGTGCCAGTGGAGCATAAATATCCAAAGTCTGTCTGGCGGTACGCTGCTGCTTCCATTCAGGCATGACAGATACGGTTCTCATGTTATGCAGTCTGTCACAGAGCTTAATGACAAGCACTCTCCAGTCTTTGGCCATGGAGACAAGCATTTTACGAACTGTGGCAGCCTGCTGAGCCTCTTTGGAGGAAAAATGGAGTCTGTCGAGCTTGGTCACTCCGTCTACCAACTCGGCCACGACAGCGCCAAAATCTTGTTCTACTTCTTCTTTTGATACTTCAGTGTCTTCTATGACGTCATGCAGTAAGGCTGCTGTCACACTAGAAGTATCCAAACCCAAATCGGCCACTATCTTGGCCACCGCCACAGAGTGCGACACATAAGGCTCTCCGCTGAGACGGAACTGTCCCGAGTGGGCAGATTTTGCCATCGTGTAAGCCGCTCGTATAATATCCCTTGACTCAAGGCCGTCACGCAAGGCCAATTTTTCTTCCAACTCAGACACCGTTTGCTCACAAAGTTCAAAAGTGTGTACAGAAACTTCATCTAGCTTGCTGAGATCAGAAGAGTGATCCAAAAGAGAGTCGGCAACTGCTTTTTCATGGTTTTCATTACCGGCAGTGTCCGGGCTTTCATCCCTCACAACACCGTCTATGTAGTTACCGCTTTTGACCATATAATATTTTAACAGTTTAAGCGTGTAAATGCATCCCGAAAACAACAAATGAGCACAATGACAACGTGACTCTACTATTCTGACAAAACAAAGTGCGGAGAGTAAAAGTTGCGAACCTAAGCTGCCATAACAGCTCTTGCACCAATTGGCTCTTATATTAAGCTAAGATATTAGTGAGAAAATGAGCGATACAGAAACTGTAACTACAGAAAAATCTCAACTCCCGCCAAAGACTGTGACCGGCTTTCGTCAGCCAAAACCGGGTCCGGCACTCATCGTATTGGGACTTGCCGCGTTGATTACGGCACTCGGGGGTCTTCTTGCCTTCGTGGGAAGCTCTTCTAGCAGTAAAAACTCGGTGGTGCTCGGAAAGCTGAAGGGTGAGCCATTGATAGGAGAATCAGCCTCATTTATCGTCAACAAAATCAAACAAACAGAACAGCCCCCTGCCGACGTGGCCTCAAATATTGTCGTTCCTATAGGCTCGTCTATAAAATCAATACAAAAATCAACCAACTTGGCGCTGTTTAATGCCGCAGTAACCCTATCCATACCAGACTCGCCTAAACAAGTAGAACAATTTTTCAAAGTGGAACTTGCCCACGATGGTTGGTCGCTACCCAACACTTACGCACCCCCAAGCGGGGTTGGCACCGAATTGTTATCCAAAATCCCTTCTTCGGACGGTTTTTACTGGGGTATCGGTATAGTAATGACCAAAGCAAACCCCACCATTTCACCGGCATTGGCAGGTTCTTCACAGAATGCCTCGTATACCACGACAAAAATTACTCTCTACGAAATCAACGATGCCAGCTGAGTGTCTTCAGACTCCAAAGAAGGATTCTTTCTGGTATTTGGTGACAAAAAGTAACCCCATACAAATAGATTAACCGGATAGATGAGATACCCGAATCTGGTAGCAGGTGCCAAAATCGTGGCCAGAAACATGACGAAGGCGGCAAATTTAGCCGCATCGGCAACACTTTTGGGTCTGTACTTATAAAATGCCGCTACCACCAGAAGAACGCCGATCAAAAGCAAAAGATAAGTTATATTTTTTTTCTCACTTGGAAAAATACTCACCAAAACTTGCCCTAAAAGCGGACTTGCAGCCGGAGAAGAGATTTTCGAAATACCCAAAGGAAAACGTATCACATTAGTCACAAAAGCTTGTGAGTTAGGTAAAATGCCGATAAACAAAACCGGTACAAGCACCACCAACACCATAGCCAAAAACTTTTTATAAGAGGTTTTGTCGTTTTTGTCTCTCAACACAAAACAAGCTAAAAACACCAGGGGCCAAGAGGTAAACTTGAGAGTCGAGGCTATTCCCATAACGAGACCCGAACTAAGAGGCTTCCCGCGAGCTGCTAAAATAAGACCCAGTAGCATCATAGCCAACACCGGTAAATCATCACCGCCTGTGACCAGCGGCAACGTACCTAAAGGTAATACTAAAAATATCTGAAATATTCTGGCTTTACCTGAAAACGGAATGTCAAATTGCCCGATGGCATAGATGCTCACGAGAAGCGTAAAGAGAGAAAATAAAAACCTGGCATCGCCAAACTCCGGTGGCAGAGAAGAGGAATTTAGGATACCAAAAAGTGCCATAGTGGGAAAATAGGGGAAATATGACGAGGCATCAATGCTCTTGTTGTCCGAATGTGGCGAAACACCGACGGAGGTCGGATTTCTTAGATATAAATCGTGTCCCGACATGAGACGATCGCCGGCTCTTTCTATTACGGCCACCTCTGATTGGGCATTGGCTCCGGGATTGGCGTTCGCTCTAAAAATGAGTTCTGCCGTCAGTGGAATTACTAAAGAACTCAGGAAAACCAGCGCCATAAGCAAGTAACGAAAAAGATTGATTCTTCCGACACTCAGATGATCAGAAGCTTCATATTGTTTGCTTGGCTGGGGTATCAACTCACCCGTAGTAATTTGTGATTGATTGTGGGATATTTTTTTAGAAAAAATTTTAAGAACAACAGACGCCACACAGCCTGCAAGGTAAGAAAATCCGGCTATAAGTCCCCATATTCGATAGTCGGAAGAGACGGCCGTGAGCACTGTCATAGCGGCAAAAATAGCCGATGATCCATATAAAATGATATCTGTATCGGTCTGCGAAAAGTGAGCAAATGCCCCCAGACACTTTTGGAACAAGTTCTGTTTCACGCTCCCGCCTGATCTATATAACCGACTAATCCATATCAAGAGTTACCGGAGATGCTCTTATGTTCAATAGTATTAGCAACGACTTTAGCAGTTTGAAAAACTACAACATTTACTCCGGAAATGAGTAAAAAATACCCGGTAATTCTTTCACAGACAAAAGAAATCCGGGTTGTAAAGCTCAAGCTTGACAACCCGGATAAAGCTTTGCGGTAATGACCCATACCGAATGGCTCATCCATACATTGGCTTTAGTTGTTTAAAGATTTGGCTGAGGAGTGATTCGCAAATACGGCTTAATAGTCTTGAAGCCTTTCGGAAACTTGGTCTCTGCGTCTTCGTTGCTCACAGAGGTGGCTATGATCACGTCTTGGCCGTATTGCCAGTTGACGGGAGTGGAAACCTGATAATTCGCACTCAGCTGTAGTGAGTCCAGAGCACGCAGAATCTCTTCAAAATTACGACCGGCTGTCTGAGGATAAGTAATCTCCAATTTGATTTTTTTGTCAGGACCGACAACATAGACGGTTCTGACGGTTGTTGTATCACTTATACCGGGATGGATCAAGTCGTAAGCATCGGCTATTTTGCGATCCGGGTCGGCTATGAGAGGGTAATTTAAAGGATGACCTGATACATCTCCTATATCGGAAGCCCAAGCCTGATGAGAGTCAAGTGGATCTACCGAGAGCCCCAAAACCTTTGTATTTCTCTTGTCAAACTCACTTTTTAGTCTGGCCACTTCCCCCAACTCCGTCGTGCAAACCGGAGTGAAGTCTTTTGGATGCGAAAACAAAATTGCCCAACTGTCTCCGATGTAATCATAGAAATTGATTGTGCCTTCAGTCGTCTCAGCCGTAAAATCAGGGGCTTGAGTACCTAATCTCAGTGCCATATCAAAACTCCTTATCTCTTTTTTGCCATAGGGCAAACTTTGGTAATCGTAGGATGTAGCAAAACAGCTTTCTACGGCAACTGCCACCAAAAGCTATCACTCCCAATATAGCATCTCTGGAACTAATCATGACCTAACAAGTCAAGTTTAGTGATAAATATTCAAAACAGCTCAAATCTTAGTTGTTGAGAAGAATTTACGAACAAGATTCCTAATCCCCTCTCTCGTCTGCGACACCCGACAAAGCAGAGAGTACCTTTTTCTCTTTTGCTTTTCGCCAAAGAGCAAAAACGACCAAACAAACAACAAACAGAGCGATAAGAATGTAGGAAGCCACTCCGGCTCCGTGTAAGACTTTTTCATACGAACTTCCCAGAGCAAAACCGGCAAGACAGTAGCCTATGGCCCAGATAAGACCGCCTGTCGCATTGGCAATAAGAAATTTTTTATAATGCATTTCAGAAACGCCGGCAATACCGGGAACCAGAGTTCTGAATACTGCCATAAATCTTCCTATAAATACCGCCCAAGCTCCTTTAGCGTGTATAAATAAAACCGTCTTTTTGACATTACGACGTTCCATAAATTTTCGGTTACCTGCGTTTTTTCTCAAGGTATAACCTATCAAATAACCCACGCTGTCACCCAAAATAGCCGCCACTGCGACCACGACAAGCATGACTATCAAGTTAACCTGATGTCTTTCTGCCAATACCCCACCCAGCACCACAGCCGTTTCACCAGGCAACACAAAACCAAGAAAGAGTGCTGTTTCACCAAAACATAACAGAGCGATCATAGAATATGCGCCAATTCCGCCAAAATGTAATAAATGATTTACAATAGAATTGAGCATTGTCTCACTGCTTTTCTTTCATTTGCCGACTTCTTTTGTAATTGTGATATGAAAAAATAGTTACTCCATATTTTTTATCAAATCTACAAATAGTTGACTCTATCAAATAATAATATTTGCGCAAATTGTCCATATCAATAATTTCATTCTTGCTTATTTACTAATATAAAAGAATATGTCATGAGTGCCTTTCTGTGCTCTGTAAATGTAAAACATTAAAACAAAGGTTTGCTGTGAAAATTCTGAAAAGATTGTCCTCCGTTTCGGAAACGAACAACACCAAGCACATATACAAAGCAGACTTGATAGCAGTTTTGACACTCGGCCTCATCCCGATTATCATTGACCTATCGTTGGCACTGGCCGGACATCCGCTTCTACAGGGTGATAACCTTAACCAAAACTTTCCCCTAAGACTACTGGCCGGTCAACAAATCGGTCAAGGTCGGCTACCGGTATGGAACCCATACGACTGGAGCGGAACACCCCTTCTCGCCGGCTGGAATGCCGGCGCACTTTACCCGGGAGAATTTCTTTTCCTCGTTTTTAGTCCTATCATAGCCTGGAGCTTAAATCTTGCCCTCGCCTCCTCTATTGCCGGCATAGGTGCATACTTGTTTCTCAAAAGACTGAAGACTTCTGCCACAGCGGCTTTTTTCGGCGCCGTTGCTTTTACTTATACGGGATTCTTTCTCGGTCAACAGGTTCATATGGGTTTGATAGAAGGCACAGCTTTTATGCCATGGATACTTCTTGCCCTTGACTCGCTCCCGAAAGCCGAAGCAAAACCCAAAAAGACGGCCCTGGCTCTTTTGATCGCCATCTCCAGCGGATGTACCGTACTTGCCGGAGATCCGCGTGCTGTCACTACTTCTGCAATCGCTGCAGCTCTTTACCTTGTTGCGCTCTTGTTTAGGACCAAACAAGCCAGACAAAGAATATCTCTCGCTATCTATAGTATCGCAGGAGCTGGACTGGGTGCAGGTTTATCAGCCATACAGTGGTTGCCGGGGCTCTCCTTTTTACATAATTCTTCGCGCTCTACCTACAAGTACAAGTTCTATACACAAGGGTCCCTATCGATATTACGCTTGACAATGCATCTGGCACTACCCTACATCAAAGGTACGGCCACCAACTTCGGCACCCCCACTTATCAGGGAAATTACAACTTGCCAGAAGTTACCATCGGTGTCGGCTTTATAGCTTTAGCTGCTGCGTTTTCTTATCTCCCGATTCTCTTCGGGCAATTCTGGCAGTTCATAAGGTTCTGGAAAAACAAAGACAGGAAAAAATCATATTATTCCAAGCCGCTTGCCATATGGTATGTAACCGCATTCGTCGGACTCATCCTCAGCATGGGAGGCTATACACCGATAGGTCACTTACTTTTTCACATACCTCTTTTTGGGGGCGAACGACTACAAAACAGAAATGCTGAATTGATCGACCTTTCCCTCACTGTTTTACTTGCATTTTTTATAGACGACCACACAAAGCACAAATTGCATACCGGTGATATAGTCGATGATACTTTACCCACATCGCTTGCCACTTGGCGACAAAGATTCTTGGCTAGCCTTCCCCTTGTCTGCTCGATTGGATTAGTTATTTTTGCCTACATAGATCCGCTCGGCTTTGAAGAAAAAATATCTCTCCATGTACGCACATCTGGCTTTTATGATGCTTTGGATCCCTACCTTATTCCTACACTCATAACTGCCGTGTCGATAACTATATATCTGCTATTTGGGCACAAACTAAAGTCTCATTGGCGTAACTCGGTGCTTTTTATTCTACTGTTTGCTGACCTTGGCATATATCCGACATTTGCCGGCTATCAGACATTTGACTTAGCTGCCGTGACTAAAAATTCCCCCGTCGCCAAAGCCATAGCCGGTATTACGGGAGCAGATGGTCGCGTTGCTCTTTACAACCAGACTTTTTTCACCCCTGCCGACTACCCCAACGCCACAGCACAACTCGGCATACCGGACATCAATATTTGGCAAAACGTTTTGTCCGTACAGGGATACGGCTCTGCCGTCAGCGGTGATTACGAAAACATCACCAATACTCACCAACTGGAAAGTCTGCAGGCAACAGAGTTGGACGGTAACGTTTACAACTACCTCAACCTCAAAACCATGATGTCTTCTCCCATTTCATTTGGAGAAGACATTCCGCCCTACAGCGCTATCCCGGTTGCCGGAGGCGCTCCAGTCACTGCCACCGGTCTTCCCGGGTCGACGAAAAATGCTCCGGCTCCCTCTCCGGGAGCCACCGGACCCGTCATCGTGAGACCGCATACAAATAAGATTTTCTTCCTGCCATATGTCCATACGATCAAGAGGGTAACAGTCGTTACCAATAATGTTTCATTCAAACCCGTCATTATCGGCGTGGCGCCGGGGAAAATAATTGCCGACACCACCATCGGAAATCTCTACTCTGCCCAAGATAGCGGAAGTGTGCACTACAGAACAGACATGAGAGACAGGCACTTCCTTAAAAGCATCACTCAACCCGTATTCGACAGGGAAGTGCATATCTCATTCATCCCCACCAAGGCAAACGCTATCAAGATTTCCGACGACTCATCCTCTCCTCTCATTATAGGAGCCGTAGTGGTCGTTACACAGCATCCCGATACGCGTTTTCTGGCGGACGGCTCACTCGAGGGAAATATCAATCCCAAACAGTGGGCATTCGCAGGGGTATTGAAGGGGTTTTCAGTTTTTGTCAACTCAGACAACAACGGTCTTGCATGGCTACAAAGCTCTTCGACCATATCCCCTGAATCTCATAACACGATTGCAAAAACTGCCGGGAAAAATGGCTCAGTTAGATTGACGAGTTCTCCCACTGCTCTCAGTCCACAGTACATTATAAATAGCAAGCATAAGCAAGTACTTGTCATCAGTGAAGCCTATGCGCCGGGATGGACAGCCAGAGTAACTTCTTTGGCAACGCATTCCACTACTGTAAAAACAGTTAAACAATTTGGACTTATTAGCAGCGTAGACATAGGAAAAGGCAGATATGCCGTCAAGCTAGTTTATGCCCCAACGTCTCTTCTGGAAGGAATAATTCTGTCAGCTGCCTCTATTCTTCTTATGTTTGCTTGGTTGATTTTTATATTACGCAAAAAAAGAAGACCCGGGAAAGAAGTATTATCCTAACAGTAGATCAATAAAAGTGATATATGTAAATATATAATATACATATATAATTATCTGCACACACCAACCACAGTGAGTGATTTATAAATAAGCTCACATAACGCTATATGAATAAAATACCAGTTGAAACTATTTATTGATAACCATGTAGTGTATTAATAAAACAACTTCAAATATTACATAATAAAAATTATTATGTAATATTTGTGCTCCTGCGATATTATTTCTTGCAAAAGATGATAATATAGTTCTGTGACTAATTACGATGATGAAGACAATTATGATGATCTTCCGCTTGACGGAAGACGAGCCAGAGGAGAAAGAACAAGGCTAAAGATCTTGGACTCTCTGTTGGCACTGGTAGAAGAGGGAGAATTGCGACCGACTGCCCAAGCAGTTGCGTCACATGCCGAAGTTGCCCTAAGGACTGTATACCATCACTTTGAAGATGTAGAAGCTCTAAGGCATATGGCTCACGACTTACAGATAAGAAGAAACCTGACGCTCTTAGGTAAGGTCGACTCCGGTTTGGGGATAGAAGAAAAAGCCAAGATTGTTGCCAAACAACTTCGCAAGTTTTTTGAACTCATCACACCTATTCGTAGAGCAATACTGTTTGACGAGCAAAACTCAGCAGAACTGGCAATAGGTCTAAAGCTGACAAGGTCAGCCAGACGTGACCATGTCATGAGCGTATTTGCCGATGAAATCAAACATTCGGAAGACGAAAAAACCGTTACTGACGCACTTGATCAAATAACTTCTTGGCAGGCTTGGAACTTTGTCCGTGTAAACCTTGCCAGAAGTCCCCAAGTGGCAGAGAAAATACTCGCCGTTGCCATAATGCACCTTTTGACTCCATTAGGCAACTCGGGAGCAAAACAAAAGCGTTCTAAAAAGTAATTCAACTTTCACAAATAAAAAAGGAGATGGGTACGCCCGTCTCCTTTTTTATTTATTTCCCCATATCAAAATCACATCCATAGCATGATCAGACCAACGTAAAGTACGTAATTGTTACTTTATGGTGTAGTATAAAATCAAAAAGGAGTAACAGTTATGCTTAGCAGCGAAGAGGTAACTAATCTAGATCTCTTATCGAGACAAGTAAGGGCTGATATCATCAGGTGTAGTACGGCAGCCGGATCAGGACACCCCACATCTTCCCTTTCCGCCACAGACTTAATGTCCGTTTTGCTTACACGATATCTGCAATACGATTGGGAAAACCCACACCTGGCCGGTAATGATCACCTTGTGTTTTCCAAAGGTCACGCTTCACCTTTACTTTATAGTCTTTATCGAGCTGTCGGAGTAGTAACAGAAGAAGAACTTATCAATGACTACCGTCGCTTTGGTTCCCGTCTTCAGGGGCACCCAACCCCACAGTTGCCTTGGGTCGATTTGGCAACCGGATCTCTGGGCTTGGGAATAGCCGCATGTGTTGGAATGGCCATTGCCGGAAAATACCTCGACAAGTTAGACTACAGAATCTACTCCCTATGCGGGGACTCCGAACTTGCCGAGGGCTCAGTCTGGGAAGCATTGGACAAAGCTTCTTTTTATCACTTGGACAATCTCACGGTCATAGTAGATGTCAACAGACTTGGTCAGCGCGGCCCCACGGAATTGGAGTGGGATATGGAAGCTTACAAAAAACGCGTAGAAGCTTTTGGTTGTAAAGGTATTATATTGGACGGGCATGACTTCAACGCGATAGACGACGCTTTTCAAGTCGCACTCGCCACAGAGTCACAACCTACGGTACTTCTGGCTAAAACCATCAAAGGCAAGGGAGTTCCGGAAATAGAAGACCAGAATGGCTGGCATGGGACGGCATTGCCCAAAGAAATGGCTGAAAAAGCCATAGCATATATCGATCCGCCCAAAGAAAAAATATTTCCGGAAACCAAAAAACCGATTCCGGCAGAGGCAAACATCATCCATGGCAAAACAACTGCGACATTGCCTAAATACGAAAAGGGTACTCCGGTGGCAACCAGAAAAGCTTTTGGAGACGGTCTTGCCGCTCTGGCCGGAACTGCGGATGTAGTTGTCTTTGATGCCGAAGTTGGGAATTCCACACATGCCGACGCATTCAAAAAAGTAGCCCCGGAAAGATATTTTGAAGCCTTCATAGCCGAACAGCTGATGGTGGCTGCCGCTGGCGGCGCAGCCACCAGAGGTTACAAAGCGTTTGCTGGCACATTTGCGGCATTTCTATCCAGAGCCTATGACTTTGTCAGAATGCTGGGAATATCTGAGGTTCCCCTCCGCTTAAGCGGGTCTCACTGCGGTGTCGAGATAGGCGCAGACGGACCGTCACAAATGGCTTTGGAGGATTTGGCGTCCATCAGAGCAATACACGGATCCACTGTTCTTTACCCAAGCGACGCGGTATCTGCTGCTGCCCTGACAGTGCAAATGGCAGACTTGGGTGGTATTTCCTACATCAGAACCACCAGAGGCGCTTATCCCGTCCTCTACGACAACGACGAAACTTTTCCCATCGGCGGATCAAAAGTTCTGAGACACTCAGACGCGGATCAGGTAAGTCTTATCGGAGCCGGTATCACTCTTCATCAAAGCCTGAAGGCAGCCGAGATTTTGTCCGAAAGCAATATTTCGGTTAGAGTCATCGACCTATATAGCGTAAAACCACTAGACGAATCCACTCTTCTGGAATCAGTAAAGGCGACAAACGGCAAAGTAGTGATTACTGAAGACCACTATAAGGAAGGCGGCATAGGAGAAGCCGTCACAGCTTCTTTGGCCGGAAAGGGAGTTGATCTTGAGATACGTCATCTTGCCGTGAGCTCTTTATCGTGCTCAGGTACCACCGAAGAACTTCTGCACCATGCCCATATATCCGCGGATGACATAGTAGCAGCCGTCAAATCGCTTCTTTGAGCCAAAGAATCGGAGGCAAGTGGATAGCAGAAGTGCGTTCTACACGTAAAAGCCGCTTTTACTTTGTACTGTCTTTACTTTCCGTGGCGGTATTGGTGTTTGCAATACGCAGTGAAATCTCTTTTAGCAACGCCAATACCGGGAAAGGTTCGCCGGTTCTTCCGCCGGCTTCCGACCTCGGTATATCAGCCAAAGCTCCCATTGATCTCGGTATTCCGGAAATGGGGTCCCCAAAAATCCTTGACATAGCAAAGTTGGCAGGGAACAGACCGATTGTCGTCAATTTCTTTGCATCGTGGTGCCCGCTGTGTATAGCAGAGCTGAAGGCATTTGCCAAAGTGAGCGCCCTCTATCGTGGTCGGGTACTATTTATCGGCATTGATACCAACGACCAAAATGTCGCCTTGGCAAAACGCTATCTACAGCAAGCCGGAATTTCTTACCCAATAGGAATCGACAATTTTTCAGCTAAGATCACCGACGCCTGGGAACTGGCAAACGGACTTCCTGGTACGTTTTTCATAGGAAAGACGGGGCGTATCCGTGAGGATATTCTTGGTGAAGAAAATTTTAAGGCGCTTTCATCCAGGGTGAAAAACCTTCTGGGCTCATAGCAGTCAAAGGTAGCCGGTCCCTATCAAAATACCGACAGCGATAAGCACAGCAGAGCTCAACAATTCCCCATATTCTCCTATTTTTTTACCCACTAAACGCCCTGCTTCGAGACCCAAAAGCGACATGGCCGCACTGACTGAACCTATCGTTACAACGGCCAATAGCACTGAAACTTTATAATCCCCTAAAGCGAAGCCAACCACCAGATTGTCAAGGGCCAAAACGGCTCCCGTTAAAATCAGCTTTCCAAACCCTTTAATGGACTTACTTTGAGACATGAGCAATTGATCACCGGCCCTTTCATCGGTAGTACCGGATTTAGATTTTTTATACTCTTTGACAAAATTTACAGCTCCCACCACGGCAAGAAGTCCACCCCCGAGTGGTGTGGCAAAAGAACCAAAAGTATGCGAAAGGCTATGTCCCAAAATAAGTCCTATTGCCGGCATGCCCCCTTCAAAGATACCAAAGACAACACCGATCTTGAGCCTAAGCTTATTGTCGACTCCGTGCAGACTCATAGATACAGCAGCGACAAAGTTGCCTATGCCCAAAGATGCAGAAACCAGCACCAAGGCAAGCACTAATCCCCCTCGGGCAAATTTTGAACATCTTCTATAGCCAAATCTGTTACCTCATATTCTGCGTAAGAGTCTTTCCCGTCTCCCCCATTTTCCTGATATCCCGGTGTGTCTCCGCAATTCCAACTTGGAATTTTCCTTTTTTCTGCGATCTTGGCACTGATTGTTATTTTTCTTTTCAGAGGGGATACTACATAAAATGTCACACAATCACCGTCTAAGGTTGCCGCGCGAGATGAATGTAAAAGGTTCCAGCCGTTTTCACCGGGAAACAAATTACCCCACTCGGCAAAAAGTTCGGCTTCCACAACCTGCAATTCGCTTTCCCCAAGCCCGACACTCCCCCTAAAATGCGGTTTCAACGCGAGACAATCAGGATCTTCGGATACAATCAACCCCATTATCTCTTCATTCAGGAATGCCCAAAGGGTTCCCTGGGGTAGTAAAATTGCCGTAGGAGCAAACCTATGACCTCCGGTATGACTTGTTCTGTATAGTCGGCGATTAGCCACCGTATCAAATAGAACACTGTTAGAAAGCTCTTTGTATAGATTCATCCCCAAAGAACCGCAACATCTATCTCTTTTACCATGCGTACAGATCAAGACATCCCGCACAGAATTGCCGTCATAGGATTGCGATACCTCATCACGGTCAAGCAATGCGTCCCGCCAAGAGCTTTCCTGCTCGGGAGAAAGGCCAAAAGCTACCTTGGGGCTTTGCTCATCGGACAACGGAGTGGATAATTCCCTGTCTTCAGCAGGCTCAGAAGAATCAAAAGAAAAATTCTCGCGTTTTTCTTTTACACGAGCAATTTCACTCAAAATCTGCTGAGCTGTTTCCGCCAGATTTTCATGTCTGACATAAGTTTCCATGAGGCCCAACCCAGAATAATAGGACGAGCCGGATCGGCGGTTGTGCTCCAAGGTCGCTCCGGTCATGCTATCTATCGTGCGCGTATTGAGAAATTTATGATAACAGGCGAGGCGCTTATCCTGGCGCGCTCTTTGATGATCTCGGAAAATCAACTGCAGTCTTATGTTTAGCTTTTTGGCCATAAAAGATACTTTAGACAGAGAGTCTATTTCACTTACATCGCGCGGCCAAGGCAACGGCCATTCGATAAGCAGAAAACCTTCGTAAAAACCTGCAGTTCCAACGGAAAGCAAATTACACTGTTTGACCCAAGTAGAGCAAAGAAGTTTTCCCTGTTTCGATATTTCCACGCATCGTCCAAAAAAGATTTCGCCAAAAGAACCGGCTTTGTTTTACAAGCAATTTTATAAATTCTTTAAGCACTATAATAGCCTCTTAATATAAACGACAAAACTAATTTTGTTTTCCCTTCCGTAGAGATCGGCAATGGTCTAGAATCAGCCTACAAATATATGAAATTATGATGAGCATCAAAAATAGACCTCACAAAAATCCATTACTCGGACTAAGGATCTCCATGACGGCGTTTATAAAACGCAACCGCAAAGATATTTTGGCTGTTCTTGCCATAGTTATTTTGACGGGATTGTTTTTTTCACCGGCATTAGTAGATGGAATCAGCTTCGGCGGTTTTGACATTACACTGGGTCACCTGAGCGCGCTAGGACAAGGTCTCTATCCTTCCATACACAGCTATCATGACTCAGATGCAGTAAGTCAAATGGTGGCTTGGAACGCTTTGGATTACAAAGCCATTCACGCCGGACAATTTCCTCTTTGGAATAACTACTCAGGCATCGGAATGCCCGAATTTGCCAACTTCGAGTCCTCCGTATTGAGCTTACCTGATCTTATAAGCTATCTTTTCCCCCTCAAAATGGCTTTCTTGATCGCTGTTATGGTAAAAGTTATCCTAGCCGGAACCGGTGTCTACGTACTGTGTCGAGCTCTGTCGCTATCTGAAATTCCCAGTCTATTTGCCGGAATCACTTATATGCTTTCCGGACCTTTTATCAACTGGCTCACCTGGCCACTCAGCGACGTTTACTGCCTTTTGGGGTGGATAGCGGCATTCATAGTACTTATTTACCGCTTCCCGCAACGGAATTCATACGTCATGGGGCTGGCACTTGCGATTGCCTGGTCAGTTTATGGAGGGTTTCCGGAATCAAATATTCTAATTGCACTCGGCCTCTTGCCAGCGGTGCTGGTGTTTCTCGTCGTAGGGGTGAAAAACTTAAAAAAGGTCAACTTTTTGGCCATCCTCAAGGTACTCGCTGGATGTGGTATGGGAGCAATGCTGGCTTCACCGTTACTTTTGACCGGACTCAGGATCATATCCAATGGACACAGACAAACCGAACAAGGCTTTGTCGGTCTTCCTATGCGCACCGCATCACTTTTCATCGCACAGGGCTACTACGGCATGCCGGTAGGAAACACGACAGCTTTTGCCCTCTCGAAATGGAACTACTACGAAACAGTATCTTATATAGGCATTATTGCGATATTTTTTGGTCTCGTGGCCATATTGAAACTTTGGAAAAAGCCAATGGTGTTTGCTTTACTGATTTGTCTTATGTGGACATTGGCCATAAGTTTCCAGCCACACGAACTTCCTTCCCTGCAGGAAATACTGAACCACTTATCCATTTTGCGTCTCACCAGGCTTTCCAGAGAAAGAACTACCACCGTATTTATTATTGCCATCTTGTCCGGTTACGGCTTTGATGCTTTATATAAGAAAAGTGATAACAAAAACGCTATACCCATTGTCATGGCTGTCGCCGCTGTCGTCTCAGTCACAGCCTATCTGGTCGTAGACTCGCTCAATGCTCACCTGGTCGGCAACTTAGCAACAGCCAGATTTGACAGTCTTATATGGCCGGTGGCACTGGGAATTACCGTTATCGTTGTCGGTTTTATTTTGATAAAGGGCAATCTAAAAGGCAAAGAGCCAAGTATGGTAATGAAAATTGCTCTCCTGGCTTTGGTAATAGGGCAATTCGCTGAACTTTTCACAGCTGGCGTCGGGATACCCACATATTCCAAATCTTTTTATCCGGCAACACCAGCCGAACTTAGCTTAGAGAAAATCGTCAAAAATCAACTTGTCGGTCTTGACACTGGCAACCCAGCCATCATGCAAAGAAGCGCTCGGGTCGGATTTTATCCGGAAGCAAACATCGGATATGGAATTAGACTCTTTGCCATTCACGATCCTTTACTTCCATCCGCTTACTACACTTCGTGGCCAGGTCCTGCAGCAAAACCCAATGGAGGCCCCGGCCTCTTTGAGCCAGACGTTGACTCTGCCGCATTGGCAAGACGCTATGGCATCGGTTACATTTTGGCTATACCTGGAGTAGCACAGCCGCCTGGCACTGATAGGGTGACGACTTTAGACGGAGAGACTCTTTATCGTGTACCTAGATCATCTCAATTCATGTTGACAGGGGCAAATCTGGGAAAAATTATCTCAGCAACATATCCGAGCAATGGAACATTTCTAATCAAAGTTGTCGTTAAAAAACCAGTAAGGCTTATTTTACATGTTGCCGATGAACCAGGATGGCAACTATCCGCGAATAACCGTACGATTCCCCTCGTCCCCCAAGACAAAATCAACATGTCTGCTTTGATACCGCCCGGTCACTATACACTGTCTTTGACATATGCTCCAAGCGGGCTAATGAAAGGAATGCTCCTTGCTATTCTCGCTATAATAATCTTTATCATCATGACACTTTTCTCACCACTAAAAAAATACGCAGACAGGAGAGGAAAAGCGAGATTGCCTATCCTCTCCGAAACTGACACATAACACATTTGCTTCATAAAATATACATGTATGAAAACAGCAATTAGAGCCCTCTTAAAACGGCTTCGGAAGTCCCGTAACGAACCTAGCAATACCTGCAGACAGGATTGCCGGCTAAGAAGTAATTTCCCAATTGGAATTCACCAATCATCACTTAGGAAAATAATTTCACTATCAACCTTTATTCAAAAGCCGGATGCTAGTAACAAAAAAGTGTTAGTTAAAAGCTAAAGAGGCCGGAAATTTCCGACCTCTTTACGTTTTTTGACTTGTCTGTGCAAATGGCAACCAGACTTTGCATATGTTGCAAGCAACAATGCAAATATAAAAACTGACTCCTACAAGTAATCCTATCCTACGGAATGCGCTCCGCTAGCTTGGCACTTTATGACTTGTTGACATAATTGTCAATCAGTAGTCGATAATATTTGGATAATAATATTACTTTTTGAAAGTCAACTTAGCTCTGGTAGCCCGGACAGATTGAGCCCGGGCCAATGCAGTCTGGTGGATTCTCCTCATCACTTGAGCCAAACGTTTTCACGGTGACCCCCTTCCATTGCTCTGAGATAGCTATATTTTTCCAACGCACTAAGTTAAGTTTGCCACCGCTACTTTAAAATGTCAACAGCGTTTACACGATGAAACATGATTGTCATAATTTGTTCAGGGCAACCATAAGTATCTGCTACCTACGATCAAATAGACCTAGAAAACATCAGTATTGCCACAAGAATCGCTGCTGCCCCAACCCCAAGGAAAATCATTGCCCCTGCTGCTTTTGCTATAATTTTAAAAACAGAAAATACTATCAGCAGTATCCCCACAATGACTCCAACGATTCCTGCTATATCGTGTTTGCTGATAGTTGCCAGAACTGCCGCTCCATGTATGTCCATACCAGACACCTTTCATCCTCGTCTATGAAATCTTATACTAAAGATGCCATAGAATAAAGGGGGATCTGTATTTTTAGTATGAGCCCACATTCATATGTATTTCGTAGCCCATGAAATACCCTCAGATAATACGCGTTTAGCCTTGAGATCTCTTATACTGTAATCTGTGACATAGCTCTTGGAGAACTTACCGTGCTTGCTGATTTACTTTTAGTCGAATCTTTGGCCTCTACACTGGCCGGTACACTTATCCTGGCTTTATCGTCGCGCACCGGGTTGACACTATGGCTAGCTGTTGCTCTTCTTGTCTTGGCTTTTGTGACGGGTTGCTTTCTGATAGTAAGCGTTTACCTCAATAAGAATTCAACCAAAAAGCGGACACAAATGATACTAGTAGCTCAAAGCTATAAGATACTTCCCGATCTCGATACGCCGGAAAACACCGACTGAGACCAATACTTTATGTATTTTTTTGCCTACCGCGATAAAGGCTGACTCCAAATACCAGGCTGATAAAAATAAGTGTGGAGAGTATAAAAATCTGACTTTGACGGTGAGTTGTGATGCCGATTGCTACAACCACCAACGTAACGACAAAAAACTCTGGGGTATCGCCTACTAAAAAGTTATACCAAAACTTCACGAATGCTAATAAATACTTTTTCACGTAAGAAGATGCCTCTTTGGTTGTTTGTGTGGGATTGTTCTTAGTTTGCATTATGCTTTACCACTAACATATTTTTCAAAAAACGTACGTAAGCCAGAGTCAGAAGCGCAAAAACTCCTATGAGCCACAGGATAGAAAGATCGTTGCCCGGCCAAGATACTTTTGTGCCTTCTCCAATCCAAAACAAGCCAAAGCTGCTCAACAATATCCCTACCGTCATTTTCATCTTATTCTCTGGCACCCTAGAAAAGTACTTTGACGTCATCGCTCCAATAGAAAATACCACTACAGCTGCCAAGACGGCTCCTAAAATTACGTTCAAGAAGTGATGAGAACTTGAGCCCAAACTGATTACTATCAAGGCTACTTCTAATCCCTCCAAAAAGACTCCTTTGAAAGCCACCGCAAAACCTGTGGCATCCCGCGGACCTAGAGTCGATAACGGCGAACCCAAGAAAGACTTCTTCTCGTCGACAGCAGCGTTAGCGGATAATTCTTTGACCTTCTTAGCGTAAATGACATCTTCATCATGCATTGCTTTATGCCCGGAAGCCCGGAGAACTGCTTTTCGTAGCCAAGAGAGACCGAGGATCATCAATAATCCGCCGATGATAACCCTTAGTGTATCAATTGGTACCAAGTGCACAAGAGGGACTCCGACACCTCCGACGATGACAACCAAACAGCATAGGGCAGCCAGAACCCCTTCGATGGCAGATCGCCAGCCTCTGGTAACTCCTGCGGCAACAACAATTGTTAAGGCCTCCACCATCTCCACCGCACAGGCCACAAAAGAGGCTAAAATTATCAGTAAATCTTGCGTCATAAAACCTTTGACTTCTTCCTATCGTTCACATTTTCAAGCTACAGCTTAAAGATCAGCTCAGGCACTCAAATCAAGTACTTCCGAATCAAATTTAGTATCGGGAAAAAGTATGCATCCTTCAAAGTTGAATATAAGCCCGACTTTTGTACCCCGCACATGTTTGTGATGTGACAATATATTTGCGAACTGATTTCCATCTTCAAGCATGACAGCATGTTCGTACCCATGGCCGCGAAAAGCCACGTCTTTGATAATAGCACTCAAATGAGCTTTTTCGTCAGTTATAGCACATAACTGCACGGCAGCCGGGCGCACCATAACTCGCCCCGATTGGCCGGCACTCATTCCGTTGCCGAGTGCAATAAAAGGTTTGGCATTTTCCGTGAGTCCTCTGACGACAGCAGAGTTGTCGCTGAGGCAATGATCCACTTTGACGCATACCTCGCCTGCTAATCCTGTAAAGCGCGCTACGAAAGGGGTCGCCGGCGAACTATATATCTCTTCCGGTGTGCCCATTTGCACCAAGCGACCGCTTTCCAGTACTCCTATCACATCAGCCAACGCAAAAGCTTCCGATTGGTCATGTGTGATATAAATTGAAGTGGCAGCCATTTCTCTTGTCAGCATAGATATTTCTATTCGCAACCTATCCCTTAAATCAGCGTCCAGATTGGAGAGTGGTTCGTCAAAAAGCAGCAATCCTGTTTTTCCGACCAAAGCTCTGGCTAAAGCAACTCTTTGCTGCTCTCCTCCGGAAAGCTCTCCTGGATAGTTATTGATGTGGGAAATGAGCCCTACTTTGTCCAACACCTCTTGTGCGGCTCGTTGTCTGTCATCTTTTTTCAGACCATAGCGCTTCATGGCAAAGGCCACATTATCGAGAACACTCAGGTGGGGCCAAAGTGCATAGTCTTGGAACACCATAGAGAGATTTCTTTCATTTGGTGAAATATGAATTTTTTCGTTGGCCACACACCTATCGGAAAGAAAAATTCCTCCTTTGGTGATTTTCTCAATACCAGCAATAGAACGTAATAGTGTTGTTTTACCCGAACCGGAAGGTCCCAATAGAACAAGAAACTTTCCGGGATCAAGTTCAAAGCTCACGTCTTGTAAAGCATACTTTGACTTAGCATATACCTTAGAAACATTTTCAATACTTACTGACTCAGGCACGCAAAATACCACCTATTCTTCTCCACCCACGCGGGGCTAATAACCTATATAGAATAAACACCGTTCCCACCACCGCAAAAGCCACCATAGTCGCCACGACGGTCTGGGCCATACCGATGCCAAAGTGGTAGTTTCCCAGATTGTCTTGTATGGCAATTGATGCCGGCGGAAAGCCTGGCGCATAGAGCAACTCAGAAACAGGCAATTCTAGCAAAATACCAGTAAAGGCTAAAAGCCATGCCGTTACGATAGGACGGGACAGAGGTGGCAGTATGGCTCTCATCCACGACCTGATAGCCCCGGCTCCGTGTACCCTAGCGGCATTACTGAGAGAGTCTGCCACTTGAGAAACAGAGCCAAATAGCATCCGTACATTTGTGGGCAAACTCGTTGCTATGTAAGCAATTACCAAAAGTGTTGTCGTCTGATACAAATTTATACCTATCTTTGATAAAAAAGGTAAATTGTATGCAAAAATATAGCCGGCTGCAAATATTATCCCCGGAATAGCCACAGAACTAAGTAAAATAAAATCAAGTACCTTAGCTGATGTACCTTTTGTCTTTGACAACTTTCGAGCTGCCACAAAGCCAACCAAAACGGTTATACTCGCCGTGATGGCAGCGTACTCTATTGAACGTTCCAATGGAGCGCCTAAGCCGGCCGTCGTGAAAACCGCTTTATAATTGGCAAAAGTAATATGCAGTGAAGCCCCAAAGTCACTGAGGAGCGAAGAGGACACCACCCCTATTGTTGGAATACCGACGGCAACAAAGTAAAACAGACATAATACGAGAACCACTGCTACCTTGGTAGATACAGATAGCTTTCTCATCACGGGCTGTCTCGTTCGTCCAGACAACACTTGGTACGAACGTCCTTTGGATAGTTTGGCTTGTGCATAAAGAGGAATAGCCACAGCAAGTACAAGCAACCACGAAAAAGCTGCTGCCAATGGAAAATCCGGCGGGAAATTACCTATCTGTTGATAGACATAATACGTAGCTAACGTAAAGTGTGAAGTATAGGCCAGCGTAGCTGCTACCCCAAAGTCACTAATAGCTTCAGCAAATCCTATAGCTAGACCGGAAAGAATAGCCGGAAATAAAATAGGTACAACGAGCTTTGCCGTCTGAAATTTAGATGCACCGTGTACCTGAGCAGAATGTTCAAATTCCTGTCCCAATCCGGCCAAAGCATTGGAAACTGCTAAATAAGAGAAGGGTATATTACGTAATCCAAGTAAAAGCACCACACCAAACGGACCCATGATAAGGTGCTCTTGCCATGGTGACCAGAGGTGTAATCGGAAAAGAATCCCATCTGGATTGACAAATCTTTCCCAACCGATAGCAGGAATCCAAGAGGGTATGAGAAGTACAAGCCATATGGCACCTGAGAATACTTTTTTAAAAGGTAGGTCGCTTCGATGAAAAAGCCAAGCCATGGGAAGAGCGCAGAATATGCCCACTAAAGCAGCGAGCGAAGCAACCCAGAGAGAATTGGTGAGAGCCACCAAAGTCGACCCGCTGAAAACCGCTTTAAAGTTTTCTAGGGTAAAAAACTGACTGCCTTGGTCAAAGAGTCTCGGCGAGATGGCAAGCACTAAAAAGCTGAGACACGGTATAATAATGGCCAAAAAGAGCACCATCCAAAAGGACAGGGAGCCTAGTCTGTACAAAGACTTTGATCGTCTCAGGAGACCAATCAAAACCCCGTCCTTCGTATCCTGTGCACTCTGCTTATGCGCCCCTGAGCGTTGGTTCGGTGTAAAATCTGTTTTTGTGTAGTCTAATATTTCGGCAGTAATTTTTAATTCCCTCGTTTCATCACTATCACCCAAAAAGCCGGGTCCGGAAATATATGACTTCCGGACCCGGCTCTGCTACGAATTACTGCACTATGTTGGCCGTAAACCAAGAGTTAATGCTTGCCTCACGTGGTCCCCACAGATAAGGGTTAATGCTTTGAGTTTTGACCCCAGCCAGCTTTGGAAGGTTGGAAAGCGGGTTGACACCTTTTATAACCGGATAGTAAAGAGAGTCACCTGTCGGGTCACCGTGCTGCATGACTTGCTGTCCCTGCTTCGACAGTACATACTCGGCAAATAGCTCTGCTTCTTCCTGCTCTTTTTTGGGAGCTTTCTTGTCAATACCTATACAACTTGGCAACAAAGTTACCGGGTTAAGGTATTTTACGACAAAGCTTTTATCAGCCATGGCTGCACCGATACCGGCAGAACTCTGGACTAGGGCTATATTGATCTGACCGTTAGCCAATGCTGTCAAAGTAGGTCCATTGGTGGGATTGATGACCAAACCGTTGGCTTTCAGCTTTGAAAAGTACGTTTCGCCTTGCTTGATACCACCCAAGTAATTCATAACTCCGGCTACGAAAGGATAGGTGGGGCCGGACTGAGAGGGATCGTCCATACCGACTTGGCCTTTCCACTTAGACGAAAGGAGTTGCTGCCATGTGGTGGGCGGGGTGCTGACTTTTTGCTTGTTGTAAACCATGGCAGCCATCAGGGTTACCCCCGTTGGTACCCAACTTTTGTCTTTAGGGACAGAAGCCATTCCGAGAGAGTTGAAGTTGACGTTGGGCTCAAAGCCATGAATAAGGAGACCTTGCTTGTCTAGTGCGGCAAAAGCCGTAGAACCATCGACCCAGAGCAAACCCCAGTTGGGATTGTTTTTGGAAGCCTCTATTTGCGTCAGAAGGGGACCTGTGGAGTTGTCATCCAAGCTCACGGGAATATGATATTTCTTAGAAAAAGCAGTTGTTTCTGCTTTGTCATACCCTTGAGCTGAATAGACTACCAAAGGAATAGGGTTGGTAATTTTTATTGTTTTGCTTGCATGCGTCTTTTTGTGCCGAACCGTAGTGGCATTAGCAGCAATACCTTCCGTTGTCGAAAGACAGACGCTAAGCAGACCTGCCGCTGCGATCATAGCGGAGATCCTTTTGCTTGTTACTTGCTTTTTTATGGTTTTTTCTTTAGTCATGAGGCAAGCATTGCATGGCAAGATAACACGACTATGACTTGAAAATCAAGTTTTAGTTAAATGGAGGTGAACTCTCTGTATAAGAAAAAATATTAGTTGAGTATAATACCGTTGCGGAGAGCACTAAAAAATGACACCATTTAGCCTTCATGATTATATGATCTTGAATTATGACATACCTATGAGTATCTGGCCTGTGGAAATCTTTGGAAAATACTGCGAAAGCACCTAATGATTGCTATCTTGCAACACCAATATGACAGACACCAAAGACCCCGGTTACAGCTGAAATTGCTCACCAATTCGTATGCGTTTACCTTCAATGTCTAAGCCGCATTATAATAACCTCCAAGCCAAGCGCCACAATAACGACTTATCACATAATTCTGTCCGTCTTCTATACCCTGTAGTACCAGGTAAATGTCAGGCTTGTGATCGCATCCGGTATCTTAGTTTGCTTTCTGTAATAATTATTGGTTGGCTTTCTTATCGGACTTGTATCCTCGACTTACTTCCCTGGTTGGAATAAATGATTTTACTTTGTTTCGTTACCGACGACTTGGAGTTGTAAGTCTGAGTTGTTCATATGCATTTATCAAATGCGCCGTAAAACCCCTTGCTTCAGCGATGGGGACATAAGGTGCTCGCCGTCAGGCGAATCTTTTTTCTCCAAAAGATAGTTAGCATTGCTGCATCTAATGTTGTGTACCATACTATTTGCGGTGATTCGTCATGAGTAGAGATGTAGATTCAAACCACAATGTCACGTTCGACTGTCAATACCACGTTGTCTTTTGTCCGAAATATCGCCGTAAAGTGCCTGTTGAACCCACTGACGCAAGGTTGAAGGCGTTGCTTTCGGAAAAGGCAACGGACATTCAGGTAGAAATCGTTGAAATGGAAATCATGCCTACCATGTTCATCTTCTCATCAGGTGCGATTCGCAATATGGGATTCGCAAAGTCGTTAAACAACTCACGGGATACACTTCCAAAGTCCTTCGTGATGAATCCAAATCACTAAAAATTCGATTGCCTTCTCTGTGGACGAATTCCTACTTTGTCGCTACGGCGGACACTGTTCAACCGGACGTGATCAAGAAGTATATCGAAGAGCAGAAATCGAGGCGAGATCGATCATGGAAAAAGCGTACAAGTACAGGCTCTACCCCACGAAAGAACAAGCAGAGACAATTCGGTTCACCTTAGAACGCTGTCGCCTGCTCTATAATCGTCTGCCTGACAAACGGCGGTTTACCTATGAAACAGACAAAACCACGCTGAATTACTATGATCAGGCAAATACGCTGAATGAGCGCAAAAAGCACGTTCCAGCGTTGAATGAGGTTCACTCGCAGGTATTACAGGACGTGGTAAAACGGCTTGACAAAGCGTTTCAAGCCTTCTTTCGTCGTGTGGATGAGGAGAAACACCTCTGGGTGCCCACGTTTAAAATCAGCAGGGCGATATGACTCTTTCACGTATCCAAAGGGCGGCTATGCGATCAATGATCATCGATGAACACTCTCAAAGATTGCAAAGTGAAACTTCATCGCCTGCCACAAGGAGAAATCAAAACCTGTACTGTCATTGTGAAAAACGGTAAGTATTACGCCAGTCTGTCATGCGGAGCCGAATACCTTGCCAGAGTCGAATGCCGCCGTTGGGATCGACCTTGGTGTCAAGCATCTTGCCATTACGTCCGATGGGAAATTTTACGAATATCCGAAGTTCCTGCGTGAATCAGAACGGAAGTTACACAGAAAGCAACGATCAGTATCACGTAAGAAGAAGGGTTATGTCCGTCGCCGCAAAGCCATCATAGAACTGACGAGATTGCATGAGCATATCGCAAATCAACGTAGGGACTATGCGCACAAAGTATCTCGAAAATTGGTCAACGGATATGGACTCATTGCTTTTGAAAATTTGAACGTGCAAGGAATGGTGAAAAATTACCACCTTGCCAAAAGCATCGTTGATGCGTTTTGGAATCAACTCGTACGCTACACCACGTGCAAAGCAGAAGAAGCTGGTCGTCGTGTCGTGCCAGTCGATCCCAAAAACACAAGTCAACTATGCTCAAATTCCGGGGAAATCGTCCTTAAAAACTCTCTGAGCGTGTATGCGATCATTGTGGCTATGCTCAGGATCGGGACATAACTGCGGCACAAAACATCTTGAAACGTGCATTAGCCTAGATGGCTGCTGTTTTATTTTAGTTGAATGCTCGCGATTTTCTTTTGAGTGTGGGAGTATTTGTTATGGCAATAGGAGTACTTTCAAATCAAGCTCAGTTCAATGATCCTGCAAGTCTTATAGAT
>JAKBPI010000024.1:7500-37609 GCA_021829645.1 Actinomycetes bacterium | reverse complement strand
GGATGAAGTATTCTCATTGGACACGGCTTGTTGATTATTGATGATGTTTGCAAAAAATATTCTTAGTTAATTCTGTCGCAGTAAAAGACTTTGGAAGTTTTTCTGCCAAAATCCTGTATCTCACCAAGCAATTGTGTTGCAATCGGAAAAGGGAATTCTGTCCCGGGCGTACCTGTCAATACTTAGAGGCAAGAAAATTATTTCTTTGTGCCGGAGTACTCCGAATGAGCACGGTTTTTGCTATTCGGCAAGGAGTCTTTCGATTTTATGGCCGGCATTACTTAGGTGACGTTCTATAGAGTACAATTCGTTGGCGTTTGCTTCATCCTTGCTTTTGAGAGCATCTTCTGCCATTTGTACGAGTCTCTCGGAAATCTGCGAGAGTAAATATGAAAGAGAAGAAAGTTCAGATTTATCTATAGCCATTTCTCCATCATACCTTTGCTTTATCTGATCAAGAAAGGTATCGGGCATTACCTACGTCACGTCTGATCTTTACACGATGAATTTCTATAGTAAAACGGGCAAAAGTATTTTTTGAAATGGTTAGTCTTATATTGTGCTAACTATATTAGATATCAGATCAAAAAACGAAAACGAGCTATTGGATTTACCCCGACCCGACCTTTTGAGCCAAGGTGACCAGAAAATAGTTGAAGATATTATAGATGAGGTCAAAATACGAAAAGATGCAGCCCTTTTCGATCTGACCGAGAAATTTGACGGAGTGCGACTCTCCTCACTTCTGGTCACTCCTGAAGAAGTTCAAAAGGGAAAAGAAGCTGTCTCCCCGGCACTGCTAACGGCCTTGACCTCAGCGGCTGCTTCTATAGCTAAGTTCCATAGACACAGAAGTCCTTTACCGGATGTTTATGAAAATAACGGCATTAGCGTGAAACATATGGAGATTCCGGTTGAAAGTGCCGGAGTCTATGTGCCCGGAGGGAAAGCCAAGTATCCTTCGAGTGTCCTGATGACTGTCATACCCGCAAAAGTGGCAGGGGTAAATCGTATTGTATGCTGTACTCCACCAAATGCGGAAGGGAAAGTAGCGCCTGAAATATTGGCTGCGTGTGCAATAGCCGAGGTAGATGAGGTCTATTGTATCGGAGGAGCTCAAGCGATAGCGGCCATGGCTTACGGCACGGAGTCGATAAAAGCCGTGGATGTCATTTGTGGACCCGGTTCCAAGTTGGTTTCCATTGCCCAAAGCAAAGTAAGGTCCGTGGTAGGGGTGCCTTCTGCTTTTGCAGGACCTTCCGAGGTGGTGGTGGTAGCTGATGAAACTACGCCGGCCTCTTGGGCGGCTATGGATTTATTAGTGCAGGCAGAACACGGTCCGGACGGGCTTTCTTGGCTGATAACCGATAGCGAAGAGAAAGCAAAAGAGATCAATGCCGAAATAGAGAGACTTATTCCGGTATCGCCCAGGAGATCGCAAATCGAATCTACCCTGGCAAAAGGAGGATATGTCGTAATCGCCAAAGACCTTCGACAGGGCGTGAAAGTTGTGAACGAAATAGCGCCTGAACACTTGGAACTGATGACAGAGGATCCAGAGGCGTTGTTGCCGTATATCAGGAACGCAGGTGCTATTTTTATGGGCAACTATGCCCCTGCTACCGTAGGGGATTATATGGCGGGTCCCAGTCACGTGCTTCCGACGTTTAGAACAGCCAAATTTGCTTCCGTATTGGGGGTAGAAGATTTTATTAGACGAATGCACGCTATTTCTTTTACCGACGGGGCTTTGGAAGAATTCGGACCTTATATAGCAGAAATTGCCTCAGCTGAAGGACTTGAGGCACATAGGGAGTCGGTTATGATGCGCATCAAGCAGCCGACTTGGTCGCAAACCGATCTCGGTTGAAAAGGCCGGGATTTTGACATGAAGGGTAAAGGAAAGGCGGAAAAGCAGGTGTTACCGCGTGAAGGCATCAGGATACAAAGCGGATACCACTCACCTCAGTTGGATGTAAAAGTCAAACTGAATACGAATGAATCACCGGCAGGTCCTCCGGATAATTTTTCCGACGCCTTAGTACAAAAGCTCAACACGATTTCATGGAACCGCTACCCTGATCGCAGGGCTACTGCGTTGCGTAGCGCTTTGGCAGAGTTGCATGGGGTGGTGAAGGAAAATGTTTTTGTCGCCAACGGATCCAACGAAGTGTTGCAAACAATTCTGCTTGCTTACGGAGGGCATCAAAGAACAGCAGCCGTCTTTGAACCTACGTATCTGCTCTATAACCACATCTGCAACCTGACGTCTACTAACATCATCGGCTTTCCCAGAAAAAGCGACTTCTCCATAGATCTCGATAGGTTGGACGATGTTTTTGCCACATCGCCTGATATCATTTTTATTTGCTCTCCCAATAATCCGACAGGCAAGCTAGAGGAAACAGAAGTACTAACCGAGATTTTACAGCGTTCTAAGGCCTTAGTAGTGGTAGACGAAGCATACGGACAGTTCTCGTCCTTTTCGGCAGTCGACTTGTTGTCCGACTACAAATCACTGATTGTGGTAAGAACTTATTCCAAGACTTGGGCTTTGGCAGGTTTACGCCTAGGATATGCACTTTGTGATCAAGCCATTTCTGATGTCTTATGGGAGGTAGCTCTACCGTATCATCTGGATTCTTTTAAACAGGCCGCCGGGGAAATTGCCCTTAGGGATGCCGCCGCTATGCAAGAGCGCGTCGCCTTTTTAGTTTCAGAGCGCGAACGCATTTCTGAGGGCCTTTTACAAATGGGCTTCGATGTCGTAGCCTCTCAGGCGAATTTTATTCTGTTCGGCTCAGAGGTCATTGATGCCAAACTACTTTGGCATGCATTAGTGGAGCAAGGTATTCTTGTAAGAGATGTGACATCTTTTCCCAAAATAGGAAACAGATTGAGGGTAACAGTAGGAAGTCACGATGAGAACTCGTTATTTTTGAAAGCCTTACAACAAATAATTAGAGAAAAGAAAGTATATTATTCCCGATAGTTATCTCCCGGGCCCGTAAAGCACTGCTCTTTTAGTTGAGTATTTGCAATTCATAAAAATGCTATACTGGCTGCTGAAAGAACCGGAAACGAAGCAAGGATGCCGTTATGGATACTTACCAAAAGCGTTATGCCAAAATCGAGCGCATCACAAAAGAATCAGATATTAAAATCGAGCTGGATCTAGGCGATCCGGGAATTGGGCTTTTGTGCGAAACGGGCATTCCGTTTTTCGACCACATGCTCTCTCAGGTCGGAAAACATTCCGGAATGGGATTTATTATCAAGGCAAGCGGTGACATCGAAGTAGATACCCACCATAGTGTGGAAGACGTTGGTATTGCCCTTGGACAGGCTTTTTTACAGGCTTTGGGGGACAAAGTTGGCCTAAATCGCTTTTCCTCTGCTTTGGTGCCTTTGGATGAGGCGTTGGCAGAAGTAATAGTGGACATTTCCGGTAGAGGATACCTGGTGTATAACGTTATTATTGAGAACCCTTTGCCTTTGGGAACTCCGGGTTTTGAACCTCAGCTGGCCGAAGAGTTCCTCAGGGCTTTTGCCACCAATGCCCATTTGACGTTACATGTGAATCTCAGATACGGGAGAAATACCCATCATGTTCTGGAAGCGATTTTTAAAGCTTTGGGGCGTTCGCTCAAGGATGCCGTAAAAGTGCAGGGCGCCGAAATACCGTCTACAAAAGGAATGCTTTGATAGCCGTTCTCGACTACGGTATCGGGAATCTTCGTTCTGCAGAAAAAGCCCTATTAAAAGTAGGTGCAGATGCCAGACTGGTGACTGATCCCGACGAAGCCGCCTTGGCAGACGCTATTGTATTACCGGGTGTAGGATCTTTCGGTGCTTGCGTAAGTGCCCTCAGAAACTCGGGTATGCATCATGTGCTCTACGATGCCATTGCCCAATCTAAACCGCTTTTGGGTATCTGTGTAGGATTTCAGATGTTGTTTTCTGAGTCTGAAGAAAGTCCTGGCGTTGCAGGTCTCGGCATTATGGACGGAGCAGTACTGCAGATGCCGACAAAAGAGAAGCTGCCGCAAATGCAGTGGAACAGACTAAACGTACTGCACCCCGATACCTCATTGATGTTCAGGAATTTGAAGAGTGAGGAGTTATGGTTTTATTTTGTACACTCCTACGCCGCTTATCCGATAGGTGGCCTGGAAAACCCAACCGTAGCAGCTTATTGTGATTATGGCGGGGATGTAGTGGCGGCCATAGAGAGCGGTTGTCTTTGGGCTACCCAGTTCCATCCTGAAAAATCGGGCACTTCCGGTCTCGCTCTTTTGTCGAGATTCGTAGCATTTTGTGAAGGCGTTCGGCAATAGATTTGCGTTGTTGAAGCCCTATCTTAGGGAGAGCACTTCTTTTGCGAGCTATGAGTAGTTGTTCAATTCATTACCCTGAAAACTGTATTGTTAATAAACAATGCATTGGTTGGAGAAGGATCTGGAAAATGTTTTTAATACCGGCAATGGACATTTCAAATAATCGTGTAGTGCGTCTCTATCAGGGCGACTTTGAACAGGAGACCAATTATGGAGATCCCGGGCGTATAGCGGAAACCCTTCTTGTTGCCGGCGTCAAGAGGGTACATCTGGTCGATTTGGATGCGGCGAGAGGGGCACCTACCGATAACTATCCTCTTGTGATAAAGCTATGTGATTATTTTCACCAATTTGATATCAAAGTTGAATTTGGAGGAGGTATTCGAGACGCCAAGCGAGCAGAAGTGCTTTATGAAGCAGGCGTCGATTATCTCATCTTGGGAACGATGGTGGTCGTTGAAAGGGAAAACGCACTTTCGCTGATTGAGGCTTATCCGGGTAGGATAATAGTAGGTCTTGACTATCGAAGAAGTGCCATGCAGTCAACTACCGCCCAAGGCTCTATGGCAGCATTCGAGGCCGGAACCTCTCACGGAGAAAATCAGATTATGGAGGTCATGATCAAAGGCTGGCTTGACGGAAGTTCACTTGGCGTGGAAGACATCCTGAGAGATCTGGAAGATCTTCCCCTGGAAGCCATTCTGTTGACAGATGTTGCTCGTGACGGTACCATGACAGGTCCGGATCTCGCAGGGTATAAAAAGATACTGGCAGCGACTGATCAGAGGGTTATTGCCTCAGGAGGAGTCTCTTCTCTTGGGGACTTGGGTGATTTGACAGGGTTGCTAATTGGGGAAAAATCCCTTTATGGAGTTGTCGTGGGGAAAGCCTTACTTGGCGGAAGTATCGATCTAACCGAGGCGGTATCGATTTGCGGAGCATAAGAATTATACCCTGTCTGGATGTGGACATGGGAAGGGTTGTAAAGGGAACACAGTTTGTCGATCTACAGGATGCCGGAGATCCTGTAGCGCTCTCTAAGTTTTACGAACTCCACGGCGCTGATGAACTGGTTTTCCTGGATATTACCGCTTCCAGTGACGAACGAAAAACCATCGTCGATGTGGTGAGGACAACAGCGGACGAAGTGTTTATTCCTTTGACCGTGGGCGGCGGCATTAGATCGGTGGCAGATGCCGAAATAATGTTGCGCTCAGGGGCTGATAAGGTAGCTGTAAATTCGGCAGCCATAGCTAGACCGGATCTTATTTCTGAGATAGCAGAGAGATTCGGAAATCAGTGTGTGGTCGTGGCAGCTGACGTAAAAAGAGGGGATGTAGGTCAAAGCAGTTGTTCCGGTTTTGAAATATACACCCATGGAGGCAGGCGCCCTGCAGGTATTGATGCTTTAGAATGGGTAAAACAAGCCGAGTCGCTTGGTGCCGGTGAGCTCCTGATAACCTCTATGGATCGTGACGGAACAAAAGATGGATACGATATCGAATTACTGACGATGATCCGCGAAGTCACTTCTGTTCCGGTGATAGCTTCCGGAGGGGTGGGAACTTTGGAACACTTTTTGGAAGGAGCCCAAGCCGCCCAAGCCGATGCTCTGTTGGCTGCTTCGGTATTTCATTTCGGACAAATTGCCATTGAAGAGGTAAAAGAGTATCTCGCCTCCAATGGTTTGGGTGTCAGGCCTCCACGGACATAAATGGGATGCGTGTATAGGATGTTTTTATCTATTGGTGTTTTAAATTAAAATGGGCGGGTATTCTTAAATGACGGTAAGTAAATCAAGCGTAAATGACTTTGCGGATGAGGGAATAGCGTTGGATCAAGGAGCCAAGCAGTCGATCACGATGTTGAGTGACCGTGTTCTGGTAAAAGTTCCGCCGTCTCAAGGGGAGAGACGTTCGCGTTCCGGCATGATCATACCGGCTACAGCGCAGATTGCCAAAAGGTTGAGCTGGTCAGACGTGGCGGCTGTTGGTCCGAATGCCAGAAGCGTTAAAGTGGGCGATACAGTGCTTTTTAATGCCGAAGAATGTGCGGAGGTGGAAGTCAAGGGGGAAACCTATCTGCTTTTGAGAGAGCGCGATATTCACGCACTGGCTGCCGAGAGAAATGATTCAGGCACGGGTCTGTATCTTTAAAACTGCGTTTTGCGACAAGGTGCTTTCGGGATCTTCATGTGAGACGATTATAACTTGAGTAGGAGAAATAGTATAGTGAACAAAATTGATTCAGACGCCATAGCAAACGTGAAGTACGACGACAAAGGTCTTGTGGTGGCCATAGCACAGGACGAAAAGAGTAAGGAAGTGTTGATGGTGGCGTATATGAATCGCGAAGCTTTGGAAAAAACTCTCGCCACAGGCAGGAGCTGGTTTTATAGCAGATCAAGGCAGGAGCTGTGGTGTAAAGGCGAGACAAGCGGTAACAGACAGTGGGCGCATCAGGTCTACTACGATTGTGATTCCGACGCTGTTTTATTGCTGGTTGACCAAGAAGGGCCAGCCTGTCACACAGGGGAAAGAACTTGTTTTTTCAGGTCTTTTTATGCGAATGAAACAGAAGATTTTTCATTAAATACATAAAATAAGTATGGCAAGATAAGAGCATGACATCTGTGATACTCAGGTGCTTGGTTACAACGTCTTTGTTTTGGAAAGCAACTTTGGGGTAAAATATGACTAGACAGGCGAGCAGTCCCGGTTTTGAGCGTTTCAAAGAACTGGCAAAAGACTTTAGTGTATTGCCGGTGTGGCGCGAGTTACTGGCAGATTCTCTGACACCTGTAGATGCATTCAGATTGCTGGTTGGGGATGGAGAAGGCTTTTTGTTAGAATCGGCCGACCATACCGGTAAGTTGGGACGGTATTCTTTTGTTGGAAGATCTCCTGCCGCTACGATTGTCTCCGATGGCGGCAGCGTAAAATTTGCCTCCGGAACCCTCTCCCATCAGGTCGCTCTTGACGGAGGCATCCTGGATTGTCTTGACGAATTGCTCAAAAAGTTTAAATCCCCCTTGATTGAAGAGCTTCCTCCTCTGCAGGGAGGAATAGTCGGTTACCTCGGTTATGACGTTATCCGCGAAGTTGAGAAATTGCCTCCTGAAAAAGAAGACCCCAGGAATCTGCCGAACGCTGTACTGTCAATAATCGGGGAACTCGTTGCTTTTGATCATCAGAATTCCAAGCTAATTCTGATTGATAACGTTTTACTTCCCAATCCGGTGGTATCGACTAAGGGAAACAGCTCATCTTCCGGGGATGCGGATTTGGAGCGGGAAAGTACGCTTTCAATGAATGAGAATTGGCTTCGTGCCGCCTATAGCACGGCGGAAGACCACCTGGACGGTCTGCAGGCTGATTTGGAAAAATCGATACCGTATCCACTCTCCGTACCTCCTGACAAGCATGCTGTATTGGATACGCAGCACATTCACAGAGTGATGTCTTCAAAAGATTATTGTGACGCGGTGCTGGCGGCAAAGGAATATATCAAAGCCGGAGATGCTTTTCAGATTGTGCTTTCTCAGCGCTTTGACATCGATCTGGATGTGGATCCTTTCGATGTCTATCGCGTATTGCGCCAGATCAATCCAAGCCCCTATATGTACTTTTTACGCCAAGGCGGGGTAACAATAGTAGGGGCATCGCCCGAGTCACTGGTGCAGTTAACCGGTGACAGGGTAATATCTCGTCCGATAGCCGGAACCAGAAGAAGAGGAGCCGGACCGGAAGAAGATAAGCAACTCATTGCCGATATGACAAGTGACAAAAAAGAGTTAGCAGAGCACGTGATGCTACTGGATTTAGCTCGAAATGACTTAGGGCGCATTGTCGAGTTCGGCACTGAGCGCGTTGAGGAACAAATGACCGTAGAGTATTACAGTCATGTTCTGCACATGACTTCACAGGTCTCAGGTCGCTTGCGAGAAGGTCTTTCGCCGGTGGACGTTCTGAGGGCGACCATGCCGGCAGGCACTGTTTCCGGAGCTCCTAAAGTGCGTGCCATGGAAATTATAGATGAGTTGGAATACTCAAAACGCGGCCCTTATGCCGGGGTGGTTGGCTATATGGACTTCTCGGGGAATCTGGATACAGCAATAGCAATCAGGACTTTGGTGGTGGCTGCGAACGGCAGTGCCTCTTTGCAGGCGGGGGCAGGGATAGTAGCGGACAGCATACCAGAAAACGAAGACAGGGAATGTCTTGCTAAAGCGCAGGCGGTGTTTTCAGCCGTCGCCGGGGCAAAAGCCATCGCAGAAGACAGGCAGAATAAAGCGTTATTATAAAAGATACTTTTATCTAAGGGGTTAACGCCTGACGGATTGTTAATTCGTATTATCAAAAAATTCTCATCGTATGGATATCAAAAAGGTAAGGGTAATAGAAGATGGCAGAAAAGTATCTTGTCTCAGAATCTATCGATCTGCATTCTCAACCTTTCGTCTATGTCGAAGAAAAAGACGCAGTTTGGGTTGCGGGTAAAGATGCCTCTTCTTATCTACAGGGACAACTGACAAAAGATGTAACTAAAATTTTACCCGGAGAAGGTGCGGAAGCGCTTTTACTGGAACCAAAAGGAGATGTTACCTGTTTGGTTTCCGTGAAGAAGACTACTGAAAACAGTTTTTTGCTGAGTGTCGAAAAAGGTTTCGGTCCGATACTTCTTGAGAGGTTGAAAAAATTTAAGATCAGAGTAAAGGCAGGCCTCATATCAGACGTTGCCCTGTCGTTTTTGGTGTTCAATGCCGATCACAAAAGGGATTTTTCCGAGCTTTGTGATGCCCACGTCTCTTATATCAACAATTATCTGGCATCTATGGCACGCAACTCTCAGTTCGTTGTGGCCGGTGATTCAGAGGTCAAAACTTATATTACAAGAAGCGCTATTTGGCGTGATATGGGTGCTTACGAAATAATTTTGCCCGGCTTTACGGCAGACGCTATTTCTGGTCATGGCTTTCAATTGCCACAGTCAATCAAAGAATTCATGACAAAGCAAGTTTTTATAGAAAGAGAGCGCTATGACTTTCTGAGAATATGCTTTGGAATTCCCAAAATGGGGGTGGAGATTAAAAATAAAGTTTTGCCGCCCTCTTTAGGCATCGGAGATGTGGTTATCGACTACAACAAAGGATGTTACACGGGTCAGGAACTCGTTGCCCGTCTCGACGCAAGGGGCAACAATACACCATTGGTCTTAAGGGCGGTGGTCTATGACCAAGGGGAAATTGCCCCGACTGACACTGCCGTTCCTAAGCTATACCCCGAGGCATCGTTGCTTTTTGGAAATATCAGTGGCGGTACGTTGACGAGTGTGGCATGTATGGCAAATATTGAGGTGGGAATAGCTTTTATCAAAAGAGAGTTTGCGTTTCAACCTTTGGCTACAGTGTCTTTTATCTCGGACATAAAAGATTCTCCGGCTAATGATCTTCAAGTAAGCGTTCATCAACCTCCTTTGAGAGATATAGCGAGAGGTGTTTTAAATAACTAGGCAACTATGGGTATGGCAATTTTGATTGATATGAAATCCTTGTCTTGCATAAAATGTAATAGTTTTGTTAATGTATTTTACTCTAATGAAGCAGATTCACTGGCAGACTGTTAAAATGACTAATGCAATGGATAGGCCAAACGTACGCTATGAACACGGGACAATAGTCCTAGTTGAAGATGACATTCATATTGCCGAACTCGTAGATATTTACTTGCGTGATGCCGGTTTTCGGGTATTGCAGGCAACGGACGGGGAGAGGGGTCTCGAGCTTATCCGTCTGAATCAACCAGATTTGGTAATCTTGGATATAGGTTTACCAGGGGAATTGGACGGCTTGGAAGTATGTCGTGAACTCAGAAAGTCAAGCGAAATTCCAATTGTTATTTTGACGGCCAGAGATGACGAAATAGACAGAATCATAGGCTTGGAGTTGGGGGCCGACGATTACGTGACAAAGCCTTTTGCGCCCCGGGAATTGGCGGCGAGAGTAAAAGCGATTTTACGTCGTTCTGACAGAAAAGAGCGGGTTGGTGAAGGTCCTTTCCGCGTCGGAGACATAGTTGTCGATGTGGTGCGACGCGAGGTTACACAGGACGGACAGATAGTCCAGATGACCGCCAGAGAATTCGACTTATTGGCACACTTTGCCGAACATGTAGGCATTGCCTATACCAGGCAGCAACTCCTTGATGCCGTCTGGGGAAGCGGTTGGTACGGTGATGAGAGAACTGTCGACGTACACGTACGGCAACTGCGCAGGAAATTGGGCGACAGTTTACCATTGACTACCGTATGGGGCGTCGGCTATCGCTGTGGGTAGCGTATAGGCTGTAGATATGCGCGCCAGAATAACCTTAGCCATGGTTTTAATTTTGGTGGTGGCATTATTGTTGGCAGGAGCCATAAGTTTTACCCTAGTAAGAAACGCCGACAAACAAAACGCTATACAGACGACACTTACTCAGGTACAGGCATTGGTAGGTGCTTCCAAGGCTTCGCCGTTTTTGAAGTCCCTTGAGTCAAACCCTAAAGACCTTCCGGATTTAAAAGAGGTTATAGATTTGGTGGGTCAAGTGGCCGGACTGGAGAGTGCGGGGACTTTAGTGATCGTAAAGGGGCACTTACAGGGATCTCCTCCCTTTGGCATAAGCGTTTCGGACCTCAATTTAGCGGATCTAACCAAGGGCGTTCCTGTCGCCGGTTCGGTGGGGGACCTTTCCTTTGCCGCCGCCCCCTTGATCTCTTTGCCGGAGACGTTGGGCGGCATGACGATAGCCATTGTTTTGGTTTCGCAGATAACCTTTTCTTCCGACAGTGTCAAGTATTTTGCTTTGGCTGCCGTCATCGCTCTTGTGGTTGCCGTACTTGGAACTCTTTATACCACCAAAAGAATATCCAATCATGTTGTAAAAGCCGCTAAAGCCGCTCAGGATATCGCTGCCGGAGATTTGAATGCCAGGGTGGAGACATCTAAAGGAGATTACCCGGAACTCGTTGCCTTGGAATCTGCCATCAATACGATGGCAGAAAAAGTCTCTCAGGCAAGACAGTTGGAACGCCAATTTCTGCTTTCCATATCACATGACCTGAGGACGCCGCTGACTTCCATTAGAGGTTTTGCCGAAGCCATAGCGGATAATTTGGTACCCGATCCGGCAAAAGCAGCCCAGGTGTTGCTCGCCGAAACCACCCGTTTGGAACGTTTGATAAGAGACCTATTGGACTTGGCTTATCTTGAAGCAAAGCGTTTTTCCCTGCGACTGGAACCGGTAAACCTTAGTACATGCATCAGAGATGTTGCCGATGCTTTTGACATGGAAGCCCAGCAGTGGAACATTCGGATATCCTGTCATATTGAGAAATCGGGTTTGGTAGCGATGGCCGACAGAGACAGGCTCTCGCAGGTAATAGGTAACTTGGTGCAAAATTCGTTGAAGTTTGCCACAGGCAGGATACAAATAGAGCTGAATGACGTCTGTTCTTTGATGCCGGAGAGAAAAAATATATCCAAGCCGGGGCACAACAGTCCTGTTGAAAAATTTGCCTATATTGCCGTTGTGGATGACGGTTCGGGAATAGCAAAAGAAGATCTTCCGCATGTATTCGAACGTCTTTATACTTCCGACAGAGGGATGATGCGTTCTTCCAGGGGTACAGGTTTGGGGTTGGCAATCGTAAAAGAGTTAACAGAGGCTATGGGCGGTGAGGTAGTGGTTTTTTCGCCTGTTGAGAATGGTGCCGGTACGGCTTTTGTGGTGATTTTAAAGCTTGATCAGTACAATACCATTACGATGGATTGACAGTTTGGTTTCCGAGAAGCAACCTGACGGCTAAAAGATGATCCGATTGTCTTACCAGACTTTCTCCTACCAAAACGGCATCAAAGCCGTTAGAACCCAGAAACAGAAGATCCTGAAAAGAGGTTATCCCCGACTCTGCCACGGTGATGATTTTTTCTTCTTGAATTTTTTCTCGCAGTGTCACGGCTCTGGTGGTATCCACCTGAAAAGTGTGCAGATCTCTTTGATTGATGCCTATGACGGCCGGTTCAAGACTTACCAACCTAGCCAGCTCTTTTTCGTCGTGTATTTCGATCAGAGAATCCATTTTCAGGTCACAGGCAAGCCTGTACATTTCTTGCAATTCGACGTCGCTGAGTGCGGCAGCTATCAGGAGTATCGCATCTGCTCCGCTGATTCTGCTCATTAATACGTCTTCTGGACACACTAAGAAATCTTTTCTGAGGAGTGGTAGGGACGTAGCCTGTCTGACGGTTTCCAGGTAAGACAAATGACCTTTGAAGTGCTCTTCGTCTGTGAGGACAGAGATTGCCGAGGCACCTCCTCCTTCATAATCCTGCGCTATTCGAGAAAGGTTGATATCGGCGCGTATATTACCTTTGGAAGGAGAGTGCTTTTTGATTTCCGCTATCAAAGAAGGTATGCGGTTGTCAGCTTTACCTTTATTTTTTGACAGGTGTTCCGTAAGGGAGCGAGGCAGTCCATTGTTGTCGTTGTAGTCCAAGGCTTGTTCTAAGAGTGCATCTCTGGAGAGAGGGGTGTATTCATTCGCTGCTCTCTTACGATGGAATGCTAATATATTGTCCAAGTACGTTGCCACATTTACCACTGTAGCTTAGAGTTATGTAAGAGAAACATTTTTTGTAATGCTACTTTTGGAAAGCCTTATTTTTCAAAAGAGATGATCATACAACTAGGTTAAAAAGCTATAGTAAGACTTAGTTGTTCGTGGTTTTTTGCGGCATCTGTAATCTACGGGAGGTGGTTGTTGGTATGTTTGTCAAAATTTGCGGTATCACAAATGAAGCCGATGCCCTTCTATCGGTGGCGCTGGGAGCGGATGCCGTAGGTTTTATATTTACACCTTCATCTCGTCAAATGAGCGCTAAAGCCGTGGCAGATATTGTCAAAAGACTTCCTGAGGATACCCTTACCGTAGGGGTGTTCCGTGACATACCGGCTGAACAAGTCATTGAAACTGCTTATACTGCCGGGGTAAAAGGGGTGCAATTGCATGGCGCTGAGACAAAGCAGGCCTGTAAAGAAATATCGGCGGCCTTTTCTTTCGTGGTAAAAGTTTTTTCTCTGGAGATGCCTCAATTGGCAGAAGCCAACACCTATCCGGTTCATGCCATTATGATTGATGGCGCAGTGCCCGGTTCCGGTCAGGTATACGATTACGAGCAAATAGGGGCCTTTCCTCTGACCTCAAAGCTCATATTGGCGGGTGGGTTGCATCCGGGTAACGTAGCGGATGCCATTTCTAAGACTCATCCTTGGGGGGTTGATGTCTCAAGCGGTGTGGAGAAAAGTCCGGGGATTAAAGATCCGCGTCAATTGCGCCTTTTTATAAAAAATGCAAAAGATGCTTTTAGTGCAGAGGCCGGTAATATGTAGGTTGCACTGTCAGCCCATGTATCATGCGAGAATTGCGTCTTGTATAAGATATGTAATAAAAGTTTTCTGCGGTTTTTTGGCGTGATAAAAGTTAAGGTAACAATTTATTTATTACCATGACAAATGAGAGTAATACGCACATCCGATTTGATTCCATTCGACCGCCTCGTTTCATCTGTTACGGTCAGTGAGCTTGATTTAATAGCTTATTATGCATGGCAGATGATCGTTAAACAATTGCTTTACGTTGCTATCTCGTTTACTCGGAATCGTTATGCTTGTTTACCGGACCAGAGTCACTTGCCAATTTGGACACGAGCAATGTCTGAGTTTTGATACGGTAATTATTTCTTGAGGCGTAACGGGTAACAAACGGCTGATTTCTCCATGGCTGCTTTGTGATCGTATAATTAGTCAAGGCAGCATCTTATTGCGAACCTATAGGATATGCCTGCCCTTTTGCCTTATATGGGTTTTAGGATAGATTACAAAGATTGGTCGAAACCTCTTGTCTTATGCGCCATCGAGTCAGTTCTGCAAAACCTGTATAACCACTAAAACCTTAGGCGGTACTTATGAAAAGTAGTATATAAATGAGATGAGTACACGTAGATGTAATGGCGTTTATGTCTCGCAAGTCTATTAGATCCTGTGATTGGCGGAAACAAAAGCCTGTCAGAAAGCCGTATCAAAGGGCTTTTGTGGTAATTACCTATTTGGCAGTCATCCCTGAAGTTCAGATACAACACTGTCGTTGGCAGTAGATTTTGCCATTAACGCGTAATGTCTAAATGCGGTATAGGAAAGAATGCCATACCCAACTGTAAATAAAAGTGCCACTATCACGCCAGTTATCTGAAATCCAAACAAAGATACGCCTTGTGTCGTAGTAGCGGTAATTAACCATGAATTTGGGAAAGCTATTCCTTCTAGCATGACGGCCAACAATGATGTTGCCGTCAAGAAGAGGAGGCCTTTCCCAAGGCTTACAGTACTGCGAGAAGAAAATTGATCGTTCTGATAGGCAATAGCTATAGCTCCCAAAATCGCACCAAATCCAAGACAGAAGAACAGACTGCCCCACGCAGCGCCTCCTGATGCATCCGAAAGCACGGCATAACCTATAGCGAGCGACAATACCCCAAAGAATCCGAGTAGCCAGGCTCGGGTTTCGGGAGGGGAGGGTTCCTCGCGGCGCTGTGCTTCTATGGACAGTTCTGTCGCTTTGTACAATAGAAGGAGGCTAAATAAACCGATTCCCACGGCGACTATGATCGAACCGTTCAGGATTCCATTAACATTAATTGCAGCTACTAAAAACCCTATGGTTATAATTAGGAAAGATACCGCCATACCTATGAGCTCAGCCGTATTACGCCAATTTTTACCAGCTACAGACGAAAAAGCCAAATTCCCAACGCGTATCAGGCAGGCAAGTGCTGCCAAAACTAATAACCATGTTGCCAATATAGCTAAATAACTTGTAGCAGGACTCATATATGGTATTGCAATACTATTGGCATTACCGGAAAATAAGCTATTCAATAAATTCATTACAGTATTGAGAGCAGATATAGTTATATATGCACAAGCATTGAGTAGATAAGAAAGAGCCAAAAGGGCTGTAGCTACGACCATTACTGCGACTGACTTCTTATCCTCCAGCAGTTGTTTCATTTTTATTCTCCGGTAAATATCTTGTCAAAGGGTTGTACGTTGTGAAATCATACTCCAGCTTTTGCCTGCTTGCATTGGATTGTTGGATAAATAAATTTGTATTCAAATTTATCTTGATGCAGTGCAATTGGATACAGGTGCAAACTTATTTCAGATTCTTAGCATTTATAGGCAACACGTATATAGTTCTTAGTCGAATGCCAATTATGATAAGCCACTGACGGAGATCCGGTTTTCTGGTGACAAATCGGCAATTGCGCGATAGCAGTGTTACCACGAGAAGCATTCGATTGGAAAATAAGTTTTTATTGTCTCTGATAGGTGTGGTCTTGATTGTCCCTGTGGACAAATTCTCTGCAATCAGCTATCTGCCCGAAAACGTTCTTACGATTGGATTCAAAAAGTCCGGAGAAGGCTAAAGCGCTGTTGAGGTTCAACTCTCAGATGAAAGTCCTTAATGATGCACCTCCATGTACGATGAAGAGATTCCGATAGAATCAAGGTAGCAGCCTTACTAACTATTACGTGTGTTTGGTGATGCGGACTCTGTAAAGTGGATATAGTTTTAATAACTTTTGAAAGGCAAAACAAGTGGCTACCGACGGGATTGATACTGACACGAAATCACATTTGATGGCGGATAGGTTACAAAACGGTAAGTTCGGAGATTTCGGGGGAATGTTTATACCCGAATCTCTGATACCGGCTTGCAGTGATCTGGAAAAAGCTTTTTATGAAGCTTTTGCTGACGAAGCTTTTATTGCTGCGTTGAACCATTTATTAAAAACATATGCCGGACGTCCCACGCCGCTGACATACTGTGAGAATTTGTCTGAGAAATTGGGTATCAGGCTGTTTTTAAAGCGGGAAGACCTCACCCATACGGGATCCCATAAAATTAACAATGTACTAGGGCAGGCATTGCTTGCCAAGCGTATGGGCAAAAAGCGTATGATAGCCGAAACCGGTGCCGGTCAGCATGGGGTGGCAGCAGCCACAGCCGCTGCACTCTTTGGCCTGGATTGTGTTGTTTTTATGGGAGAAGTCGACGTCAGTCGTCAGGCGCTGAATGTCTTCAGAATGAAACTTCTCGGAGCAGAAGTTGTTCCTGTAAAGTCAGGTTCTGCCACGCTAAAAGATGCCGTCAATGAAGCTTTGAGAGACTGGGTTGCCAGTGTGGAAACCACGCATTACTGTATAGGATCGGCAATGGGTCCTCACCCGTATCCTCTTATCGTCAGGCAGTTGCAGAGTGTTATCGGGAAAGAAGCCAAAGCCCAGTTCAGAGATTTATCAGGGGATGATCCGGATTTTGTAGTTGCCTGCGTGGGGGGCGGCTCGAATGCCATAGGAACGTTTGCCGGTTTTGTGGATACAAAGAGCCGTCTTGTCGGAGTGGAGGCAGCCGGAGGAGCGGCTATGCATAACGGCATACCCGGGGTTGTGCATGGCATGCGATCTAAGTTTTTACAGGATGAATCAGGGCAAATCTTAGAAGCCGAGTCCATTTCAGCCGGGCTTGATTATCCCGGCATTGGTCCGGAGCACGCGTATTTGGGAACAATTGGGAGAGCCAACTACTCTTATGTCAACGACGAAGAAGTGATAGCTGCTTTTAGAGTGCTTTCCGAGACAGAAGGCATTATCCCTGCCTTGGAGCCGGCACACGCTTTGGCCTATATTCTGAGGGCAGTTGAAACGGGTGAAATTCCCGCTGACGCGAGTGTGATGATGACGCTGTCCGGTCGTGGCGATAAAGACGTGGCACAAATTATGGAAATATTGGAGTTGTGATGGCTGAAACTTCCAGCGACTTGTCTGTACATGATCTCAATGCGAGTTTGCGACAGAAAAAAGATGCAGGGCGAAAACTCTTGGTGTGCTATATCACCGGCGGTTTGAATGCCGATTGGCTCGATATGCTTTACATTTTGGCCGATGCCGGAGCTGATGCGGTTGAGATCGGGATACCTTTTTCTGACCCCGTCATGGACGGACCTGTCATTCAGGAGTCCTCTATGCAGGCTCTGGCCAACGGTGCGACTCCTCTGTCTATTCTGATGCAGGTGGAAAAAGAAGAGCCGGGCATACCTTTGGCAGTTATGACATACTATAACTTAGTGTACCGCATGGGTGAGGAAAGATTCGCCGAGCGTTTGATTCAAAGCGGGATTACGGGTGCAATTTTACCAGACCTACCCATAGACGAAGCTGCCGGCTGGATTGAGACCGGTGCCGCACACTCTCTGTCCGCAGTTTTACTGGCTGCACCCACCACCAGAGAAGAGCGCCTAAATGAAATAGCTGCCAAAAGTAAAGGTTTTGTCTATGCAGTCGGTCTTTTGGGCGTGACCGGGGAGCGAGAAGAGCTTTCGGAATCCGCCTCCGTTTTGGCGGCTTCCATTAAGAGTCGTACCGAAACCCCTGTCTTGGTCGGAGTAGGTATTTCCAATCCCGAACAGGCGAAAAAGGTTTGTCAGGTTGCCGACGGTGTCGTAGTGGGGTCTGCTTTGGTCAGGCGAATACTAGAGAATCGTTCCAAGCAGGAAATCGGTGCCTTCGTCAAGAGCATCAGAGAGGCACTGGACTGATTTGGTTCGTCTTATACGTTGACAACGGTCTTGAGATTTGTTGTGGCGGATGAAAACCCGGCATAAATCATAAAATTGCCATTTGGTACCGACATATAACCATTTTTGTAGATCTCAAAATCGGAAAGCGGAAGTGGTATTGAGATATCTGAGGTGTGTTTTCTGTTCAGGCAGATCCTGTCAAAACCTCCGAGTTGCTTGGGGGGTTCTTGCGCACTTTGCGGAAACCCCAAGTATATTTGGGCCACCGTACAGCCGTATACTTTTCCGGTGTTCCTGACACTCAGGCTAGCTGTGTAAAGAGGCGGGTTGTTCGCATAAGAGAGCGGAATGCGAACAATGTTTATATTTGGCGAGGTATCTTTCGTCGTTGTCAGATTTGACATGGAAAATGAGGTGTAAGACAGACCATACCCGAAAGGAAAAAGCGGTTTGAGACGGTGTGCCTCATAGTAACGGTATCCTATCTCGAGGCCGTTTCCATTTTTGAGGGAAAACCAGACCTTTCCGTTGACTCCCGGCCATGCTTTCGGATTGTTGTCAAATGGCTGACTGTCGGAAGCGGGAAATGTGATGGGCAGATGACCGGATGGGTCAACTTGACCGCTGAGCACTGCTCTTATGGCATTGCCGTCTTCCTCACCCGGATACCAGGCTTCGACCACGGATTTTACTTTGTTGAGCCACGGCATCAAAACCGCTCCGCCGGTATTCAGTACCACCACTGTTCTTGGATTGGCTTTTGCTACTGCGGCAATGAGCTGGTTGTCGGCACCGGGGAGATCCATGTTGGCTCGGTCGATGCCTTCCGAGGAGTAGTCGTTGACAAAAACTACGGCTACTCTGGCTCGTTTGGCAAGCAGTGCAGCGGAAGTAATCGCCGGCGTGACGTCTTCGAATCCGATTCGTGGGGCAGGTCTACTGTTGGTGGCCAACCAACGCATGGAAATGCGGTAAGCTTTTTTGTCTGACAGGTAGTAGGAGAACATATTCGTGGACGGGGCGCCCAGCCCCTTTTCGGCAAAGATCTCAGTTTTGTTGATATATATCCAGACATCACCTACAGCTGAGACTGAAAAGTCATAAACACCGGTTTTGGCTGGGGTGAGCTTGGCTGTCCAGAGATTCCAGTCGTTGTGCCTGTTAGGAATACCCGGAGAGTTTGCTGTGAGAGCAAACGCCGGCACCTTCGTGTAGCGCAGATAGCGATCCGGGAAAAAATCGTCCTGTTTTTTTACCCTTTTTGGCCAAGATTTCGTGGGAAGTGATTGTCCTCCCAGGTATTTGGAACTGATGGTTGGTAACATGTCATACCCCGGTACCCCGCTTGAATAGGCGAGGTCTATATTGTGCTTGGCGTAGTAGGAGCGCAGAGCCTGAAGGGGGGTTATCACAAAAGGAGCGCTAACTCTGGCTCCGCCATAGCCTGCCGTCATGGCCTCTTTTGACGCATCCGCACCTATGATGGCCACACCCAATGGCTGTTTTTTCTTCCCTTTCTTTCTGCCTTTGTGATTGGGTTTAGTCAGAGCTTTAATTTTTTTTATGTCAATGGGAAGCAAGTTTCCGCTGTTTTTAAGTAATACTGCTGAATTTGCCGCCAGACGATAGGACAATTGAGTGGCTTGGGTGTCGATGGTGTCGATGCCAAAGCTGTTGGGATTGGCGCCCGGTATCAAATGATAGGAAAACATGTCCGTTAAGACGACCTTGGCAGCGGCTTTCAAAGTTTTGATATGCAGTCGGCCGGTTAGTAGTCCTACAACGATCAGGGGTATAACCATAGGCTTGATCTGATCCAGTCCGGCGTTGAAAGCTTTCGTGGGATCTTTCACCGCCGCCAAGTCCGATCGAATAATCCCTTTAAACCCAAATTCCCGCAATAGGTCAAATGTATGTGGGTCTGAGCAGGCATTGATACCGTTGATGTTTCCGTAGGCGCACATGATGGCTGCTACATTTGCCTGCTGGACTACTGCTTTAAAGGGTTTGAGATAGATTTCTATCAGAGTCCTTAGCGGTACTATCTGATCGAGATTGATCCTGTCAGTTTCTTCGGTGTAAGCGGTAAAGTGTTTTGCTACGGCCATTATGCCTTTGGACTGGATGCCTCTGACATCTGCGGTACCCAGCACTGCCGCCAGATAGGGGTCTTCTCCGTATGTTTCGTATGCCCTCCCCCATGTCGGCAGCCGCACCAAGTTCAGGTTCGGACCCTGTACGGCGTCGATTTGCTGCTTTTTGGCTTCCGACCCTATCAGACGTCCGTATTCATAAACATCCTGAGGGTTGAATGTGGCACCAAGTGCCAGAGAAGCCGGCAATTGTGTCGCGCCTGTATCACCGGCTGAGAGTCCGTTGGGCCCGTCCTGTAATGTAAAGGCAGGAATACAAAGTTTTGGTACGGCCAGTGTCGAGTTTTCGTAGCCGCGGCGGTCATGTATCAGGCCTACGATATCCAGAATATCGGGAAGGTTCATGTGTGCTAAGACTTGTGAAGCAAGCTGCTCCGGGGTAAAAGTGCCAAGTTCGTAAGGGGAAGTCCAGGGACACCTGTTTTCATTGATGGCAGCACTCTGTAAACCTTTTACAACTCCGGAGGTCTGTTGTCGCGCCCCAGAGGATTTTGTTTTCAAAATAGCTGTGTCATGTGTAACAGGCGTACTGCTTTCTACGACAGGAGACCTTCCGGCCTTGACAAAGACCATAGCGGTGCTTTGTCGACCAAAAGTAAGAGGCATGGTGCTAAGTAAAGTTATACCAAACAATACGACCAGAGCAGATTTTAGTTTCACGGTGACTTTTCTTGCCGGCTGTGTCCTGGTAGAGTGAGAACCGGCAATATCAAGTTTTGACATCTTCATGCTTTCTATAAAACTTTGATAAAACCTTCTTATTTTTTTGCTAACAATATCAGCGGAATTGATTTTTGTGTATTCAGGCGCGAATATTTTCCTGAAAGATCCTAAAGCATCAATTGTCGGAAGTATTTCAAGAATAGGGTTGACTGTGAGCCGGAGAAAGGAGGGGCGCGATAATATAAATGCATATTTATTCGTAAAAGTGATTTTATATACAGAAAATATGTTAAGCTGATTCCGGAGGTATAAATGCTAAAAGTCGGAGTAGTGGGAGCCTCGGGATATTTGGGTGCCGAACTCCTGAGATTGATCGCTGCACACCCCGAAATGAAATTGGTCGCGGCACAGGGTCACACCAACGTAAATGTTGGGATTACCGAGCTGTATCCGGGTTTGGGATCCCTCTATGAAGGGGTAAAGGTAGAAGCTTTTAACCCTGATGCACTTAGCGGTCTGGATCTTGTGTTTCTTGCTCTTCCCTTCGGCCTGGCGGCCGGGTACATGGAAAACCTGCTTTCCAAAGTGCCGGTCGTTGTAGATTTGAGTGCGGATTTTAGACTCAAAGATGCCGGTCTCTATGACAAGTGGTATCGCTTTACTCACCCGTCACCCCAATTGCTTGAAAAAGCCGTATATGCCTTACCGGAGTTGTACAGGGAGAGAATAAAAGGAGCCAGTCTGATAAGTTCTCCCGGTTGCTATGTCACGGCGGCTGCACTTTGTGTCAGGCCTTTTGTGGAAGCAAATATTTTAGACAAAGACACTTCCTTGATAGTTGACGGGGCAAGCGGAACTTCGGGGGCCGGCAGATCTTTGACCGAGATGACGCATCACAGCTACATAAATGAAAATTTTGTCGCTTACGGTCTGCTTGACCACCGACACACTCCAGAAATGGAACAAGTAATAGGGACACAGGTTCTTTTTACGCCTCACCTCTTGCCCATGACCAGGGGTATTTTGGTGACATGTTATGCCAAAGTTGAGTTGGATATGACAACCGAAGAACTCTTGGAAATACAGAGAACTTTTTATGCCGACGAAACTTTTATCAGGATAACGGAAAAATCTCCTGCTACCGGAAACTGTTACGGATCCAATACGGCCGAATTGTCGGTGCGTTACGACAAGAGAACTTCTCATTTAATTATGTTGGCGGCAATAGACAACTTGTGTAAAGGGGGAGCCGGTCAGGCTCTGCAATCGGCTAATATTGCCCTTGGCATCGAAGAAACATACGGTCTCACACAGATTGGGGTTATTCCTTGAGTGTAACTTTTGCGCGGGGTTTTATGGCCTCCGGACTTTCGGTAGGGTTGAAAGAAAACGGCAACAGCGATCTATCGTTGGTGGTTTCCGCCGATCTGAACAAGGTTCCGACGGCTGCAGTATTTACAAAAAATAAATTTGCCGCTGCTCCCGTTAGACTTTCTCAAGCTAACTTGGGGAATTCAAAAGGTTTTGCAGTGGGGGTCATGCTGAACAGCGGCTGCGCCAACGCTGCCACCGGGGAAGAGGGCGAATACGCTGCCTCTGCTTCTCTGCATGCTTTGGGTGAGCGGTTGGGAATCGATCCGGCGTTACTGCTTGTTTGCTCGACCGGTCTGATCGGAAAATACCTGGAGTATGAAAAAATTATTTTGGGAGTGCCGGATTTGGTGGCCGGTTTGGGTGACGACGAATTGCACGGTCAACTTGCTGCCCGGGCCATTATGACCACGGATACTAAGATGAAACAGTCCCATGCGGAAGCTGACGGGATAAGGGTCGGCGGTATGGCAAAAGGCGCCGGAATGATCAATCCCGACATGGCCACCATGCTTTCGGTTATAACTACCGATGCCGATGTAAGTCCAGACGAGTTGCATGCTCTGTTGGTTTCAGCGGTAGATAAGTCATTTAATACTTTGAGCATAGATGGCTGTACTTCTACCAACGATACCGTGTGCCTGCTCGCCTCCGGGGCAAGTCATAAAGCGAATTTAGCTGTCTTGGGTGAACTTTTGGACTCGGTATGCATGGATCTGGCCAAGCAAATTGCCATGGACGCCGAAGGCGCTACCAAAACTGTTTTATTTAAAGTAAAGGGAGCTAAAGACGAAGCGTCGGCCAAATTCGCGGCGAGGTGCGTAGGTCAAAGCCTCCTCGTGAAGACTTCTATTTACGGAAAAGACGTTTATCCCGGCAGAATAGTCTCTGAACTGGGAGCGTCAGCAGTAGATTTTGACCCCGCAGCAGTAAAGGTTTTTTACGGTAGCCACTGTGTTTTTGCAGGGGGAAAGCCTTTGTCAATAGATGCAGATCTTAGCGAAAAGCTAAAAGCTTATATGGAACAAGACGAAATAGAAATTTCCTGTGATTTAGCTAACGGATCTGCAGAAGGACATTTGATAGGAACGGACTTGGGCCATGGCTACATTGACGAGAATATGAAGACATCATGACCGACTATGGAGACACGGATTCACGGCTTGTCGTCAAAGTCCTGACAGAGGCACTTCCTTATATCAACCGTTTTCGGGATAAAACCATTGTAGTCAAATACGGAGGCAACGTTTTGGATCCCAAGGATACCAATACGGAATCCAAATCGTCTCTGAGCGATTTTGCTTCGGATATAGCACTCATGACAGCTGTGGGCATAAAAGTAGTGGTGGTACACGGCGGAGGACCGCAAATCGGAGAGTTCATGACCAGACTCGGTAAAGAACCCGTCTTTGTCAACGGACTGAGGGTAACGGATGCCGAAACTCTGGATATAGCCAGAATGGTTTTGATAGGTAAAGTGAACTTGGACATAGTGGGGGCCGTCAACAAGCACGGTCCGTTAGCGGTAGGTCTTTCCGGGGAAGACGCCGGTCTGATCAATGCCGAAGCACTGGATCCGGCGCTTGGTTTTGTAGGTGACGTTCAGGGGGTTGACACGGCTATCCTGCATCAGCTGTTAAATCAAAATTTGGTTCCGGTTGTGGCAACTATCGCGAGCGACAAAGGAGGCCAGATGTACAACATCAACGCGGATTCGGTGGCGGGTGCCTTAGCGGGAGCACTCGGAGCAGAAAAACTGGTTTTATTGACGGATGTCTCCGGCGTGAGGAGTGATCCCAGGGACCCCGATACGCTCATAAGAAAGTTGAGTACGGCACAATTAAATGCCCTCATTTCTTCTGGCAGTGTGGAGGGCGGCATGATTCCGAAAGCAAAGTCTTGCATGGCGGCTTTGGAGAACGGAGTGCGTGCGGCACATATTTTGGACGGAAGACTGCCTCACGTGTTATTGGTGGAACTTTTTACCGAGCAGGGTGTCGGGACCATGATTACCGCAGCGGCTCCGAGCAAAGGCAACGAGTCATGAAAGAAGATACCATGAATGACACTGCTGTGACGGGGGCAGACTCTGTCGTGAATACCTCGCACCTGATGCAAACTTATAAGCCGGCTCCGGTTGTGTTCGTTCGGGGGGAAGGCCCTTACCTTTTTGATACGGACGGCAATAAATATTTGGATTTTCTTTCAGGTATTGCCGTAACCTCGCTTGGGCATGCACACGACCAAGTAGCTGCAGCCATAGCCAAGCAGGCAAGAGAGTTACTGCACGTATCCAACCTTTTTCACAATGATTTGGCCCAAGACGTTGCTTCGATGCTCGACTCTTTGATTATTGGCGATTCGGCTGACCCCGCTATTCGGGCCAACGGCGGAAAAGTGTTTTTTGCCAACTCCGGGGCCGAAGCCGTGGAGTGTGCCCTGAAGTTGTCCAGGAAGTGGGGTGGGGGTACGGCTTACAAAGTCGTGGCATTTGACGGTTCTTTTCACGGCAGGACATTCGGCGCTCTATCGGCAACCGGACAGCCGAAAAAGAAGCAGGACTTCTTGCCTATGCTGGATGGTTTTATTCATCTCCCCTACGTTGACGTAGATTTATTGGCACAATGTCTGGAACAGAACCAAATTCCAGAACAAAATGGCAGATCCAATCTGGTAGCTGCCGTTTTGATTGAGCCTATACAAGGGGAAAACGGTATTTTGCTGCCGCTTGAAAACACTTTGGCGGAAGTCAGGGAATTGTGTAATCGTCACAATGTGTTGATGGTAGTGGATGAAATTCAGACCGGGTTAGGACGTACGGGAAAGTGGTTTGCATTTCAGCATGATGGGATAATTCCGGATGTGGTGACCATGGCCAAATCCCTTGGTAACGGTATGCCGATTGGCGCGTGCTGGGCAAAGTCTACGGTTGCCGACTGTTTTATGCCGGGTGATCACGGTACAACTTTTGGAGGGCAACCCTTAGCGCTATCTGCCGCAAAAGCAACCCTGGACGCCTTGTTGGAAATACGTGCACCGGAGACAGCTCATGATTTGGGGCAGAAGTTGCGGGAAGCCCTCTCCGGCTTAGAAGGCGTTGAATATGTACGCGGTAAGGGTCTTCTGCTAGGGGTTAAGTTATCGGAAGATATCGACGCGTCGGCCTTTACGACAACGGCTCTATCTCTCGGATTGATCGCCAATTCCCCTGTGCCTGGGATTGTGAGGCTCGCTCCCCCTTATGTGATAGATGATACCCACATAAGCGAAGCTACGGAATTGTTCAAAGCTGCCCTAAGGTTGCACCGCAAGGGTAAAGCCGGCTAAGCAAAATTTTTAAGAAGGTATAAAGTATGGATATAGCTCCAAAAGAGAGACCGCATAGCGTTCTTCAAGTGTCTGATTTGCAAAAATCCGACATAGAAAAGATCCTCAAACTCGCTTCGATGAGGCAAGCCCCCCAAGTCTTTGCCGGCCGTGGGGCGGCGCTGATTTTCGAGCACCCCTCGGCCAGAACCAGAAATGCAGCAGAGATGGCCGTGTTTCAGCTTGGCGGTCACCCCATTTCAATTGCCGGAGCCGAGATAGGGATAGACAGACGGGAGAGCGCCGAGGATATAGCCAGAGTGTTGGCGCGCTATCACTGTCTGATAGGGGCGAGAGTGGCAAGCCACGAGACTTTGGTAAGAATGAACAAAGCCATCTCGGAGACAGGGACTACAGTCCCGGTGGTGAATCTGCTTTCGAACAGGGATCACGTGACTCAGGCTTTGGCTGATTTGATGACAATAAAACAAAAATTTGACGATATTTCCGCTATCAAAGTGGCCTATATCGGGGATCCGAATAACGTCTGCTATTCGCTGGCGCAGATGGCTTCCATAATGGGATTTTCACTGCAGATTGCCGCTCCGGAAAAGTATCTGGAAAAGACAGATTTCCTATGTCTTGGCTCAGGAACCGGTTCTGAGCAAGGCGCTTTTTGGGTCGGATCCACTGCTTCGAGAGAAAAAAACTTTGATCAAAACGCCGCCACGGAAAACAACATCATGGCTTTTACGGATCCGTATAGAGCTGTTAAAAATGCCGATGTGTTGTATACGGATGTTTTTGTTTCCATGGGAGAAGAGAAACTGGCCGAAGAAAAAAGACGCGACTACAAGGCATATGTTATAAACAAAGACCTCTTGGAACACGCGGCCGGACATGCGGTAGTTATGCACTGTTTGCCGGCTCACAGGGGAGAAGAAATTACAGCAGAGGTCTTAGAAGGACCAAAGAGTATCGTTTTTGATCAAGCAGAAAACAGGATGCACGCGATGAGAGGTCTTTTTGCTTATCTCTTGGGAGCATCGTCCGACACCGACGCGGAGTCATGATGGAAAGAGTGTCAAAACAGAAACGTCAGTATGAAATGGCCGATATTTTGTTGAAAAATGTCGTCACATCTCAGCCGCAATTGGCTGAGATGTTGAAAGCACGAGGCATACTGGTGACTCAGGCGACCGTCTCCAGGGATTTGGAGGAGTTGGGTGTCATTAAAGTCAGGCTACCCAATATCGAAGGCCAGGTGTATGCCATTCCGGAGTTGCCCAAAGACAGAATTGCCCCACTCGATCACCTGCGCAGAGTGTTGAGTGAATGGGTAGTGGAAATTAGCTTTTCGGCTAACTTAGTCGTTGTGCGTACACCACCCGGATCGGCCCATGTCGTAGCCTCTGCTTTAGACCGCTCTAATCTGGCAAAAGTCATAGGAACGGTTGCCGGCGATGATACCGTTTTGGTGATTACCTCTTCGTCAGACGGCGGGGAGGTAATCAGCGAACAACTTCGTAAGTTGTCTTATGAAAAATAATGAATTTAGTCACAAATTTTGCTTTTGGAATCAAAAACTTTACGATCTTTTAGCAAATGGCGTACTTTATTTCGATATAGAAAGGAAAGAAAAGTGAAAGAGAAAGTAGTTTTAGCTTATTCAGGCGGACTGGATACTTCAGTGGCGGTGCACTGGCTTAGTGAAGCCAAAGGTTATGACGTAATAGCGCTGTCTTTGGACGTCGGTCAAGCCGATACAGACTTTGGTGCCATCAAAGAAAGAGCTTTGCAGGCGGGAGCGGTTGAAGTGGTTGTCAAAGACGCTAAAGAAGAAATGGCCGAGGAATATGTCTTACCTTCTCTCTTGGCCAATGCGCTATACGAAGGTAAATACCCTCTCGTCTCGGCTTTATCCAGGCCTTTGATAGTTTCCCACCTGATAAGCACAGCCAAGGAATTTTCGGCATCGGCGGTTGCCCACGGATGTACCGGTAAGGGTAATGATCAGGTGCGTTTTGAAGTCGGTGCTCTTGGGCTGGATCCCTATATCGATGTCATAGCTCCCGTCAGAGAGTGGAATATGACCAGGGAGGATTCAATACGGTACGCCAAAGAACACAACTTGGCCATAACAGCCAGTAAAGACCGTATTTATTCCATAGATGAGAACCTTTGGGGAAGAGCCATAGAATGCGGTATTCTAGAAGACCCTTGGTCGGAACCACCCGTTGACGTATTCTCTTATACGGCAAATGATGGGACCCGGCTTGAGACAGAAGTCGTGATAGCTTTTGAAGAGGGGGTACCAAAATCCGTCAACGGTAGAGAAATGTCGCTGGTGGATTTGATCAATGAGTTAAACGTTCTTGCTGGCTCATGTGGCTTCGGTCGTATAGATATGGTGGAGAGCAGACGAGTAGGTATCAAGAGCAGGGAAGTTTACGAATGTCCCGCCGCGTTGGCACTTATTCTGGCGCACCAAGATTTGGAAGCTTTGACTCTAGAGAGAGATTTATTGCACGAAAAATTAAGGTTAGAACCGCGTTTTGCGGATTTAGTGTATGACGGTCTATGGTTTTCACCTCTCCGAGAAGCCCTGAGTGCTTTTATGACTTCGACACAAAAATACGTAACGGGAGAAGTCAAGATGCGTTTTGGTCCGGGACCGGTCGGCAAAGTGACAGGAAGGCGCAGCGAAGTAGGATTGTATGATTACAATCTGGCAACTTATGATGAAGCTGATTCGTTTAATCATGAGGATGCCAAAGGTTTCGTTCGTATCTTCGGATTGGGGATAGCTACTTGGGCCAAACGACAGACTGTGCCAAAAGGTAAGTAGGATTTATTCAAAATGTATTTTCTGAATAACAACAAAGATCTGGGAAATAAATAATGACACTGTGGTCCGGACGTATCAATGTAGAGCCAGCTAAGGAGATGATGGATTTTTCCGTAAGTCTCAGTTATGATAAACGGCTTGCCAAAGACGACATACATGGTTCCAAGGCCCATGTACAGGGGTTACTGTTTGCCGGTATTTTGGACAACAGCGAAGCATCCGGCTTAGTGGGAGCTTTGGAGCAAGTCGAACGAGAGCTGGATGAAGGAGCGTTTTCTTTTGTGGCGGCAGACGAAGACATCCATACCGCCATAGAAAGGCGCGTTACTGAAATACTTGGCGATGTCGGTGCAAAACTTCACACTGGCAGAAGCAGAAACGACCAAGTGGCCACTGCTTTGCGCCTCTATACCAAACGCGAAACCAAAGAATTGATTAAAGGACTGTTGCTATTGCAGGAGTGTCTCTTGCAGCGGGCCAAAGAAGCAGGTGCGGCTTATCTGCCGGGCTATACCCATATGCAGCGAGCTCAGCCAGTCCTGCTGTCGCACCAACTATTGGCGCATGGCTGGGCTTTTGCACGTGACGTAGACAGGATTTTCCACGATATCAGGCGGATGGACGTCTCTCCTTTGGGAGCCGGTGCTTTGGCGGGGTCGTCCCTTCCGCTCAACCCAGAACTTACCGCAAAAGAACTGGGTTTTAGGACCATGTTTGACAATTCGCTTGATGCGGTTAGCGACAGAGACTTTGTGGCAGAAACGCTTTTTTGTTGTTCAATGGCGGCGGTCCACCTCTCCAGACTCGGTGAAGAGGTAGTACTGTTTTCAAGTGGGGAGTTTGGCTTTTATAAATTAGACGATGCTTTTTCAACGGGATCTTCGATGTTGCCGCAAAAGAAAAATCCGGATATAGCGGAGTTGGCCAGAGGGAAGACGGGAAGACTGATAGGCAACCTAACCGGCTTTTTGGCAACTCTAAAGGGTTTGCCACTGGCTTATAACAGAGATCTCCAGGAAGACAAAGAGCCTTTGTTTGACACCATCGATCAATTGAAGTCCGCTCTGCCGGCCATGACGGGTCTTTTGTCTAATATGACTTTTGACTTTGAGAGGATGGCCGCCGCCGCCGATTCTCCCGAGATGGCTGCCATAGATCTGGCGGAGTGGTTAGTGGAGAGAAAAATTCCTTTTAGACAAGCCCATACAATTGTGGGAGAAATTGTCAGAGAATCATTGGGCAGAGGGGTCGACATGGCAGAATTGGTGGCGGCACATCCCGACCTGGGTCCGGAAGCCGTGCATATTTTAGAACCAGGTGTTGCAGTACAGAGAAGAATCACACCCGGCGGAGCCGGGGTTAAGTCGGTCAAAAAGCAATTGAGTGATTTTGAGGAGCGTTTGTCGGCTGATTTCAATTTGCTGGACAAAATTGACATTCAAGACTGAAAAACATTCTTGCAAAACAAGTTTTTGAGTGGTCTAAAATTTAACAATATGGCTTACCGTATTTTTACCCACGATGATATAACTGAGTTTCAGCGGCCTCCAACTCAAGTGGCATCGTGGCTACTTAACAAACTGATTATGTGTAACGAAGTAGTTTTACGTATTACAGAAACGGAAGCTTACGGATATTTAGATGACAAGGCATCTCATGCCTATTCCGGTAAAAAGCGCTTCAACGCTACGATGTTTGGACCCAAAGGGTATCTGTATGTATACAAAATTTACGGCATTCACAATTGCCT
>JAKBPI010000024.1:0-2500 GCA_021829645.1 Actinomycetes bacterium | reverse complement strand
GCCGGGGTGGAGCCAACGTTGAAATACCACCCTTCATGCGACGGGAACCTAACCTACGTCCGTTATCCGGATGAGGAACAGCGTCAGGTGGGTAGTTTGACTGGGGCGGTCGCCTCCTAAAGAGTAACGGAGGCGCCCAAAGGTTCCCTCAGGCTGGTTGGCAATCAGCCGTCGAGTGTAATGGCACAAGGGAGCTTGACTGCGACACCTACAAGTGGAGCAGGTGCGAAAGCAGGGCATAGTGATCCGGCGGTCGCGTGTGGAAGCGCCGTCGCTCAACGGATAAAAGGTACCCCGGGGATAACAGGCTCATCTTCCCCAAGAGTCCATATCGACGGGAAGGTTTGGCACCTCGATGTCGGCTCGTCGCATCCTGGGGCTGAAGCCGGTCCCAAGGGTTGGGCTGTTCGCCCATTAAAGCGGTACGCGAGCTGGGTTTAGAACGTCGTGAGACAGTTCGGTCCCTATCCGATGCAGCCGTAGGAGATTTGAGGAAGGCTGTCCCTAGTACGAGAGGACCGGGACGGACGCAGCTCTCGTGTGCCAGTTGTCCTGCCAAGGGCACGGCTGGTTTGCGACCTGCGGAAGGGATAAGCGCTGAAAGCATCTAAGCGCGAAGCTCGTTCCAAGATTAAATCTCCCACAGGGTTAACCTGGTAAGGCCCGTGGTTAGACCACCACGTTGATAGGCCGGAGGTGTAAGCACGGTAACGTGTTCAGCCGACCGGTACTAATCGGCCGAGGGCTTGGTTTCATGCTTGTGCTCGCTATTGAATGCTCGTAGAGCAACAGTTCTTCGATAATTGTTATCGATAAAGTTTTCCGGTGACCATGGCGGCAGGGTCACACCCGTTCCCATCCCGAACACGGAAGTTAAGACTGCCAGCGCCGATGGTACTTGGGGGGAGGCCCCCTGGGAGAGTAGGGCGTCGCCGGATTTATTTTTCCCCGTCCTGGTAACAGGACGGGGTTTTTATTTTAATGCTTTTATTCAGAACTTCTGCTCAAGAATACAGTTCTTTCTTGTGGACTTAATTTTATTTTTTTCTCTGTCTCTGCTCCTGCATAATGACAGTATTTCCATAACTCACTATCTGAACTTATCTATTGCAAAATATGAACCCGGTTTTCTAATATGTTTATATGACGCTACATTTTGTCTCTTTGGCGTTTTTGATCTGTCAGCTATCGCTCGGGATAACCCGTTGTATAAGTAAGGAGGTATAGTCGTATGGCAGATAATCTGAGTGCTTATTCTTCGACTAATGAAAATGACATACTTGCCGACTTGGTCGATTCACTTGCAGGTTCGCCAAATTTGGAGCAATTGACCCGTGCTCTTCTTCGTTTACTCGGGGAAATTACTGGTTTAGAATCGACATATTTGACGCAAGTCGACTTGGATCTCGGTTTACAGCATGTAGTGTTTTCCCATAATACAAAAGCGATGGTTATTCCGGAAAGTCTTACTGTCGACTGGAACGATACTCTATGTAAACGCGCACTTGATGAAGATTGCCATTATACCGACAACGTTTCAAAGCGATGGGCTGACAGTGATGCGGCACGTGATTTAGGTATTGAAACATATGTCAGCGTGCCGATTTATATAGCGGACAGATCTCTTTACGGTACGTTATGCGCTGCCAGTGCAGAACCTAAAAAGCTATCTAAGGAAGCACATAACGCCTTGCGTCTTGTTGCGGCGATGATTGCCCAATTCGCGGAACGTGACCGTTTATTGGATGAACTCTATAAGCTTAATTCCGACTTGAGCGACATGGCCTTGACTGATTCTTTGACACTATTGCCCAACAGGCGCGCTTTTCTTATTGACTTAGAGCGACTATTTGCTCATGCGCGGCGGATTCGTTCTTGGGTACTGGTGGCTTTTGTGGATATGGATAATTTTAAGATGATCAACGACACCTATGGGCATGAGACCGGCGACGTCTTTTTGCAACAAATGAGCCATCGTATAAAATCGAAAGCACGGGCCGGTGATTTCCTGGCACGACTGGGTGGAGATGAGTTTGTGTTAGCGGGCGAGGGACCTTCGCTTGATGTAGATGGGGAGAAATCTCTTGAGGCAATGCGTAAAAGGATTTTTGACGCCACGGTAGCAAAAATTGACCTTCCGGATACGGTACTGGACTACTTGGGTGCTAGCGTCGGGGTGGTCTCGCTGGATCCGTATACCAATGATCAGAATTCCGCATTACAGGCAGCCGACAAGGCTATGTATCAATCTAAGCAAAATAGGTTAAAGCATCAGAAATAAATTGCCTGCGTATAAAGTGCCAGCTAAGAGTTGAGAGAAGTATGATTTTGTCAACTCTGTCTGTGGCGCTATTGAAGACTCCTATACCTTTGCCCAACTTTCCCAGAAATCTCCTATTGTTTTAGCATAAACGGCCTATTTTCATATCCCATTTTTTCAAAAGTCCTGTTAGATGAATTGGGGAGTGTTGGAAAAGTAAATGTAGTGTCCTAATTATAT
>JAKBPI010000045.1 GCA_021829645.1 Actinomycetes bacterium | reverse complement strand
CAACAATTCCCAAATAAGTTGTCTTTTGTCGACTTTTCTTTAATGTTGAATCCCAATATGCCTGTACTGAATAGGCATATTCGTTATTCCCAATTTTTCTGTATCTTATGAATGCCATAATGTGTATACACACTATATCCTAAGTAGCCTAATCATGGTGGATTTACGCATAATAGCCATTTAATAAGCCGATTTAGCCTGCAAGTAATTACATAGTGCCCAAAAGCACGGGAATTTAGGATAATGCCGTTCAATCTCAGGTATTCACCAGTTCAACTTCTCCATGGTCGCAGTTGCCAGAACTGCATGGAACTTGGACACTGAGGAGCGGTAATTTCCTTGAGCGTTCCCGAGAGACCTTGCAGTCCGCTTCAGGTCGCTATTCCAGTGATATACCGTAGTAATAGGTATCGAGTGCCTTTGGGTGATCGCCCGGAGTGACCCTGGAGGGCTGGATCGTACTCCAGAAGTTCTATGAGTTCTTTCGAACCTTTTCCTTCAACTCTTTGCTGTATTGACGTAACACTGTAATCTCTTCTGATAGTTCAAACTTAGCTGATGATCTGACGCGTCAACTAGCTTGACAGAGGGGGATAGTCCGAAACAGGTGGCTTATAGGCTGTGGGGAACTGTCACCCAGACCTCTTTTTTGCTGGTCCGTATAAACCACATTCCCGTTATATGAATGTGTGTTTGTGCTTGTCACGGTCATGTTTTGGTACTTCTTGTCTCTCTGTCGGATAGTGACTACATTTTGTATCTCACCTAAGCCTAGCAGACGGGGGTATTGTGCATTATCTACGGAGGCTACAGTGACTAAGGAAATTTTTTCAGAAAAATATACTTTCTATCTGAGCAGAGCAAAGAGTTTGCTGGTAGATTTCAGATATGGATAAAACATCATATATATATAAGTTATTTAGAAAACCAAAACTATATTTATCTATAATTACTATTTTGCTAACTATACTTTCAAGCGCATTTACCATAATTGCTACTAGCGGCATATCAGCAGGGGTAACTGACAGCAATTCCAATAATTTACAAGTTGGCATTGTAGCATCAGGCCTCAACGGACCGTATGGCATAGCTGTGGATTCTGCTGGTGATATATTCGTCACGGAAACTGGTAATAGTACAATTACCGTTATTCCGAAAAACTCAGGTATCATCTTTGGACAACAGGTACAAGCCGGTCAAGCTACTACTCTAAACGCTGCAACTGGATTAAGTGGTTTAAGCAGACTATCTTTTAATCAAGCAGGTGATCTATTCATTGCAAATGGCGATAACAATACAATTACCGTTATTCCGAAAAACTCAGGTATCATCTTTGGACAACAGGTACAAGCCGATGAAGCTACTACTCTAAACGCTGCGACTGGATTAAATGATCCGTATGGTCTGGCTGTAAATCCATCAGGTGATCTCTTCTATGTAAATAGCGGTTCTTCAATAACTGTAATAGCAAAAAACTCAGGTATCATCTTTGGACAACAGGTACAAGCCGATGAAGCTACTACTCTAAACGCTGCAAAAGAGTTAAACGGTCCACTTAACGTATCTTTTGATTCAGCCGGTAACCTTTACTGCATCAATAATGGGGTAATTACCGTTATTCCAAAAAACTCAGGTATCATCTTTGGACAACAGGTACAAGCCGATCAAGCTACTACTCTAAACGCTGCAGCCGGGATAGGAGTAATTGGCATTGCCTTTGATGATACGGGCGATCTCTATATCGGTAACGGTAATTCTGTGGCTATCATTCCGCAAGACTCAGGTACAATTTTTGGTCAACAGGTACAAGCCGATCAAGCTACTACTCTAAACGCTGCGACTGGATTAAATGGTCCAACCGGTTTGGCCTTTGACTCTGTCGGCAATCTCTATGTTGTAAATGCCGGAGATAATGATATTGAAGGTATTTCTGCAAACCAAAGCCTAATTACAGGTAGCGAGCAAGGCGGTGCTCCGAATGGATTTGAAAATCTGACAACTTGTTCAACTTCTAATCCGGTAAACTGTGCAACCGGTGATTTTTGGCATACCTTTACGGATATAAATACGCCCAGCCTCGGTATACCCCTTGTGCTGTCTCGTACTTATAACTCTGATGAGGCTTCAAATAACGGTCCTTTCGGATACGGTTGGACGGATAATTTGTCTATGTCACTTTCCTTTGCTTCATCCGGAGAAGTAACGGTTGACGAAGGTAACGGTTCTCAGGTATTTTTCACATCAACTGGCAATGGTCAGTTCACAGCCCCATCTAGGGTATTGGCTTCATTGGTACAAAACTCAAATGGCATCTATACTTTGACAGATGCCAGATCAAGAGTAAAATACACATTTTCTTCAGCCGGACAACTTATGTCCGAAGAACCCCTAAACGGCGAAGAAACAACCTTTACCTACAATTCTTTAAATGAGTTGTCAAAAGTTACCGATCCCTCCGGTCGTTCTTTGGTATTTACTTACGGACCCAACGGAGATATTTCATCCGTGACAGACCCTATGGGTAGGGTTACATCTTATACTTATGACTCAGCTGGCAATCTGATATCTGCAACAGATCCAATGGGTAAGGTTGAATCATTTACGTATAACTCAAGTCACCTTCTTCTTACCATGACGGATCCAAATGGCGGAACACTCACCAATACTTATGACTCCTCCGGTCGTGTTGTCGCACAAACAGATCCCATGGGACAAACTACCAAGTTTTCCTATAGCGGCAACCCGGCAAGTTTATCGGGTTCAACTACGGTTATAACCGATCCGAACGGAAACGTTACGACACATACCTATGAGGATATGGAATTGACTTCTGTTACAAAAGGTACGGGAGCTTCGGCTGCCAGATGGGATTATACGTATAACCCATTTACTTTAGGTATAGAAACTTCCACCGATCCAAACGGTAATACTACGCACAATACTTACAACTCCTCAGGTGATTTGATTTCTTCAACCAATGCTTTGGGTGATACGACAAATTACAGTTATAACTCACTTAATGAAGTAACTTGTATGTCATTACCGCTTGCGCCGACTTCGTGTTCTCAGTTATCACCGCCTGCACCAATTTCACCGCCATTATCTTCCGGTATTACCATTGCTCCGCCGAGTGTAGTGCCTCCGCCTTATGTTACTTATAATGAATATGATACAAACGGTAATCTCATTTTCCAAACTACAGGTGCTTATGCCCCAGGTTCGACTACTGCTTCTTCCGTAAGTACTACCTATGATCTTTATAACAACGAATCAGCTACCATAAAAGGAGTAACAGATTCCTGTAATAAACCGGCACCTTCTTCCTCTTTGCCTTGTGCGACAATTAACCCAAACGGTGTCATGACTCAGCTTTCATATGATAAATACGGAGATTTGCTTACTGCCTCTACCCCGAACGGAAATCTCTCTTCAGTGTCTACCAATACTTTCGCCTATAATGTTGACGGAGAGTTAACCTCTAATATTTCTCCGAACGGAAATATACCCGGTGCAAATGCCGCCAACTTTACTACTTCCTATTCATATAATGCAGACGGAGAGTTAACTACTTCCACACAAGGGTCATCTGGAGCAAGCATTACCCCGAGAGTGACGCAATATACATATGATAACAACGGCAATAACACTTCCGCTTCACAATCTCTTTCTCCCTATTTTGTAGGAGCAAACTCTGTTGCAACTCCTACTGGGTCAGCTACTACTGCAAATACGCAAATGAATCTTTCATTTCCGCCAGGAAGTTCTTCAGGTGATGAAGCCCTTCTTGCACTTTCTACCCCTTTACCTCGTCCCGAAGGTCTTTCAGATGTGGCGCCCGGTAATATAGTTGACTATGTCGGAAACGGATCTTATGGATCATCAGGTATTGGAGGACCGGCAGTAGATGCCAGCTTAAATGCTCCTTATTCCGTTGCTTCTGATAACTCGGGCGATATAGCTCTTGCCGACAGAAATAATTCCGTAATAGATTTTGTACCGGCTTCATCCGGTACTTACTTTGGTCAATATATGAAAGCAGATGCTATTTATCGTGTAGCAGGTAATGGCACGTATGGATCATCAGGTATCGGAGGACCGGCAGTAGATGCCAGCTTAAACGGACCCGGCGCCGTTGCTTTGGACGGAGCAGGCAATCTTTTTATAGCAGATACCGATAACTCTACTGTAGATATGGTGCCAAACGTATCGGGTACATATTTCGGACAAAGTATGATCTCAGGTGATATCTATGTAGTAGCAGGTAACGGTTCGTTTTACCACTCAGGTATCGGAGGACCTGCAGTCAATGCCGCATTAGACGGACCAAGCGCTCTGGCTGTTTCATCCAACGACAATCTCTTTATCTCTGATACCAATAACAATGTGGTAGATATGGTGCCAAACGTACCCGGTACTTATTTTGGACAAAGTATGACCTCAGGTGATATCTATACAGTTGTCGGAAACGGATCTTATGGATCATCAGGTATCGGAGGAACGGCAGTAGATGCCAGTCTAAATACCCCTACAGGTCTTGGAGTAGATCAAGCCGGTAACCTCTTTGTTTCTGATCACAATAACAATGTGGTAGATATGGTGCCAAACGTATCAGGTACATATTTTGGACAAAGTATGACCTCAGGTGATATCTATCGTGTAGCAGGTAACGGAACGGCAGGTTACTCCGGGAATTCAGGTCTTGGTACTTCTGCAGAGTTGAACGGACCGGGAGGTCTGGCTATTTCCAACGGGGGAAACCTTGTCATAGCAGATACTTATAACTCAAAAATACGTGTAGTCGACGAGACACCAGGTACTTATTTTGGACAAAGTATGACCTCAGGTGATATCTATACGATTGCCGGAGAAGGCGGTGTAGGTAACGGGGGAGATAACCAACAGGCAATATCTTCACAACTTGATGGACCAAGTTCTGTCGCAACAGATCTCGGCGGAGACATTTTTATTTCGGATCTAAATAACGATGTAATAAGAGCTATAGCCTCTTCTTCCTCGGGCCCTGCTCCTACGATCCCAACCGGATTTTCTTACTTAACTTCCACTTGGTCCGGTGATCAAAAAACTTATCTTTATAAAGCTCTCGTCACTACAACCTCTACTTCTGTTGCAATAGATGATCCCTATGGTATAGATGAATCTGCAACCCTTGGAGTCTTTGGTGATATCAACACCGTCAATCCAATTGATGCCTTATCTGTTGGATCATCTAACGCGCTATCTTCCGGGTCCACTACGGAATCTTTTCCAGCTCTTAGTTTAAAGAATAAAGACGACCTCTTGGTAGCTGCCATCGCAACAAGGTCTATTCGTAACAATGATACGGGAGGTACTTGGCAATTGCCTCATGGGTTCGGAGATCTTTCGTCAAAAACTTCGTCTACAACTTCTCCTGTAACCTATACCGACATGTTGTCTTCTGATTCGGAGCTTATCCAATCAAATACCGTTCCGAAAGAAACCGTTACAAAGACAGCTTCCTCCTCTCTTACAGGTATTGAACTTGCTCTTGCCCCAGGCAATGCGACATCTGCCACAAAAACAACATATAATGCAGACAACGAGCCAGTCATGACAACGGATACAGCCGGTCAATCCAGTTTGACTTGTTATGACGGAGACGGAAATGTAGTTGAAACTGTTCCGCCTATCGGAGTGGCAGAAAACTCCCTTACTACTTCTTCGTGTGCATTATCTACGCTTTATCCAAACGGGATTTTGTCGAGTAGTGGAAGCGAGAACCTACCTATTGCCTTAGCAAGTGACGCGACGCTTACGTCTTATAACTCTTTGGGAGAAAAAACACAACTTTCGACGCCGCCGCCTGCCGGTGAGACTAACAGATCTGTTGTCACTTATAAATATGACTTAGCAGGAAATCTGATAGAAACCATTACTCCTCCCGTGAGCAATACTACCGGAGCTGTGCCTATAACTTCAACCTATACTTATAACAGCGGAGATGAACTTCTTTCTGCTACAACAGCTATAGGTACTCCTGCTGCATCTACTACTTCATATTGTTATGACCAAGACGGCAATGAAGTAATAAGTATTCCAGGAGACGGAAATACCCAAGGCATTGTTACTTGCAACACTTCGGATCCTCTTAGTGGTCAGGTTCAAAATTCATCTGGTATGGAAATACTCTCGCCTTATCAAAGTACGTATGTATATAACTCTGTTGGTGAACTTATAAAAGAGATTCGTCCGGCAACTTCTACTTCATCTTCCGGAACTATTACGACATATACTTACGATCCGGCCGGAAATAAACTAACCACTACTATACCTTCGGGAACAGTAATTACAAATACTTATACTCCGCAAAACCAAGTTGCATCTACGACTTATTCCGACAATACGCCAGCAGTTGGTTATACCTATGATCCTTCTGGTCAAATGACAACTATGAAGGATGGGACGGGTACTTCAACTTATACCTATGACCCGTTTGGCGAACTTTTATCTGCGACTAATGCCAATAATCAAACTATAAGTTATAGCTACAACTCACTTGGCGAGCAGACCTCTCTTACTTATCCTCTCCCGGGGATTACTTCAACCGAGGTCTCTCCGACAATAACTTATGGTTATGACTTAGCCGGTAATATAAGTGACGTCAGTGACTTCTCCGGCAATGCTGCGACAATTGCCTATAATCAAGATAATCTTGCGACAACTACCAACCTGGCTCAATCCTTTGGTGTTCAGCCCGCAGCCTCTATAACTGCAACGTATGATCTTACGGATCAACCTATGAAAATAACGGTTTCTAATTCATCGAAAACGAATTTGTCGTTTTCATATACCAGAACTCCAACTGGTGCAATAGCTCAAGAGACCGGTACTCCAAGTTCTTCTGCTACACCTTCTAACAGTTATACTTATGATTCGATAGGTCGCATCACCGAAGTAAGTTCTGCTACAGCGAGTCCTTCTTATAACTATGACCAATCAGGAAATCTATTGACACTTCCAAATGGGCAAAGAGGGACATATAACTATGCGGGAGAACTAACCTCTTCAACGTCACCTGCTACGACAACTACTCCACAGGTAAGTACCACTTATGCGTATAACGCAAATGGTGACAGAACCTCTTCTTCCAATGGCATGACAGCTACTTATAACGGAGCAAACGAACTTACAAGTTATCAAAACCAAAATGTAGCTATGACATCTGCCACTTACAATGGTCTTGGGCAAAGAGTATCTGCTGATTTTACTTCATCTACTACCGGCATCAAAGCGAATTACCTCTATGATCCAAATTCAAACCTTCTCATGGATCAAAGCAATGCTTACATCTATGACGGTTCCACCACGGCACCTTTTGAACAAATCAACCTACAAACTGGAAATATTACCTATCTGATTACAGATGCTCTTGGATCTGTTCGTGGAGTTCTTTCTTCTTCGGGAACTCTGGAAGCTACAACAAGTTATTCAGCATATGGAACTCCTGCTACAACAGGTGGACTAAGTAACTTTACACCTTTTGGATTTGCCGGAAGTTACATGGATCCAACAGGTCTCATCTATCTCATCAACCGCTACTACGACCCGACTACAGGACAGTTCCTGAGTGTGGACCCGTTGGTTAGCCTGACGCAGACGCCGTATGGGTATGCAGGCGGCGATCCGGTGAACGGGGTGGATCCAAGTGGGCTCAGGTGGTGCTGGGGTGTTTGCACCTTCACGGAGGGAGCACACGTTATTGCTACTGGCGTCGTCACAACATGGCATGCTACGACTTGGTCCTGGGATCGCAGTGGTGGCATACTAGTACACGGTGTGTATGTGGGTGCGGTAGGTAGTTGGCACTTTATATATAACAATGCCTCCAATATCTCGACTCTCGCAGCTATTCTCGCTGAGGGAGCATTGCCTATCCCGGGAGTTGGAGAAATCGCCTCACCTATATTTGGGGCTATATCTGTCGTGACAGGTGCTATAGCCGCTGATCAGGCGGCTCAGAAAGGTGACTACTTGGCAGCAGCCTTAGACAGTCTTAATTCGGCCTTGGGCGCTACTTCGTTGCTTTCAGGTGGAGTATCATCACTGTTAGAGAATGCAGCTGTGGATGCTTGGGATGCTGGCAACCTCGAATTAGTTATACAGGCGGCACACGGAGCTGAGGATGCAACACAAGTAGCCAAGATAACAAACTACCTTTCTCTAACTGAAACTGCACTAACAAATCTAATACCATATTTGACGAAACAATTAGATACCACTACTAACCATGTACCTGTAAATACGGTACCTGTAAATACGGTACCTGTAAATACGGGAGAACAGCCACCATGCCTATAACGAGACATTTTATCCTTTTAGCTGCTGCTACTAATAACATACCACCAGGTCAAGGAAGCCCTGAATCATGGTATGCTATAATAGCATTTACAATTTGTTTCATTATT
>JAKBPI010000023.1 GCA_021829645.1 Actinomycetes bacterium | reverse complement strand
ATTTGAAGTAGGTGAAAACCCTACAATGTTTGCTTTTAGATGTCTTGTAACAGTTGATCCGTATAAATGAGCATTACCGAATGCAAAGACTTTACCGTTTGAACTTACCTCAAAGTAACCTTTATCAGTAGCTACTTGAGCAGTTTTACTTTTATGATGAGTAGCTGTCTTAGATAAAGGTTTTACGGTAGCAAAAGCAGATAATGGACTTAGGGTAATAATGGTGCTGATTAAAACAATGAAGACACCTATTATAGCTATAACAGGTGTCAACTTTTTATTCTTTAGTAATTTATAGTTGAATGCTGTATTCATTATTTATTATCTTTTTGGATAAAAGATTGATTAGGTAAGTGCTATCAACTTTTAAGTTATCACAACAGGTAGTTATGTGTTCACAACAAATGGGATACTTTTTTGATTTTGTGAATAAAGGTCCCCCCTGTCAACCTTGATTAGGGCAGTTCTCCACTAGAAATATCAGAGCAGTGAGGGGATAAAGGACAGGGACAATAAAGACAGACAACAACGAAATAACCATGACATCGGACTCGAACCAGAAATACCACTACTAGAGCCGGGAAGGAAGCCGAGTTTCCTAGGACTTTCAACGTCGAGCTGTGGCTTACTATGAATCCTAACAGAAGATGGGTCACGCGGAGGATCTAAGGAGAAGCGTATTAACTCATCTCCTTAGAGCGGGTGAATCACCAAGACTTGGAGAAAGCCTATTACCCGGTTGTACGTGAAAATACACACTAAAGGCTCGTGTGGGTCAACTATAAGCATGAACTTATGCGAGTAAATACCGTTATTGAGGTCTAAAAAAGTATCAGCACTTCTAGAAAACTTGTCGCTACCTCAGCCATGAATGGGGTAATAAGAGATCCCATAAGAGAACTCTCTCCGACGATCCCAATCACAAAAGCAGCGGAACCATTGGGAGTTTCAAGGTCTTTGGCTTACTACCGGCTAGTCCCAAAAGAGTACCACCACAAATAAGAGCTTCTTCTATCTATATGTGATTATCGACCTCTGCAGCCGCTTTATGTCTGGGTGGTGTCTGGAAGTCGTTGAAGATAAAGACCTGACACGAGAACTCTTTGAAAAGACCTGCCAAAACCAGGGGCTTTGACAGTGCACTAGACAACGGTCCCCGGATGAGATCTGATGCAATGAAGAAGTTCTATCTATTGCCGGTATTACAAAAAGTAGGTCCGGACCACAGATATCGAACGACAACCCTATTCGGAAGCACTTTCTAAGACCACAAAGTATGTTTCTAGCTATCCCGGATCATTGAAGAGGCACGTATCTGGTTCAACACGTTCTTCTCATACTACGAGCACTGTCACTCCGGTCTTGTGCTCTTTACGCCTAAGCTTTCATACAGACACAGCCAGAGATCATTACTTTTGCCAAGGCGTTCTTAGGATGCCTTTAGAACACATCTCAAACGATTTCAAAATGGTAAGCCACTGGTTACAACACCAAGCCTGTATGGATCAACAAACCCCTTAGAGTCCAATCTCCGGAAGTGTTACTCAGTAATTAATTTACAAAACTGTCAAAAAAAGGTTGAGATATTCCGGAACGTAGGAAAGCTTTTATAATACGAGATGCTATAAAGCCTACGACTTTTATTTTAAGCACTAGAAAATCATTATTCCAACCAAAGCTACTGACATAGGGGGAAGATGTGGGTCAATTGATAATTATTGACAAGCTAGATTAACTAGTCAGCAAGAGACAATGTCTAGAATTTACCAATAGATATGCTATTTACACACAATTGTCTCTATGATTTGCTATCATGCCTCCTATGACCGATAACCAATGGGGACTAACTAAAGTATCAGCATCAGTTACTCGCTTATCCACAATATGGCGACAGACCTTTTTACTAACAAAAAGAGGGTATTTTAAATGGCTTCTCATTATTTTACCCATCTACGTAGTCCTTTTTCTGCTTACTTTGTTACTCACAAGGAACTCACATGTTATTCAAGTAACACTTATAAATACCAGTACGAATACGATATACACTTCTAAAAGATTCACCGATATGGGATTGTTAGATCTATATTTGTTGCTATCCATATTCGCCAAATTCTTTACAGGAGTACTGGTGCCAAAAAGCATTGCAGCAACATACTTTGGATATGTCCCCACAGATAGGTCTACTTTACGCGTTTCGAGCAACAAATTAGCGAAGACTTTTCTGGCTGCACCACTGATCATGATAGGTCTTTTCATTGGAAGCATCCTGCTTATTGTGCCAGGTATAATTTGGTGCTTAACCACATATCTGGTAATAACCATAATAGCTTTAGAAAATCAATATCGGTTTTGGGATTTTTTCCGTAGGTCAAGACAACTAACGACACACAACAAAGGGCGTCTATTTATAGCGCTCTTAATGATGATCATACCCATAGGCATCATAAGCACAACAATTACGCTTCTAACTTTGCAAAGTGATATCTCAGTTGTAGTAGAAATGCTATTGATAACTCTCATAGCTTTTTTATTGACACCCCTCGAGTGCTGTCTCGCATTTGTATTTTATATTGATTTGCGAATACAAAAAGAGGGTATATCTCATGAACAGCTGGCCAGCGCCATAGGGATGGCTGTCGATTTAAATGGTCAAGGGTCATCATCCTTATCCAACAACTCCCCCATTCCCCCTTATGGAGCAAGTTATTCTTCGGCATATCAAACCACAAATACTTATCAACCACCAGAGACTGACCCTGACGTACTACCCGATTTTTTTAGTCAAAGTGGTTTTGGCGTCAATCCGCAAGAACAGTCCATCCCAGACCCAAGTAGCAGAACAGATTTTGGATACCTCCCACATATACAGGATTTACCTTACACGGATAACCAAATTGAAAAAAATCAGAATACCTCCGCAAGCGACGGCGATGATGACCAGACACAATCTAATCCGAGCTAAAATCTACTTATGACCTTATTATTCATGAAAAGATTTAGCCAATTGTCTGAAGTTTGACACACTGATAATCCAGTGGAGGTGATGGGGCTCGAACCCACGACCTCTTGACTGCCAGTCAAGTGCTCTTCCAGCTGAGCTACACCCCCAGGACTATTTCATCATACCAAGCTTTTATCTGACATAAATAGTTATTCTGCACTTAATCCTGTTTTAAAAAAAGTAACCTGTATAACTATGGCAAATGACTCAAACTACGATTTCGCAAAAATCGAACCTCTGTGGCAAAAGCGCTGGCAAGAACTTGGTATTTATGAAATTGACCCAGACGACAAAAGACCGCCATATTACGTTCTGTGTATGTATCCATACCCCAGTGGTCCCGCTCACCAAGGTCATGTCAGAAACTACACTTTGGGTGATGTACTGGTAAGATACCGCAGGATGTGTGGTTATGCTGTTTTGACTCCTTTCGGATTTGACTCATTCGGTCTACCCGCAGAAAACGCAGCCATAAAAGGCGGTGCTCGTCCAAAAGATGGCACAGAAGCAAGAATTCGGGAATTGAAAGCCAGTGTACAAAGGCTCGGAGCCGCTTACGACTGGACAAGGGAAATAAAGAGTCATGACCCCGAGTACATAAAATTCAACCAAATGATCTTTACGAGATTCTTACAAAACGACCTTGCCTATAAAGCAGAAGCCCCCGTCAACTGGTGCCCTGGATGTAAAACAGTACTGGCCAACGAACAGGTTATGGGGGACGGAACTTGCGAGAGATCGGGCGACAAAGTCGAAAGGCGACAACTCAACCAGTGGTTTTTCAGAATCACCAAATATGCCGAAGAACTGCTTGAAGACTTAGACGGCCTAGATTGGCCGGAACGGGTCAAAATTATGCAACGTAATTGGATTGGTAAATCCAAAGGAGCTACTTTCCAATTAAAAGTAGTCCAAAGTGAAGAGAACGTCGAAAAGGAAACCATTGAGGTATATACCACACGTCCTGACACCGCATTCGGCATGACATACGTAGTCTTGGCCCCAGAGCATCCTTTAGTAAAAAAGATAACCTCTGTCGAACAGCAAAAAGAGGTGGACGAACTGCTCGATAAAGTGGCAAAATCCAACGAAATCGAGAGGCTCTCCAGTGAGGGAGATACCGCCAAGAGGGGGGCTTTCACGGGAAGTTATGCCATCAATCCTTTCAATTCGCAGCGTGTACCCATTTATATAGCGGATTACGTCCTCATGGGTTACGGAACCGGAGCTATTATGGCAGTACCGGGGGAGGACGAAAGGGACTTCGAATTCGCCAAAGCTTATAGCCTACCCATTCTCAGAACAACCGAGCCGCCAGAAGGACATGACGAAACCCCTTATCCCGGACCAGGTATCAAAATAAACAGTGGTTTTCTCAACGGTCTGAGTGTAGAGGAGGCAAAAGAACAAGCTGCCGAGTGGCTGACACAAGAAGGCATAGGCACAAAAAGTACTCAATATAGACTGAGAGATTGGTTGATCAGCAGACAGAGGTATTGGGGTTGTCCGATTCCGGTTGTCTACTGTGAAAAAGATGGGGCTCTCCCCGTACCGGACGAAGAACTTCCCATACTTCTTCCAGATGACGTAGAATTTTTGCCAACTGGCGAATCTCCTCTGAAATCACATCAGGGGTTCCTCAACACAACTTGTCCGAAATGCCAAGGACCCGCCACACGAGAAAGTGACACCATGGACACTTTTGTGGACTCTTCTTGGTATTATCTGCGCTTCTGCAATCCTTTTTACGACAACGCACCGATAGATCAAGAGGCAGCCAGCCGCTTTATGCCCGTCGATCAATATATAGGCGGCATTACCCACGCCATTTTACATTTACTATACGCAAGATTTTTCATGAAAGCTCTCGGAGATGTCGGATTGGCACCAAAAGAAATAAGGGAGCCTTTTGCCAAGCTTTTTACCCAAGGAATGATCAGATTAGGCGGAAAAGCCATGTCCAAATCAAAAGGCAACGTCATATCTCCCGACGTATATTTCAATACGGTAGGAGCAGACGCCCTTCGCTTGGCGCACCTGTTTTTTGGTCCTCCGCAAGACGATGTGGACTGGAGCGAGCAAACCGATGAAATTATCGAAGGGTGCTCCCGCTACCTGCGCAAAGTGTGGAGACTTGCCACAGAAAAAGATGGTAGCCAAGAGCTTGAAAACGATGTGACCGATACAGATCAAGCTTCCACGCATATGTTGGAAAAAGCCCTCAACAAAGCCATTGCCTCTGTCACTGATGACTTGGAAAAATATGCTTTCAATACCGCCGTTTCTTCTTGCATGACGCTCACCAACGAGATCAACGCAGCAAGACGATCCGGAGCTGATCCTCACGTTATCGAAAAAGCCACGGATACTTTACTTTTGCTTTTAGCTCCTTTGGCCCCACACCTCAGCGCGGAGGCTTGGGAGAACAGAAAAGGTGAAGGCGCTTTGTTGCATACCCAACCTTGGCCCAAAGCAGATCCTGGATTTTTACTTGACGAGATGATCACAATGGTGATCCAGATCAACGGTAAACTGCGGGAGAAAATTGAGGTTCCTGCCGACATAGATACCGTTGTGGCAGAACAAATGGCTTTGGGAACGCCCAAAGTACAAGAAGCTCTCGGAGGCAGTCGGATAGTAAAAACCGTCAACCTAGCGCCGAAGCTTATCAATATCGTGCTGGCAGGAAAGTAGTTCGGAGACGTTCTTGGTCTAAAACGATGGACTGACGGCCTTTTGATAAAAAGAAAAAGCTACTTATAATCTTACGCGCCCTAAGTCCAAATTTGTCTCGGGACAGAACACGACTTCAAAAAAGTCTGTAACATTAAACAGATGTGGGTATAACCCAACAACCTATCGAAACACAACACGTAAGGGGAAATGACTTGAAATTCGGCCGCTTTGACGATGAAAACCGCGAATATGTAATCTCCGTGCCCAATACACCACTGCCTTGGATTAATTACTTGGGAGTGGAATCGATGTACGGTATATGCTCTAATACAGCCGGCGGGTATACATTTTACAAAGACGCCAGACTCAGACGTATCACTAGGTACAGATACAATAACGCTCCTTTTGACGTAGGAGGGCGTTACCTTTACCTACGAGACAACTCTTCTGGCAATTTTTGGTCCCCATCTTGGCAGCCAGTCAAAACGCCTTTGGACTCATATGAATGCAGACACGGTTTGTCTTATACCAAAATTGCCTCCACCTATCAAGAAATAGCGGCGGAAACCACTTATTTTATTCCCCTTGGTGAGACCGTTGAGATCTGGAAAACGGTTCTCACCAACAACCGTACGACAGAAGCCGACCTCTCGCTTTTCTCATCCGTAGAGTTCTGCCTCTGGGACGCACAAGACGACGCCACCAATTTTCAAAGAAACTTCTCCACCGGCCAAGTGGAAATAGAAGACGGTGTTATCTATCACAAAACGGAATACAGGGAACGTCGCGATCACTTTGCCTACTTCGCCTGTTCGGAGCCATTAGCTGGTTTTGATACACAAAGGGAAGCATTTCTGGGATCATACAGAGGATTTGACAATCCAGCGGCCGTAGAGGAAGGGAAGTCCAGAAATTCGATAGCCCATGGCTGGTCACCACACGGTTCCCATCACGTGAAACTACAACTTGCCCCAGGAGAAACTAAGGAAATTATTTTTGTCCTCGGTTATTCTGAAAACGATCCCGCTCACAAATTTGACCCTCCTCAATCGCAAATTATCAATAAGAAACCAGTAAAACAGGTTATTCAAAAATGGCTTAACCCTGACTCGGTAGAAGAGGGATTTGACCAACTCAAGCAATACTGGACAGGACTACTTTCTGTCCTCGAAGTACATACTCCCGACACAGACACCAACCGAATGGTAAACATCTGGAACGCTTACCAATGCATGGTGACTTTCAACATGAGTAGGTCTACTTCTTTCTACGAATCCGGGATAGGTCGAGGTATGGGTTTCAGGGACTCCAATCAAGATCTGTTCGGCTTTGTACACATGATTCCCGAAAAAGCCAAGGAAAGAATTATCGATATAGCCTCCACACAGTTGGAAACGGGGGGAGCCTATCACCAATACCAACCCCTTACCAAACGCGGCAACAACGATATCGGATCCGGTTTTAACGACGACCCGCTTTGGCTTATTCTGGGTGTCGCTTCCTATGTGAAAGAGAGCGGCGACATCTCCATTCTGAGTACCCCTGTCCCCTATGACAACAAAGTAGGCAGCGAAACCACCCTTTACGAGCACTTAGTGAAAAGCATCAACTACACGCTGGATCGGCTGGGTCCACACGGACTGCCACTTATCGGAAGAGCTGACTGGAACGACTGCCTGAATCTCAACTGCTTCTCTACTACCCCAGGTGAGCCTTTCCAGACCACAGAAAATCAGTCAGGAGGTGCGGCAGAATCCGTCATGATTGCAGGACAATTCGTGTCAGCAGCCAAGGAAATGGCTGACATCGCCAACTTATTAGGCAACGATACGCAAAGCGCCGAGTTTACAAAGCGAGCTGAAGAAATGACGGCCGCCGTGATGGAACATGCGTGGGACGGCGAATGGTTCAAACGTGCATACGATTTTTACTCCAATCCAATAGGATCTTCTGCCAACGAAGAAGGCAAGATCTTTATCGAATCTCAAGGTATATGCATTATGGCCGGAATCGGAATAGCTTCCGGTCACGCTGCTAGGGCACTGGACAGCGTAAACCGGCACTTGTCTACGGAACACGGAATAGTAGTACTGCAACCTGCCTACTCAAGATACTATCCTGAATACGGAGAAATCTCATCCTACCCCGAAGGCTACAAAGAGAATGCCGGTATCTTCTGTCATACCAACCCGTGGATCATGATATCTGAGACCATGTGTGGCAATGGAGACAGAGCTTTTGACTACTACAAAAAAATCAATCCCTCCAAGAGAGAAGAGATCAGTGAATTACATAGGTGTGAACCATACGTCTATGCCCAAATGATTGCCGGTAAAGATGCTCCCACCCACGGGGAAGCCAAGAACTCTTGGCTATCCGGAACGGCTGCTCTCAACTTTACGGCTATCTCACAGTGGATATTGGGTATCAGACCTACGTATCGGGGGCTGACAATAGATCCTGTCATCCCATCTGAATGGTCTGGCTTTACGGCTACCCGTAAATTTAGGGGAGCTGTTTACAAAATCACCGTAGAAAAAGAACCCGGCGCATCGGGTAGGGTGAGAGAACTCATCGTCAATGGTGAGACGGTCTCCGGAAACACCGTACCGGTTGCCAATGAAGGGGACACGGTCACCATAACGGCCAAAATATCCTAGCAACTTCTAAAATAACCCGAACCGAGATTTCGGTTCGGGTTACTTTTTTCCCCAGCAGTGCCAGCGTATACTTTTATTGCTCAAAACCCAACATAGAAGCAGCTTGTGGTATCTCGGACAGCGATGTGATCTTGCAGTCCGCCAGAGAAAACCTGACGTCACCCTGCTCACTGTCCGGCGGTATGGCAATGACTCGCATGGATGCGGCCTTAGCCGCAATGACGCCGTTCAGAGAATCTTCGATCACAACCGTGTTGTTAGGCGAAACTTCCATCAAAGTCGCTGTCGTAAGAAAAATACCCGGGTGCGGCTTGCCGTATATTTCGTCCTCTGCCGAATAAATCACGGAAAACCTATCCCGAAGATCAAATTTATCCATAACGGCATCGATTATTTCGTAGTTAGACCCTGACGCCAAAGACAAAGGAATGCCCTTTTTGATAAAAAAATCAATGGCTTCCTTAACGTAGGGGATCATGACACCATCGCTTTCGACACGGCTGATAATGCCTTGAATAATCTCTGAATAGATCGCCTCAGAAATCCCCTGATCGAAACCCAGAATACCCTGCCAATCCCGTATTACTTCATCTAGACGCATCCCTTTTGTCTTACCGCCTTCGACAAGTGAAGTTACGTCAAAACCGAGCTTGGCAAATACTTGCTTCTCGACCTCTTGCCAGAATGGTTCTGAATCTATAATGACGCCATCCATATCGAAAATCACAAGCCGTACTTGTTTATATTGCATTAGCGACATCAAATTCCCTAAAGGCCATCAATTGTTCCCAATCATTATTCATGTAAATATCTATTTCCTATACTAGCCGTTCGTCTCCCCCCTAAGATACCTTTCCAGCTCTGCCGCTATCTCATCTCCCGAAGGCAAATTCTCATAACTTGGGTTGAATTCGTCGTCTTCTACATCCACCTGCTCTTCTAAGTTCCTGACCATCTCGTAATGCTCATCTGAGGCAGATATCAAGTTATTTAGCTGTAAAGATAACTGGTTGGCTTCCTCTCTTAGCTGAGTAAGATCTAGTTGCAGGCTACATAACCTCGTCAATACATCCAGCAAGGCCAGAGCCGCCTGAGGATAGTACATATTAGAGACATAGTGGGGAACCTGTGCCCAGAGGTTGATAAAGTCTAAACCAGCCAAATCCTTACAGCGTTGACCGATAACGTCGGTAACGGAGGCAGGAGCGTCAATCTCACCGTTAAGATACCCTATCTTATCGATCAGTTCGATATCGGAACCTGTAGCAATGACTCTTATTTGTCTGGTATGGGGCCAGGCAAAAGGGAAAGCCCCTAGCCCAATAAGACGTCGTACTCTATGTCTTTCAATTATCTTAAGTATTTCACCGGCAAATTCCTGCCACCTGTAGTCTGGTTCCGGTCCCGTCAACAGCAGCACACATTGCCCGGCGCTATCGCTAGAGAACTTGATAACCGGCGGTGTCCACGTAATCGAAGTTGGTATGCCATTTTTTATCTTCACCCGAGGGCGTCTTTCCCTGCAGTCGAGGAAAGTATCCGGATCAAAAGTATAAATGACTTCCGATGCAGTCACATCGGTTAAGGTTTTAGCGGCCGTGGCGGCTGCATAACCTGCATCGATCCAGCCGTCCATGGCTATCACCATATCAAGGGAATCAGGTATCTCAATATCTGGTTTGTTATTATTGGTCACACTACCAAGCTACAGGAAATTCTTCTTGCACGTAGACTACTCACACAACAGGCTACTTATAGCGGGATTTTTAATAAAGGAATCGATCTTTTAGGAGCCTGCTGGGTAATACAAGAATTTAACCTGCAGTGTCAAGCTATTAGCCAAAATAAAACTTGATTTATTTGCACAACAAAAAAGATATCGGAGAAAAGTTTACTAAATACAAATTGCAAAAGGAGACAAAGGCACGCCGAAAAGTACCCCTAAAAGCTGATGAATAAACTTTTTTGAAGCTAAAGCCCAAAACACTTCTACCCTATACAGAGGAAACAAGAAAAACGCAAGACAAAAGAAATTGCCTTCCATACTAACCGCAGTTCTCAAGTACCAAGACAACTAAGCAATTTGACTCTGTGCCGGATTCTCGATTACAAGGCAGTGAGTAAAACCGGTTCGTGTTATAAACAAGCCGGCATAGAATCATTTTGATCTGTCTTCTGAGTTCAAATACTAATTCGGCATAGCTTTTCGACAATTGATAAACTAAAAAATAAGTGATAGAATATGTCCACTTTTATAACACCATAAGACTCTAATGGCACACAAATTATATGAGTCCGGATAGCTCATGCTTACAATAGTTATTGCTTGGCGCAGTGTGTGCGTTGTGTCTAGTTTTTCTGCAAAGCTCACATTTCGATAAATATCTATATTGGTAAACACCTATAGGTTAATTTTTGCAATATTGAAAGTAACACCTATACCGCAATATAAGAGTCTTTAGCATGAGCAACAGCTTGCTTGGCATGATAACTAGACCTTGTCAAAGGCGAACATTCCACATGATCAAAGCCCAGGGAATCAGCTTTTGCTTTGATACCCTGAAACTCTTCTGGGCTATACCACCTATAGACCGGTAAATGCGAAGAGGTCGGTCGTAAATATTGTCCTATAGTGACTATTGAAACTCCTATATTGGACAGATCGACGAGGGTATGCATAATTTCGTCATCAGTTTCCCCCAACCCTATCATCAGAGATGATTTAGTGATGAGTCCTGCTGACTTAGCTAAAGACAACACCGCAAGGCTTCGCGCATACGAGGCCTGAGGTCTCACGGCACCTTGCAGGCGTAAGACTGTCTCGATATTGTGATTCAAAACGTCAGGATGGGCATCAAAAATCGTGTTGAGAGCTTTTTGATCGCCTTTACAATCCGATATCAACACTTCCACCGTCGTCCCCGGACACTTATCTCTGATGGCTTTGATAGTTTTGGCAAATGCCTCAGCTCCGCCGTCCGGTAAGTCATCCCTTGCCACGGTGGTAATCACGGCGTGCTCAAGTTTCATCTCGTAAACAGCTTTTGCCACCCTATCCGGTTCCGTCGGATCAGTGGGAAAAGGTTTTCGCGTATCGACAAGACAAAAACCGCATGACCTTGTACACCTGTCTCCATTGATCATAAACGTAGCAGTACCATCCGACCAGCACTCGCTGATATTCGGACATCCGGCTTCCTCGCATACGGTTACCAAATTGTTGGAGCGTACCGTAGAATAAGAAGAGAAAAAATTTTTCTCAGTGGACAATTTAGCCCGAAGCCATTCTGGCTTCTTTGCCGATATCTTAACGGCAGAAGACAGTTCAACCCCTGCTGATTGCAGACGGGCGGCCGCTCTGCTTTCCGCTTTTTGATCGATAATTTTTTCCCCCGATCGCAAAGGTCTGGACTGTAGAGTGATTTCGAAGTCTTCTCCTACCAACTGACGCGCTTTTTCTATGAATATCCCCGCTACTTCGTCTACTCCGCAGTCATAACCGAGCAGGTTAAGAGACGTCACTTTGTAATCGGCAATCCCACAGGGAACGATATGTGAAAACATACTCATATCTGGCGATACATTTAAAGCAAAGCCATGCATACTTCTTCCCTTGGAAACCCTAACCCCCACTGAACAGATCTTCGTGATTTCACCGGTAGGGGTAAGCACCCAAACACCAGGAAATCCGTCACGTCTGATAAAGGAAAGTCCGCCTTTGTCAGCGTTATGGGTTTTTACTGCTATTTCTTCCAAGACATCTATTACCAGTGATTCAAGTTTGTAAACGTGCTCAGGTATGGCATTGGGAGCCAGTTTGACATCTGTAATAAAATAACCCACAAGCTGTCCTGGACCGTGATAGGTAACGTCACCTCCCCGATCTGCTTTTATCAGTTCTGCGCCTACCTCCGAGAGGTCGGACAAGAGTATATGCTCTTGCTTGGTGCGTACTCCTGCGGTATAAACATGGTTATGTTCAAGAAGTATTAAGTAACTACTTTTAGACTTCATCAAAGCGTGCTGCAAGGCCAAAACATCACGGTATTTACTGACAGGCAGATAACGGATATTTAAACGCTTTGTCTCCGTAATTCTCTGCGTCGAAGTTTGCTCCTCTAAAGCCATGATCATGTTTTACCTCGTGCAACCAATTCGTATTACCGCCAAAACCACAGTTTGTAAGTGACTCTTGACCCCGTAATTTATCAGGATATACCCAGTTCTTTAGCAAAGTCTCTTTCTTCAAGCAGCATAGAAAGGTCACGCAAAAAAGCTGCTGCATAAGAGGTGTCGATCACCCTGGCATCAAAAGCAAGACCGAGCATGCCCAACGAATGCACGGCTATCGCCTCTTCTCCTTCCACCGTCACCACAGTCGGTTTGCGCTTGATAGTATCTATCGACAAGACGGCAACTTGGGGCTGGGTAATGATGGGGAACGTCAAAGCGGCACCCATAGCACCCTGGTTGCTTACGGCTATTGTTCCGTCCGTTACGTCTTCGGCACCAAGTGAACGCGACCTAGCCTTAGTAACCAATTTTTTGGTAGCCGTAATGAGTTCAGCAAGACTCATGGAATCAGCCTGGCGCAAAACCGGCACTATCATACCATCTCCCTCTAAGTCGACAACGATTCCTATGTTCACATAGTTGTGAACAATGAGTTCGTCTCTCCCTACGGAAGCGTTCATCTTCGGATACTTCGACACCACGTTGACCAAGGCGCTCAATACAAAAGGTAAGTAAGTGACGTGGAAGTCAAACAAAGTATTAGTTGGCTTGTTGAGCAGTTGTCTGGTCTGCTCAATTCTTTCAAAGTCTACTTCTCTGGCCACAAAAGCATGCGGAGAAATTGACTTTGACCTCACCATGTGTTCTGCTGTCATGCGTCTCATAGAGGTAAAGGGGATTCTTTCGTCGTTCTTTTGAACGGCAGGAACATTTGTCCGAAGAGTGTCTTGACCTTTTCTGTAAGTTCTAACTTCGGTTTCGACCACGGGTTGAGCATCTCCAAGGTTATTCCATAGCCTGCCTAGGATGCTGGCTGTTTCCGCTGACTGCGAAACAGCCACTTGGTCTTGGCCGGTGGCGACATTTGTTTCAACGGGCTGTACGTTTAGTCTCTCGGCAGCTATTTCTTCAGCCTCTAAAAAGTCATCGGTTTCGTTGGGAGATTTGCCGTTAGTCGCAAAGTCGACAACTGGCTCTGCAGCGGATTCTTCCTGTGGCTCAGACCAATCTGCCTTTTCTTGGCCAATATGGGACATGAGATCTTCTCTTGTCACCCTGCCACCCGGACCTGATCCATATATTGCATCAAGGTCTAAGTTATTTTCCTCTGCCATACGTCTGATAAGAGGCGAGATGACAAAGTTGTCCGTTTGCGAAGAAACTTCTTCTTCTAATACCGCATCAGGTCTGGACAACTCCTCTGTCATGCCATCGTTTACATTTGATTCTTCGAGAGCAGAGTCGCTGCCCGCGGCAAGATATGCATCCGGATGTGTATAGGTATAATCCTGTTGTCCCTCATCCGAATAGTCGACACTTGGGGCCTCTACCTCATAGGCTGCCATTTGATCTATGGAATACGACTGTTCCGCCTCCATAGACGGGCTTTGGCTACCGGCTTGGTCCATACTAGTCACGCCCGCGTTGACGGTATCGTCTTGGGCTATATCTATATTTCCGTTATAGTCCACCGGCGGAAGGAGCGGAGCCTCCTCGATGGCTTCACTACTTTTGTCTTCTGCTACCATCTCGGGGTCAATGGTGATTTGGTCGGTATGTGCCGCCAATCCCAATGTCGCAGTGATGGCCGCCAGGTCTCTTATACTTGCCAAAGAATTGGTCTCCGAGGCTGATCCTTCGATACTTTGAGGGAGTACGTCCCGTTGGCCAATGACCGCTAGTGTCATACCCACGTCAACCGTAGCCCCTTCGGGAAAGATAATCCTCTCGATGACACCGGAGGCCGGTGAAGGCACTTCCGAATCAACTTTATCGGTCGAAACTTCAAAAAGCGGCTCGTCTTGAGTAACAAAGTCTCCTTCAGACTTCAGCCATCTGATGATTGTTCCCTCCGTAACGGCTTCGCCCAGTTGGGGCATTTTTACGTCAGCCAATGTGTAACCCCCTTCCCGTAAGAGCCAGCACTGTCTCTCCGAACGTTTCCGACAGAGTCGGGTGCGGCTGTATGAACTGTGCCACTTCTTGAGGCGTGGCTTCCCAATTGACCGAGAGATAAGCCTGCCCCAGTTGTTCGGTAACCCAAGGACCTACCATATGCACACCCAACAACTTTCCGGCTTTACCAGAGGAATCTTTTTCGCATATAACTTTCACGAATCCGTCTGTCTCGCCTAAAATAATCGCCCTGCCGTTGCCGGCGTAAGGGTCCTTCTTGACAAGGATATCATAACCGGCGTTTCTGGCGGCACTCTCTGTCAGACCGACAAAAGCCACTTCCGGAAAAGAATATATACACCAAGGGACCTTGCCGTAATCTACAGGAAGTGCCTTCTCGCCCAAAATCTGCTTGATCACAAAGATCCCTTCGGCAAAACCGACGTGAGCCAATTGCGGTGTATTTATCAAGTCTCCTATGGCAAATACACCTTTTGCGCCGGTCCGTAGATTGTCGTCCACAACGACATAACCCTTCTCGTCAGTAGACACGGCAACGTCTTCAGAAAACAGGGAAGCCGAGTTTGGCGCACGCCCTACCGATACTACGACTTGATCCACATCGACACTGTCTCCGTCCACGAAAGAAACCGCTACAGCGTCATCACCGATTGCATGGCTGAGCACCTGAGCCTGCGTCTTGACAAAAATACCCCGTCTGCGAAAAGACTTGGCTACGGCTTCTGATACATCTGCATCACAACCTGGCAACAAAGTTTCGGTGACCTCAGCAAGTGTCACCTTTGACCCCAAATCAGCCAGCATTGAAGCGAATTCACAGCCTATGGCTCCCCCGCCTATTACCAATGTCCTCCCGGGAATGGCTTTCATTTCCAGCACGTCATCAGAAGTCAGAATGCGAGAACCGTCCGGTGTGAAACCGGGAATGCTCCTAGGCTTAGAGCCGGTGGCTAAAATAATGAATTTAGACTGCAACAACTGCCGATGCCCATCAGGAGATATGACTTCCACAACGTTGTTACCCAGTAACTTTCCCATGCCTTGGACTATAGAAATTTTTCTGTTACGCATCAGACCTTCGAGTCCGCGATGCAGGCGATCCACTACTACTGACTTGCGACCCTGCATCACAGAAGCATCCAGGGCCGGCGGGGAAGACAAAACCCCGTAATCTTTTGCCGATGAGATCGACACGAAAACTCTAGCTGTCTCCAATAATTCCTTGGCCGGTATACAGCCGCGGTGCAAACAAGTTCCACCGACTTTATCTTTTTCGATAACCGCTATTTTCAAGCCGGCGGAAGCTCCGTAAAGAGCGGCGGCATAACCGCCCGGTCCACCGCCTATGACAATGACATCAAAAAAATCTCTCGAGCTCCCGTCCATTGACATTACCCCTACCTCCGATCCAGAACAAACAGCCTAACTATTAAGAGATCTGCCCACTTCTCCTCTGACAAAAGAGCTGTTTGTTAGCTTATTCTACTCCGATGCCAAATACTTGTGTCAATACGGCAAAACTCATATTATTACTTATTATGTTTTGCGTCATATTAATTGGTTTTTATATACCTGGTATATAAAAAAGATATAACCGATTTTGCACATTGCTCCGGCGTGTTCCGGGCAGTGTCAAGTATGAGATCCGGAGAAACTGGCTTTTCGTATACATCGTCTATACCGGTAAAATGCTCAAGACTACCTCCTCTGGCCAGTTTGTAAAGACCTTTTGGGTCACGCGATTCGCAGTCTCCCAGAGAAGTGGCTACATACACTTCCACAAATGCTAAGTTGTCTTCCTCATGTCTTTTTCTTAGCCAATCATGCATCTCAGTGTAGGGGGTAATGACGGGTACCAACACGACGTAATCATTCTTGGAAAACAAGACAGCAACCTCGGCTGCCCGTCGCACGTGCTCGAACCTGTCTTGCCTGGAAAAGCCGAGGTTACTACTGATACCCGAACGTAAAGTGTCACCATCGGCTACATAACAAGCTAAACCACTATTTTTAAGTTCTTGGCATACAAGCTCGGCAATCGTAGTTTTCCCGGCTCCGGAAAGACCGGTAAGCCAAACGGTTATGCCTTTTGATTTATACAAATTGTTCCTGCCACCCGCCTTCTGATACGACTTATAAATAAGACAATAGTAGGCAGGGAGACAAAATTGACTCTTTGGGCCAGAGATTGGCGAAAAGTATTTTAGATCAAAAAAGACTAGGTATGGGTAAGCAACATGCCTGCCGCAACGGTAACCTGGGTTTGTTCGTCCACTAAAATAAAACTTCCCGTAGCCCTGTTGACACGGTATTCGTCATAGAACAAAGGCACCGTTGTTCTGAAACTGATGCGCCCGATATCATTCAAATCCAGCCGCTTAGCCGACTCATCACGATGCAAAGTGTTGATGTCTAACCGGTATCGTATTTCATGTACCAAGGCTTTGCCCCAAGCCGTGTTGTGCTTGATGGCAAGTTTCATTCCCTCTTCCAAAGGTTTTTCTGACATCCAACAAATTGTGGCAGAAAGATCCTGAGAGATATAAGGTTTGTTGTGAGGTCGACATAGTAAGTCTCCCCTCGAAATGTCCAGATCGTCAGCAAGTCTCACCACTACCGACATTGGGGGGAAAGCCTGTTCCACGTTTTGATCATAGAACTCGATGGCTTCTACTTTGCTCACGAAGCCGGACGGCAACACCATCACTTCGTCGCCTATACCCAAAATACCCGACGCTATCTGACCGGCATACCCTCGGTAATCATGGAGGAGTTGAGAACGGGGACGCATAACCAACTGAACCGGAAACCTCAGGTCAATTAAGTTTCTGTCCGAAGCTATGTGTACTTCTTCCAGGTGATGAAGCAGAGAAGAACCCTCATACCACGGCATAGCCGTAGATCTATCAACAACATTATCTCCCAGCATGGCTGATATGGGAATAAAAGTAATGTCTGGGATTTGCAACCTAGTAACAAAAGTTTCCAATTCGCTACGAATTTCTTGAAAACGGTCTTTCGACCACCCCACTAAATCCATTTTGTTGACACAGATCACCAAATGCGAGATTCGCAACAGAGACGCTATAAAAGCATGTCGCTTTGTCTGCTCTGTAATACCGTTGCGAGCGTCCACCAAAACCAACACCAAATCTGCCGTTGAACAGCCTGTTATCATGTTTCTCGTGTGCTGAATATGACCTGGGCTGTCGGCAATAATAAACTTACGCTTGGGAGTTGAAAAGTACCTGTAGGCCACGTCAATGGTTATGCCCTGCTCGCGCTCGGCACGCAAACCATCCGTCAGCAGAGCCAAGTCTACGTATTCGTCTCCTCTGTCTAAACTGGTTTTTTCAATAGCCTCTAGTTGATCTTCAAAAATTTGTTTTGAATCGTAAAGCAGTCTCCCAATAAGCGTAGACTTCCCGTCATCCACGCTGCCGGCAGTGGCAAACCTCAACAAATCAGTCTGGGACATTAAAAATATCCTTCCCGCTTTCTGTCTTCCATAGCCGCCTCGGAAAACTTGTCATCCGCTCTGGTCGCTCCCCGTTCTGAAATACGGGTTGTCGAAATTTCTTGAATAACTTCTTCTATAGTCGTAGCCGTCGACAAAACTGGTGAAGTGCAGGTCATATCCCCAACAGTTCTGTACCTGACGCTGGCCGTATGAAGTTCTTCATCGGGATTGTTAGGATCTGGCTGTGTGTAAGGAGTGAGAGCCAGAAGCATCTGACCTTTCCTAAAAACTTGTCTTTCGTGCGCAAAATAAATACTTGGGAGTTCTATGCTTTCATTTTGGATATACTGCCAGATATCCAACTCCGTCCAATTGGAAAGAGGAAAAATGCGGAAATGTTCCCCTTTGCGGTATTTGCCATTGTAAAGGTTCCAAAGTTCAGGTCTTTGTCGTCTGGGGTCCCACTGCCCAAATTCATCTCTATGTGAGAAGACTCGCTCTTTCGCTCTAGCTTTTTCCTCATCACGACGGCCTCCGCCAAAGACGGCGTCAAACCTGTTTCTATTTATCGCTTCAATGAGACTGTGCGTCTGCAACCTGTTACGAGAGGCACCCGGAGTTTTATCTTCTGTTACTTCGCCATTATCAATGGCATCTTGAACGCTTCCTACGACAAGACGGACTCCAAGTTCTTCGACGCGCTTATCCCTAAATTCCAATACTTCAGGAAAATTATGTCCGGTATCTATATGCAACACCGGAAAAGGCAGTTGAGAAGGCCAGCACGCCTTAATTGCCAGATGCAGTAGCACAGCAGAATCTTTGCCACCCGAGAAAAGAAGGCACGGTCGCTCGAACTCGGCAACGACTTCTCGTATGACATATATTGCTTCTGCTTCAAGAGCTTCTAAGTGTGAGAGTGTGTAATTCAAAGTATGACCATTTTAGTCATATTTTACGGACTCGCTATGCAAAATCAGAATTTTGTTTCCAGATATCGAATTTTTTGCCTTTTTGAGTCTAAAGACCTCTTGCCGCAGCGTTGGCCAAACTGTCAGCCATTTCATTAAACGCATTGCCGGCATGACCTTTAACCCAGGTAAAACTTATCTCGCCATGACGCTCATCTATTACGATGTTGAGTAGCGGTTCCCAGATATCTCTATTGGCTACCGACTCCCCTTTGGCGTTACGCCAATTATTTTTCCGCCATTTAAGCCACCAGGAATCCTTAAAACAATTGACCACATAAGCCGAATCACTTACCACTTCCAGCGGACCCGGGAAAGCTTCCACAGCCATCAGTACCGCAAAAAGTTCCATTCTTTGATTGGTGGTGTCGGCCTCTGATCCGGAAGCGTGAATACTTTCCGAGGCAACCCAAGCCCAGCCGCCCGGCCCCGGGTTTCCTATACAGGCGCCGTCGGTATACACCACGGTTTTATAAACGGTATCTTTTGGCGTTATCATCATTGACTCCAACACAATTTGCTTACTAACAATAGCAGAAGTCGGCCTAGACTCCGGGAAAGATATGAGGTAAGCAAACTCAGGCTGTTATGATAGGGTAAGGATTTTGGACAAAGGCGGCAATAAGTTGAGCAACCACAAAGAAATAAAACTTTCCCTCGCCGGAGATGAAAGAGCGGACGAACTTATCAGTCAAAACCTATTTGCGCTCCTCATAGGTATGGTACTGGATCAGCAGATTCCACTTGACAGGGCTTTCTATGCTCCTTATCTTCTAGCCGAGAGACTCGGAATCGAATTGACACCGGAAGCCATTTTGGAAGTCGACACAGAAGGCCTATACCGAGCTTTCACCGAAAAACCGGCGCTCCACAGATTCCCCATTGCCATGGCTGACAGGGTATTGAACCTCTCTCATCTTCTGTTGGAAAAATACCAAAACGTCAACTCCCTTCTGGAAGGAGCCCAAAACGGTCGTGAATTGCTAAAACGTCTCACTGAGCTGCCAGGATTCGGGATTCAAAAAGCAAAAATATTTTTGGCCCTGTGCGGAAAGCAGCTAAGTTTGGAATGTCCCGGATGGGAGGAGGCCTCGGCACCGTTCGGTGAACCGGGTTCTCTTTTATCCATAGCAGACATCACAGACAAAGATTCCCTACAAAAAGTGAGAGCAAACAAAAAGCTCCTCAAAGAACAGGCTAAAAGTCAAAAAATCAATTAGAACAACACAAAGCAATGCGGGCAATAAATATTGCCCGCACGCTTTTACTGATTGACACCTGTTTCCACAAATTTGGGCGGGACCATTTCCCGGGTCACAGGCGGGCTCCTGGTTGGGATTCACCAGCGGTCCAGTCAGCTGCTAGTGTCCAGCCGCCTCCAGGGTCCCAAAATGTTTACTATGCAGTTAGACCACCTCCTTCCTCTGGTAAGAACCATTTTACAGTGCATTATCGGTTTTTGCCGTCACCGCAACCGTTATCAAACATTTTTCCGCCAAAAACACTTGTTCGATTTTTCGAAACCAAAATCATATCCCGCCTACACACGATCACTCCGATGTCGCGAGGGAGAACTGCGATGTCTTGAGACCACAGCAAGACAGGGAAAATGTAATTTTGGCTCGCGAATCCCAAAATAATTTTTACTATCGCCATAGTGGTATTTATATAGGCATAATATATAGGTATGACATCTGAAACCAATCAAGCCGTGCTTGACATAAAAGATTTACACGCCGTCATAGCGGAAACACGGCAAGAAATTCTCCAAGGTATTAACTTGGCAATCGCTCCAGGAGAAGTTCATGTCGTCATGGGACCGAATGGATCGGGCAAATCCACTTTAGCCAACGTCATCGCCGGCAACCCGACGTATAGCCTCAGTCAGGGATCCATATCCCTCCACGGAGAGGACATAAGCGACTATCCTCCTGACGTAAGAGCCAAAAAAGGCATTTTTCTTGCCTTCCAGCAACCTGAGGAAATACCCGGCGTCCCCCTTAGTCAATTTCTGCGTCAGGCTATGTCGGAACGTAAGTCCACACCGGTTTCGGTCTTAGAAGTAAGGGTGCAGTTAAGAGAGTGGCTGCAAAGACTCAACCTTAACCCCTCATTTGCCGAGCGCCAGCTGAATACCGGCTTTTCCGGTGGGGAAAAAAAACGTAATGAAATTTTACAGATGGCCGCCCTGTCACCCGATCTGGCTATTTTAGATGAGACGGATTCCGGTCTCGATATAGACGGTCTGAAAGTAGTGGTGGAAGGTATCAACATCATCAAAGACGGCAACCCGGACATAGCAATTCTTATTGTTACCCATTATGCTAATATTCTAAAAGATATAGACGTAAATAAAGTACATATTTTCCTTAACGGAAAAATTGTTGAAACCGGGGATAAAGAATTGGCATCGATAGTTGAAAAAAACGGTTACGCAAAGTGGCTCACATCTTAGTTTGATTTAAGACATGTATTTTCGAATGAAATCAAGGTGAAAGTGGATAATAATAACTACGCACACGTGGCGGTAAAAGGCAATGAAGCACCGAAGCCGACAGCTAATGTTGGTGAACACATCGATACGGATAAAATCAAAGAAGACTTCCCCATTCTTTCCCGTGACCAAAATGGTGAACGCATTTATTACCTTGACTCGGCTTCGTCTTCCCAAAAACCAATTCAGGTTATCCAAGCGATGGGAAACTACTACGCTTCAACACACGCTAACGTCCACAGAGGGGTATATACAATTGCCGAAGAGGCCACACGCCTATATGAAAATGCCAGAATAGCGGCAGGCAGACTGATAGGTGCCGCTCACCCGGAACGAGAAATTGTCTTTACCAAAAACGTCACAGAGGCGATCAACTTAGTGGCCTATACGTGGGGAAGAGCTAACTTATCGCGTGGAGACGTTGTCTTGCTAAGTGAAATAGAACACCATGCCAACTTTGTACCGTGGCTGATGTTGGCCGAAGAAAAAGGTGTTGAACTTCGCTATATCCCCATGGATAAAACCTATAACCTCGATCTAAGCAACCTTGTGCAACTGAGCGCAGGGGCAAAATTGATAGCTGTTACCGCAGCATCGAATGTGCTTGGCTCTATAACAGACATTAGTAAAATATCTGACGTCGCCAAGCAGGTCGGAGCCCGCCTTCTGGTGGACGGAGCGCAATTCGTACCTCATAGACTCACGGATGTCAAAAGCATTGATGCCGACTTTTACGGCTACACCGGACACAAATTACTTGGTCCGACAGGGATAGGCATACTATATGCCAAACAAGAACTTCTTGAGGAAATGCCGCCTTTTCTGGGAGGCGGAGAAATGATCGCTGATGTACGCTTAGACGGATTTTCCACTACAGACATACCGTGGAAGTTTGAGGCCGGCACACCTCCTATTGCTGAGGCCATCGGACTGCACGCGGCCATTGACTACTTAGAACAAGTGGGCTTGGACAAAATAGCCGCTCACGAAAAAAGCCTCACCGTTTATGCGATCGGCGCATTAACTGATCACTTTGGTAAAGACATAACTATTTTTGGTCCCGAGCCCAGCGATAGCAAAGACAGAGCGGGCGTCGTTTCTTTCAAGTTTGCCGATATCCATCCTCACGACGTGGCACAGGTATTGAACGAATATAATGTATGCGTGCGCGCCGGTCACCATTGTGCTAAACCATTAATGAGATGTTTACACGTACCCGCCACGACAAGGGCATCCTTTTATCTTTACAACGACGAAGAAGATGTTAATGCATTGATCCATGCCCTTGAACAAGTGAAAAAAATGTTCGGATAAAGATAAGCTATACTAAGAGATCAAAAGTGATGGGAGCTGAAATGTCCGGCTTGGAAGATCTGTACAGAGAAATTATACTCGACCACTATCGCTCACCGCGCAACAGGGGTGAGCTGGAATCTCCTCCTGCTATCAAAGTAGAGGGGTTTAACCCTCTGTGCGGTGATGAAATTATTATTTTTCTCTCAACAAAAGATGGGGTCATAGAAGATATTAAAATAAGTGGTCAAGGATGTTCGATAAGTCAATCATCGGCATCCATGATGTCAGCGGCCATCAAAGGCAAAACTTTTGCTCAGGCCAGAGAACTTATCGACTACTTCAAGCAAATGATGTCTGTTCATGAATCCCGTCTTGACCAAAACACGACCCCAGATGGCCAAAGCATAGATGCCCCAGAAAATCAGCTCGATTTAGATAGTATAGGGGAACTTGCCGCCCTCCAAGGAGTGGTGAAATTCCCAGTACGAATAAAATGTGCCACTCTGGCATGGAATACTCTCACCCAGGGCCTAGACGAATCAAAAAGCACAGAACGGTAAGGATGCCTTGAGATCAGCATTTTATTAATATAAAATAGTTCAAAAATAAATTATATTAGCATACTTATTATAAATAGTATAGACGATACAAAGGTAAGGTCGCTGGCGTTTAAATACTAAAGTACACTTTACTTTATCCGATACATATATAGTAAATTCTATTAAAACTGTATTATAATTGAATGAACATATAACAATTTCTACACAAATACGCAGTAAGAATGTAAAGTACTTTGCTTGACAGACCTAAAACTACTCACAGTATTTCTTCTCATGTGCTAGATTTGACCTAGCCATCGCACAAATAGAAAACCTTTGGAAGATTGTTGTCTCAAGATATAACCATGAAAATAAAAACTCTATTGGCAAGACTTCTCAAGAGTCGGCTTTTGTGGCCGATACTTATTTACTTATTACTCGCCTGTCTTGCCTATTGGCCGGTACAGCCACTTAGTTCCAGCCACGTGGTAACGTGTGGATGTTATGACATAGCCGAACAGGCTTGGTTTTTAGCTTGGACCCCTCATGCCATTCTCAATGGAATAAATCCTTTCTTCACCCATGCTCTCAACTATCCATATGGAGCAAATTTGGCAGCCAATACCACTATGCCCCTACTTGGAATATTTTTTGCTCCCATAACTTTGCTGCTTGGTCCCATATCTACATTTAACTTACTTATCAGACTTGCTCTAGCCCTCAGTGCCACATCTATGTTTTTAGTCCTCAGGCGCTATGTAAGATACAATGCAATTTGTTTTATCGGAGGACTGCTATATGGTTTTTCTCCTTATATGGTCGCCCAAAGCTCTCTTCACTTGAATTTATCTTTCGTAGCTTTGTTTCCTTGGATGTTGGTAGCTTTAGACAATCTCTTAATTCAACAGAAGCATACTCCGAGACGAGACGGACTTATTTTAGGACTTTTGGCCACTGGGCAGTATTTCATCTCTTCTGAGCTGCTGGCAGACTTTGTCATATTATGTTTAGTAGCCGTTATGATTTTGGCAATATTTAATCCAAGAACAGCAAGAGAGAAGTTCTTTTATTCTCTTTACGGTCTCGTATGGTCGTTTGTGCCGCTCATCCTCATTGCCGGATATCCTATTGTATTCTCCCTGAAGGGACCTGAGCATGTACTGCCCCTGCCGCCTGTTACTGACCAAGGTAAACCTATAGCAGCCGACCTACTCAGTCCCGTTATCCCGACATCACATCAGATCATCGGCACTTCTGCAGCAAAACAGACAGGAAACTCCTTTATCATTAGTCCTGGTGAAAACGGAGCTTATATTGGCATACCTATGCTTGCCATGGCAACGTTCCTGCTTATATATCTACGCAAAAACAGAGTACTGCGCTATTTAGGAGTAATGACCTTGGTGGCTTTTGTGATTTCTCTGGGACCCCAACTCTATATAAACGGCACTGCCCAAAACATCTGGCTACCTTTTTCTCTGTTCACACGCATCACCGCCCTTAGTCTAGATATTCCATCTCGTTATATGCTTTTTGTATATATGGTCTTAGCAATATTTATCTGTATTGGCCTAACGGAACTGTATCAAAGAATTGAGTTACATCTCAAAACAAAAAATAGACCGGCTCCTGTCGTCAGACTCGAATCGTCGGTCTTAATTTTTCTCATATCTGCCATAGCGCTAGTGCCACTGCTTCCTGCACTTCCTCACAAAGAAGCAAAAGTCAATATACCTACATACTTCTCCACAGCTCAAGTTAACAAAATTCCCGCCGGTTCCACAGTACTCACCTACCCTTATCCGATATCAAATGATAATTTTTCAATGCTATGGCAGACACAGAGTGGGTTCAGGTTTAATATCTTGGGTGGGTACGTGTTTATTCCCGTTCAAAAAAATGGTCCTCCTGGTGCAGGACTGGGTGGAGGAGACATACCTAGAACACTTAATCCGGCTTTGGTACAGGTTATGTTCGAAGAAGGTTACGCCGGTGTTCCAAAAGGAGTTGCGCCCCCCCCACCGTTACCATGGGCATTTGATCAAATAAATGGATTTTTCAATAAATACCATGTGTCAACACTGGTTGTAGACCCTATCGGAGCAGACCCTCACATGGTGGTTAATTTTTTTACAGATATGTTTGGTAAACCTTACAAATATGGAAAAATGGATATTTGGTATAACGTCAATAAAAGAAAAATTCTATCCCAACCATGAAAATAAAAACTCTATTGGCAAGACTTCTCAAGAGTCGGCTTTTGTGGCCGATACTTATTTACTTATTACTCGCCTGTCTTGCCTATTGGCCGGTACAGCCACTTAGTTCCAGCCACGTGGTAACGTGTGGATGTTATGACATAGCCGAACAGGCTTGGTTTTTAGCTTGGACCCCTCATGCCATTCTCAATGGAATAAATCCTTTCTTCACCCATGCTCTCAACTATCCATATGGAGCAAATTTGGCAGCCAATACCACTATGCCCCTACTTGGAATATTTTTTGCTCCCATAACTTTGCTGCTTGGTCCCATATCTACATTTAACTTACTTATCAGACTTGCTCTAGCCCTCAGTGCCACATCTATGTTTTTAGTCCTCAGGCGCTATGTAAGATACAATGCAATTTGTTTTATCGGAGGACTGCTATATGGTTTTTCTCCTTATATGGTCGCCCAAAGCTCTCTTCACTTGAATTTATCTTTCGTAGCTTTGTTTCCTTGGATGTTGGTAGCTTTAGACAATCTCTTAATTCAACAGAAGCATACTCCGAGACGAGACGGACTTATTTTAGGACTTTTGGCCACTGGGCAGTATTTCATCTCTTCTGAGCTGCTGGCAGACTTTGTCATATTATGTTTAGTAGCCGTTATGATTTTGGCAATATTTAATCCAAGAACAGCAAGAGAGAAGTTCTTTTATTCTCTTTACGGTCTCGTATGGTCGTTTGTGCCGCTCATCCTCATTGCCGGATATCCTATTGTATTCTCCCTGAAGGGACCTGAGCATGTACTCGGCTCAATTTACTCATCAGGATATTTGAGTATGTACCACACCGACCTACTTAGCCTCCTCGTCCCAACGTCACATCAACTACTGGGAACCAATTACAGCAAAATACTGGGGAATGGTTTTGTCGCTTCTAACTATGCAGAAAACGGAGCCTACATAGGAATACCGCTTCTCGCAGTAACTGCTTTTCTCGTAGCCTATTTGCGCAAAAACAAAGCACTGCGGTACTTAGGGGTGATGACCTTGGTGGCTTTTGCGATCTCTTTAGGTCCCCAGCTCTACATAGACAACATCAATAAGAACATCTGGCTGCCTTTTGCTCTGTTGGAAAAAATCCACGCCTTATCTTTGGACATCCCTGCCAGATATACGGTATTTGTGTATTTGTGCCTGTCAATACTATTGTGCATAGGCTTAGCGGAGCTGTATGAAAGAATTGAGCAGTACCTAAAAGTCAGAAATAAACCCACGCTTACTGTCAAACTTGAATCGCCTTTCTTAGTCCTTTTGATAGCCATCATGGCACTGGTACCCCTTTTACCAGCGCTACCTCACAAAGAAGCAAAAGTCAATATCCCTAAATACTTCCTCACAGATCAAGTCAACAAAATTCCCGCCGGTTCCACAGTACTTGCCTACCCCTACCCTGTATTGAACAACAACTTTGCCATGTTGTGGCAAATTCAGAGTGGGTTCAGATTTAATCTCTTGGGTGGTTACGTATTTACACCATTTCTCACCAGCAACACGCCTAAAAAGCTCTCAGGAGGTGGCTTTGGGCCTGTTATCTTCGAAGGAGGAACGATACCTATAGTCCTATTTGAACAGGCTGCTGGCGGTCCTCCGGAATCAGGACCAAATGTCATACCTCCACTCCCTTGGGCATTTGCCGAATTAAAAACATATCTCCAGACTTATCACGTAAACGTCATTATTGCCGACCGGATAGGTAAAGATCCCGGATATGCCACCGTATTTTTATCAAAAGCGCTACAAATGAAACCCGAGCATTTCGGGAAACTTGACATCTGGCTTAACGTTACGCGTTCACCTTTATTGAAATAAGCACGTATTGCTAACTGTCTTCAGATCCAATACTATAAGGGTGAACTGTTAGAACTGGCGGGGGAACGTGACCCCTCGGAGCCAAGTCTTCAACAAGTTCTGCTTCGTTTCCGGCACTTTCAACGGGTTCCAAACGCAGTTCCCAGTGAAAACCCCTCACGACAGGCGGGGAGACATGAGTCATTACCAGACCGGCTTCAGCCAAAGCCATTTTCAACCACGCTCTGTCGAAAATAACGGCGTTAGTGGGATCTTCTTCGTTAATGTAAAGTGCATTCTGAAATGTCTGCATCATGGGAAAATCGGCTTTATCAAACAAAAACCAAGTCGTGAGAAAAGCCCCTCCCGGCTTTAGGATACGGGCACATTCCTGCAAATAGAACATGGCTGTGGATTCCAAAAGATGGGTAAAAACAGAATGAGCTACAATGGCGTCAAAACTTTTAGATTCCACCGGAAATTCCTTACAGGTTACTTCGGCTTGCGGGTTGAAACCTTTGTTATAAACGTTGGAGTGGATAAAATAAAAGTTAGGATCACACGGTTCCAGATTCTCACGACACCACTTGATCATTCCGGCGTGTAAGTCCAATCCTACATAGCGCTTTGGTCTGGGGTTTTGCTGCAGTAGTTTTCTAGCCAACCGACCGCATCCGCATCCAAAATCGAATATCTCCCCATACGATCTCTCACCCAGTAGAGGAAGTACATTATCGCCGGTGGGGTTGTCAAAAACAGCCAAGTCGGTCGTTCCCACCAGTTGACGCATTTCTACAGGCGGTATAGGTATAATAGAATTGTCTGACGCACTTTTGAATTGGCTGATCATCTCCATATATTGCAATACTAGTATGTAAAGATTGCATCAATAGGTCATCGGCAATAATATAAAGTATTCATAACATAAACTATCAAGATAAAAATAGAGTATTGCACCTTACCAAAGAGCTACCCATACACCTGTGATATCATCTTGGCAAACAGAAAAAGCAGGAAAACTACGTAGCCATACCTTATATACTCGGGTTTAATTTTTTTACCTACCGTAGCCAGAGCCCCTAAGCGTGCGCCTAACATTACCGCTACCACCAGACTGAGAATAAACACCCATGAAACATGCAAGTGACCCGGTCTTCCCGTAAGGCCGGATATAGAGTTTAAAACCACCATGAAAGAAGAAAGAGCTGTTGCTCTCTTGGAGGGATAGTCCAAAAATATCAAGACGGGTACCAACAGCGAGCCGCCGCCCAGTCCTATCATTGCCGAAAGAAACGATATCACCACTACGGCAACTAGCAGATATAAAAAGTGCCCGGTATCAAAAGAAAAAGATTCGGGTGCTTCGGGCTTTTTGTGCAGCAACGTCATTGCCGTACGGATTGCAACCACCAATACCGTGGCGGCAAAAACTTGTATCATGATTTTATCTGATACATACTTAGTCACATAGCCACCCAGAAGGGCAGCTAATACCGCTGGAGGAGCTATTTTAAGTGCGAGTGACCAATCCAGCATAGAACGCCTTGCGTAAGTAAAAGCTGCTGTAGCCGAAGTGACTCCCGTCAGCACGAGTGCCGTGGGCTGGGCAACGGATTTTACAGAATAGCCAAAGAAAATCATGGCCGGCACATAGAACATTCCCCCGCCCAGCCCCAGCATCGCAAAAAAGACAGAGGCTGCGAATATCACCGGTATCAGCAGCAAAATCATGATTTACCTATGAGATAAGCATCTTATTAGCACATGTCTGACAGTAATGCTTTCCGTCGAGTGAGACCACATAGCTTGCCACAACGGCTTCGTCACAATCATCACATACCAAGGCCTCAAACGAAGACGTCTTCTGCTGCCACGGGTAATCCTTAATCATGCGATAAGAGAACAGGTCTTCGTCGCTCGCTTTTAGCACGGTATCCATAACAAAAGCTACGTCTTCCGGAGGAAGCTGATCAGGCGGAATTTTGTCTTTTCTCATTTTGAAAAAATTGCTTTCCATAAAGACCTTAAGAGCTTCGGCTTTCAATGCCACACGTACGGCCTTTTTGGAAGTTGTCCGGATAAGAGTAAATGCAAATTTACCTAGTGGATTTTTAGTTATGGTGTCTTTCCCGAAAGTAGCACCCGTCCCGAATTGTATTCCGTCACCAAAACAATTGGCAAAGTGATTATATCCTGTTTCTGTGATAGCAAACAACTCGTGATCTTTGGCTCTTTTAGCATCCAAAAGCCCAAGAGCCAAGTAGGCTGCTCTGAGTCCGTACAAGGATGCGGGGCATCGGTGTCCATGAAAGGCAGCTAGTGCTTCCAGCGTTTTTTCATCTATTTGTTGCGTCATGTCGACTCCTTATATTGATAGTTGTCAATATAAAGAATACAGATCGTCAGCCTCCCAAATCGGTGTCAAAAGTCACCAATAGAGACGATACTTTCATCATGACCAAGAATTACTCTTTTAAAAATGTCATACCTTCGGTGTCGGCTGATAGTATTTCCGCTTTACCGTCAAGACCAGCGGCTGCCATGGCCTCGCCGCCTTTGTCTCGTACCGCTTCAACGGCATCTTTAGCACATATCCCCAGTATCGCCGATCCCGCCCCTGACCAGCAGGCAGCCAAGGCTCCTCCCTCAATCAAACGGTTCATAAGGTCATCGGCTTCCGGGAACAGCTTGGCCCGATAGTTTTGATGCAAACGGTCTTCACAAGCCTCCCGGCTAAGAAGCGTGACATCAGCAAAGCCGGCAATCAACATAGCTAAACGGCCTAAGTTGAATATGGCGTCTTGTCGCGTTATCGTCTCAGGTAATACCGATCTGGCTTCAGCAGTGGTGAGCTCTTTGTCGGGTATTAAGAGTACAAAGGATAACCCGGGGTCAAGGGAGAGTCTTCGTAGTGCAACATTTCCGGCAAGTGAAGCCACTGCCACTAGTCCTCCGTAAAAAGAAGCGGCGGCATTTTCCCCGTGCCCCTCAAAATCTATGGCAACAGCCAACGGATCTGCTGCACCACAGGCGGCGGCCACCCCCAGTGCAAGAGCGGCAGAAGACCCCAATCCTCTGGCAAGAGGAATCGTCGAAGAGATGGTAACTCTTGTATTCGTATGGCCAAAGACTTTTTCCACCACACGCGCCGCCAAGTGAGTTTCGTCCGCCGGCAGATCACTTCCTTCACCGTGCGATACGATCGTGAGTTTATTTGCTGGCTTTACCTCGACTTCCAAATACTTAGTCAGGGCTACAGCCAACACATCGAAACCGGGACCCAGGTTAGCAGAAGAGGCAGGAACTCGTACTTTCATATTAAAAACCTATCAGATCCTGACATCATTTAGCTTTTGATGCCACTAGCTTATAATCAACGGGGAGTTGTGCTACCTGTGACAGGTTGACTACCGGTATTGTCTTGAACACATTACCGGCAACCGTCAAATTTAAATAACCCACCGTGGAAAACTTATGTCTTCCTGGCAATGTCGAATTGGGCACGGTTAAAGACAGGTTGATGTGCATACCGGACCATCCCACAACCTTTACCGCATGTCTGCCGGTTTGCAGCAATACTCGACCGGATGCCCACTTCGGTGTCACATAGCCAACCAATCTGGCTTTTTCAGGCACCGTATAGGGGAAAAGAACTGTTTTAGTCTGGGACAACAACTGTTCATCCGCAGTAGCCGCCTGATACAGACCGTTAGGTTGACCGGTAACGCCTGTTACGACCAATACGTTTTGTTGCCCTACTTTGACATAGGCCGCAGTCACCAGACATCCTCCGGCATGCCCTGTAAAGCCAGATTTTACTCCTATAATGCCGTCTTGCCCAAGGGCGGGATTATAATTTGTAATGGTACCCACAACCGGAAACGGCATGGAGACATTGCGAACAATAGATCTCACCGTCTGATTGGCCATAAGTATGGAGGCCAGTTTCACCTGATCTGTTGCCGTCGAAGACGATCCGTGATTCACTCCGTTGGCGTCTACGTAATGAGTTCCGGGTAGCCCGAGAGTCTGTACCTCGGTATTCATTTTGGCAACAAAAGCAGCTACACTTCCGGCGTCCCATTTAGCCAAAATATCTGCGATATTGTCGCCTGAAGGTATAAGTAAAGCTTCCAGAAGTTGTCTCTCTGTCAACACTTCGCCATTAATCACTTTGACGTTGCTCAAGTCGTTTTGATCGTCATATATATACTCGGCCACATCGGCCTGATTGATCATGACGCTTGGTCCGTTTTCACCAGGGCTAAGAGGGTGGTCCTTTAAAATAATGTAGGCCGTCATCATTTTGGTAAGGCTTGCTATCGGCACCGTTTTTTGATTTGCCGAGGCGGCTACTAAACCTTCACCCATTACATAGACAGCACCTTCACCGTTTTTTGGCCAAAGAAAATGATCGGGGGGACCTTTTGGAAGTAATAGATTACGCACCATAAGGCGGGCATCTGTGGCATCGGCCAATACTTTGTGATATTTTATGGCACCGGAAGATCCCACTACCGCTGCCGCTATATAGAACACAGAGAAAATAAACGCAACCAGTATCGAGGCGGCTATTGCCCTATTGCGCCTTATTTTTTTACGCCGCAAGGCGCGTCTTCTCTCAATCTCGGCCAATTTCCTAGCCGATACCGCCCGACCGGCAGCCATGGATTTTGAGCCGACTGGCTGTGACTTTGAAGAGCGGGGGGTTCCGTAGGAGCCATAGCCTCCTTTCACTACTCTGGCAGATCCCGATACGACACGAACTACGCCGCGCGGCGGAGTGTTAGACCTGCTGCTACCAACTCTCTCCGTCGGTCTTCGCACACCCGGACCCGCTTTATAACCCATAGGATTGCCTTCGAAACTATCTGGCACGACTGTTCATTTCTGCGAATTCTTCCCTTGTCATCAAAACAGCGCGAGCTCTTGAGCCTTCCGCCGGACCCACTACGCCTTTTTGTTCGAGCAGGTCCATTAGACGACCGGCTCTCGCAAAACCAACACGCAATTTCCTCTGTAGCATTGAGGTTGAACCCATTTGAGCCTGTACCACCAATTCCATGGCTTTTTCCAATAATTCGTCCTCCGCTCCGATGGGTGAATCTCCGTCCTCCGGCGACAATGAAGCATCTTCTCCCTGAATTCCTTCCTGATATTTAGGTTCGCTTTGGTTCAGCCAAAACTTGACGACTTCCCTTACCTCCTCTTCGGAGACCCACGGACCTTGAATTCTTCTCGGCACGCTAGAAGTTGCTGACAACAACAAAAGGTCCCCCCGACCTATCAGTCTCTCCGCCCCTGGCTGATCCAGAATAACCCTGGAGTCCGCTAAAGAAGAGACAGAAAAAGCCAGACGGGAAGGGATGTTAGCTTTTATAACCCCGGTGATCACGTCAACCGAGGGTCGCTGTGTAGCTATGACCAAATGGATACCCACGGCTCTTGCCATCTGGGCAATTCGACAGATGGAATCTTCCACGTCTCTGGCCGCCACCATCATCAAATCGTTCAACTCGTCTACGACTACCAATACATAGGGAAGTGGTTCCGGTGTGGAACCCCTGGCATCTGTTTGATCTCCCGATGTCATACGAAACGCCGGGTCGACATCTTCCTCCCCTATCTCTTCCAGATAATCCTCTGGGAATTCGGATTCACCCGATGACCCCTGGGTGTCTTCTGGGATAAATTTGGAAAGAATTGCCTCCATTTTTTCTTCGACAACGTCATAAGTAAAAAGTGTGCCCTCTGCAACTGCCTGATTGTATCCCGTGATATCCCTTACGCCGGCTTCAGCCAACAGATCGTAGCGCCTTTCCATCTCGGCAACCGCCCAATTGAGCGCGTTGGCCGCTTTTTTAGGATTGACCACAACGGGAGTTAATAGATGCGGCAAACCGTTATATTGTCCGAGTTCCACACGCTTCGGATCGATCAGAATCAGGCGAACCTGATCTGGGGCCGAACGCATCAGAATGGAAGTGAGCAGAGAATTGATGCAGGAAGACTTCCCTGCACCGGTAGCGCCGGCTATCAATAAGTGCGGCATCTGTGCCAGGTTGACCATCACGGCCCTACCGGCTATGTCTCTTCCGAGTGCAACATCCAATGGATGAGTAGACTTTTTGGCCTCGGGGGAAGAGAGCACCTCTCCCAAAGTCACCAGGTGTCTGTCTTCGTTGGGCACCTCAACTCCTATGGCGGATTTCCCCGGAATCGGGGCCAAAATCCTCACATCCGGAGAGGCCATGGCATAGGCTATATCTTTAGCCAGACTTGTAACTCTAGCCACTTTAACGCCCGCTCCCAACTCGAGTTCGTAGCGCGTTACCGTGGGTCCGGCTGTAAAACCACTGAGATGAGTTTCAACCCCGTGAGAGGCAAGAGCTGCCTCCAAAACAAGTCCCCTTGCCCTAATGGCCTGTTTGTCTATATCTTGTTTGTCTCCCATTTTCAATAATTTCAATTTTGGCAACTGCCATGAGGCTTGCTTTCTGGTAAGAGGGAGCAGGGAAAGTTGTTCGGGTGCTTTTTCTGTAGAGGGAGCTTCTGACTTCACAGACGGTCGTACTTCGCTTTCCATGTTGTTATCAGAAGAAAAGGAACTGACTTCCTCCTGTTGCGGCGGAGAATCGGAGACGGGATAAGAAAAAGGGTCTTTTACAGACGGAATTGCATCTTTTTCGTCGTCTGAAAAATCATCGTCAAAAGCACCCAATAGTACCAGTGACGCGTTCTTTAGAGTAGCACTCTGAGATCTTGCATCAAAACCGGACTTTGCTTCGACACTTCTGGCCTTAGCGAACGGAGGTTCCTCTTTTTCCGCCTGCCGCTCGCTTGTCTCCCGTAGCGAAAGGGAACTTTTAGCATGTCTTATAAGGTTAAATAATTTTTTACCCAATTCTTTTGATACGAATCTGGCTTGCATGGAGACTGACCCAACCGCAGCGACAAAAAGTACCAAAGCAGATAGTGCGGTGGCACCAGCCGTACCTATCACAGAAGCCATACCGACAGCAATAGCTGATCCCAGATAGCCACCGGCGCCTCCAAGACGTAAAGATCCTTCTGAAAGATGGGGAGAGCCGGCGGCAATAGACGCCAGAGTCGACGCTGAAATCCAAAAGAAAAACAGGGCAAAAAAAATACCGGCCAGTCCCCTTCTTGGCTTCCTTACCACCAGCGTAATACCGGAAGCCAGCATAGATAAGGGGAAAACATCTTCTCCCCAACCAAAAGCTATAGCTCCGTAATGACGTAAAACCCTTCCGGTGGGGCCCAAAACATTAAGGTAAATCCCTAAAATTAAAAACAAAGACAGAACTATCAGCACCCATCCGGCAATTTCGTCTCCAGTTTTTGCACGATTGGGGTCTACACGCAAAAATCCGGTCTTTTCGGTAAGGGATTCTGATTTTGATGAAGAGTTGGTCTTTCGTGAAGCAGACGATGTCCTAGGCAAAGATTTAGCCGATCCGGAAACTGAAGCTTTTTTGTTGGCGCGTCCTGTCATATTTGTTCTGCTTTTCGGTGTGTTCGTCACAATAACATTCAAACTTACACTATTAATAACCTGATATCTGAGTATATACAAGCACCCTAGACAAAAGATAGCTTCACCTTAGGATAATATCGAGAGGGTTAGAAATAGTGGGGAGCACCAGGGAAACAGAAATTGGATTTTGCCACATTATGATTCTGTAAGGGCCATCGGTAATCTGTGTCTTCGGAACTCCGTATGTTTTCACAGCCGATAAGGTGTTGACTTTACGCCAAGGCTGATAGAGATTGTAAATAAAAAATTGGAACTCGTGGTCGGCGTACCAATCCTTAGCAGATTGGCGTCCATAGCGCCTCAGTTTATCGGCTGCGGCGTTAGTAACCGGTCTAATGGTAACTTCTCCTTTTGACTCTACCGTAACGATAGAAGAAACCCAGTAAGCACCCACTCCGTTATAGAGTCCTTTTGACTCTAAAAAACTCACCAAACCCCGGATCGGCTGAGAGGCAACCGGCAGTGCCAATTCGTTTTTAACCTGTACGCCACCGGCTATAAGAGAGCAGACACTGGCAAACAGTACCGCAGTGAAAAAACCTTTCGCGAACAACTTTTTCTCAAAAAAACTTTTCCCCTTGCCTTTATTCTGAAGCAGATATGGATCAGCTGCTTCTTTCGAGAGGTGCACGGGACCCTGTGTAGTCTCAGGGAAAGCGATCCCATGATCTCTTTCCCGTCCATAACCGTCGCTTGCCCCTAAAGACACGTCATAGAAGGACGTCTCTGCCCCGGGGGTTGTGAATAAGCCTACAGCCGGAGAGATAGGCGATTGAGACCGATAAGCGCTTTGCAAACCTGGCATCCGGGTAGCTGGACCAGAAGAGATCGCATAACTCGCAGCACCGCTTTCCCGCCTTGCCTCCAGAAAGGTTGTAAAGACATAGGAGAGCACCCTTGCAGTCAGGATGGCGGCGAAAATGATAGCCGGGTCCAAGTACTTGGAATACTGGCTGTTGTTGCTCGTTGCGCCGACAATAAAAGTTACGAAATCAGCAAAAATGCCGAGCAGCAACATATCATTGAAGTGCCATTCTTTCGGGTCGGCGTTATAAGCACCTTTGTTTCCCCTAAACATGGCCACGATGGTGTTCCCTAAAGAAAAAAGCACTGTCGCACACACCACAAACAGCATCGTCGCTCGCATTACCTCGAGGATAAAGTCGGCATTGGTTGGAGCCGAGGAGACGGAACCTACTCCGAACATGGCCGCAATACGCCCGGGAATATACCCGACATTTGCTTCTATCTGTGAAAGTTTTAACGGTAGATTTCTATTAACGATTTCAAAAGTACCAAAAGTATCCGCCAAAAGACGTAACCCGATTGCTAAAGGGATACTGAGCAGACCGGAAAGTACGGTTTTTATACCGGTAGAGAACTTTCGGCTGCGCAACATGGCCACCACTCCTCCTACCACGATGGCCGAAATACCAAAATCCAGAAGGAGTATGTCTCCCAAAAGCGCTACTGCCAGAATCAGAGCGGCTAATGCCGCCGCGGGCCAACTTTGACGTTTGCCGAGCAGAGCAAAAGCAGCCAAACAATACAATACCGTAACCACATGCCAAGGCCCTTGCAGTAAATAGTAGCTGAGATCTGGAGCCGGCAAAGCCAGACACATCACCACTATCAGCGGTCCGAGGAGCCCGGCAAGTTTCTTGCCCGGTCGGTATGCCATCAATACACCGGCTGATATGGTCATGGCGGCAATAAAAGAAGGGGTCAACGTCAACAAGGAGGGACCGAACCCCACTATTTTAATCAAAAAAGCGTTAAACAGCGCATCCAGAGTCCAAAATGAATCCAGAGATATAGACCAGCCGTGCAGCAGCCAATTGCCGCGCGCCATTGCCAAGCCTTCCAAAATCACTGTGGCTCCGTCGGAATCACCGGGGACATACCTAGTTGAAATGGCGTTCAGAAAAGGGGTCAATATAGCAGTCATACTGATAAAAGTTAAAAGCCTATAGAGAACAACTTTCAGCTTTTCTTCTCTGTCGGATACCGCACGATTCATTCCAACACTACCATCGGTATCACTACGGGTCGACGCTTGGTGTACTCGTAAATCAATTTAGACATTTCGCGCTTGACAATTCTTTTTATTTCCACCACATCGGCATTTTTCGTTATCAAGGCGTACGTTACGACTTCTCTCAATACGCTAATAGCCTTGGGCAAAAACAATTCTTCTTCCTCGACTCCCAGCCACCCTCGAGAAGAGATACAGGGGTCGCCAATTATTTTTTCTCCGGAAATTGTTACTGTCACAGCAACGACGCCGTTGTCAGCCAAAAACCGCCTATCGCGCAAGACGCCTTTCATCTCCCCCACGGTACCGTCAACATACACATAAGGTGCGGGAATTTTGTTGACTATGTTTATCCCGTTAGCACTCAATAAAATTTGATCCCCGTCTTCACAAATTAATATATTGTCTTTCTCTACTCCAGCCTCTGCCGCAAGACCAGCGTGTGCGAGAAGATGTTTTCTCTCCCCATGAACCGGGATGAAGTGACGGGGAGAAGCTATATTAAGCAGGGTGGCCAACTCCCCTCTGCTGGCATGCCCGCTGGCATGAACATGGGCAACTTCTGAATCTATGACTTCAATATTTTTTCTGGCCAAATTGTTCATTACTTCAGCGACCGACCATTCATTACCCGGAATTACATGTGATGAAAATACAACAAAATCATGCTCTGTAAGTGTTATGTTTTTGTTGTCACCAGATGCTAAAAGAGTTAAGACTGACATCGGCTCGCCCTGTGACCCTGTGGAAATAACACAGACTTCACCTGGCTCATATTCGCCAGCTGATTCTATATCTATTAATAAATCGTTCGGAAAGTTGAGAATGCCGATCTCTTTGGCGATGGAGACAGTCCTCACCATAGAGCGCCCGACTAAAGCCACTTTCCGGCCGTTTTTCGCTGCGGCGTTGGCCAATTGTTGAATCCTGTGAATATGCGAAGCAAAACACGCCACGATGACCCGCTTGTCGGGATGAGAGGCAAAAATAGCTCCCAGAGTGCTCCCGACACTCGACTCACTGTCAGTAAACCCAGGCTTATCGGCATTAGTAGAATCAGCAAGTAAAAGAGCTATACCTTCTTCTTTGGCGATTTGACCTATGCGCCCCAGATCAATTTTTCTGTTGTCAACCGGAGAAAGATCTATCTTGAAGTCACCGGAGTGGAAGATTACACCCGATACGGTGTGGATGGCTATAGCAAAAGCACACGGAACAGAATGAGTAACGGGTATAAATTCCACATCAAAAGGCCCTATCGCCAACCTTTGACCGTCTTTTACCGCCACCATTCTGTCGTGTAAAGAAATACCTGCTTCTTCTATCCTGCCTCTGGCGATTTCCAAAGCAAAACGGGATCCGTATAACTTGACATCTACGTCCCTCAGCAGATACGGCAAAGCCCCTACGTGATCTTCGTGTCCGTGTGTAAGTACGATGCCGTCAATTTGATCTTTGTGCTGTAAAATGTAAGAAAAATCTGGCAACACCAAATCAACACCCGGCATGTCCGGGTTGGGAAACATGACTCCGCAGTCCAATACCAACATGCGACCACTTTGCTCAAAAACGGCACAATTCCTGCCTATTTCTCCCAAACCACCTAAAAATGTTATTTTAATTTCTTCACTCAACGATTAGCTTCCATCCTGCTTTTGACGCCTTCCAGAACTTCTGCAGCTTTATCCAAAAGCCATGGCTCATAGTTGCCCAGTGGAAGGCGACAAGGCCCCGAAGGGAGACCCATCACTTTCAACATAGCTTTAGTTGGTAGAGGATTAGGATGTAGCTCACCAGTCTCAAACTCATAAGAACTAACCAACGATCTGTTGATACGTACGGCTTCTTCGATGTTTCCAGACATAAATTGTTCAATCATGTCTTGCATGAGAGGGGCGCACCAGTGGGAAGCCACACTGATGACTCCTATAGCTCCTACGCTGAGGAGAGGAAGTGTCAAAGCATCGTCCCCGGAGTAACAAAAAAATCCCTCGGGGGCGTCTCTTAGTAACTTAGCAGTCTCGGAAACGTCTTGAGCTGCGTCTTTCAAACAGGTGATATTTTTAACATCTTGAGCAAGCTCCAGGAGTGTAAATGTAGCCACTTTTCGCCCGGTACGGACGGGGATGTCATAGATGATGACCTCCAAGCTCCCTGCGGCTTCAGCAACAGCCGTAAAGTGAGCTTTAATACCGCTTTGGTTTGGACGTGAGTAGTAAGGAGCCACCGCCAAGATACCAGCGGCTTGCGTTGCGAGAGCAGATTTTGTCAACTCTATAGAGTGACGTGTGTCGTTCGAAGTTGAGCCCACGATCACCGGTACGGTTACGGCCTCACTTACTGCCTCATAAAGCTCCATCCGCTCCTTGTCGTCCAAAGTGGAAACTTCGCCTGTCGTGCCTGTTATCGCCAAAGCATCGCTACCGTTTTCACTCAGATACCTCGCAAGGCTTATTGCCCCGTCGATATCTAAGTCTCCGGATTCAAAAAAAGGGGTTGCCATTGCAGTTATGACTTGTCCAAAAAGAGGATGACTATGCACTTTACCACCAAACTTTGTTGCATTTGTTTCTTGCCAGCCTATCAGGAAATAGGCTAAAAGATTTTATCTTTTGTATACCAGCTGACTTTTACTAAAAGCTTCTTTGATTTCCTATACGTTCTTTCTTGCCCGTCCAGGTCATAAAATCAGGCCAAAATGATAACTGAGCCCTCTTGAAAACTTAGAATAAGACCATGACACTGAAAATAGGCATTAATGGAGCGGCGGGCAAAATGGGCCTGGCCACAAAAGCAGCGTTGCAAAAAGAGTCATCGATGAAACTGGTATGCGAAATAGACCCTGCATTTGAATCTGATCAAGCTTCACGTCAAGAGAGTTTCGATCGCAACGAGGACAAGTGTTTTGCTTTCTCCCCAGAACACCTAGAGGAGTTGTGCGCAGAAAACAATGTGACACCCCAAGACAAAATGGATATTCTCATAGACTTTACCAACGCCGATGCTCTTTTTACTACAGCACTGTGGTGTGTCAAACATGGTATTCACCTGGTCTCAGGGAGCACCGGACTTTCCGAAGAAAAGACGGAAGAACTAAAAACACTTTTTGCCGGACAAGGAACACCCAATTGTGTTTTGGCACCCAATTTTTCAATTTCAGCCCTGCTGCTCATGCATCTATCCGCCATTGCCGCCCCGTACTTTGACAGTGTGGAAATCATAGAATTCCACCATGACGAAAAAAAGGACGCTCCGTCTGGCACGGCCGTGGCAACAGCCCGACACATAACCGCTGCTCTGGAAAAAGCTGGCTCAATTCTACGACCTGACCCAACAGAAGTAGAAAAAATACCAGGGTCACGAGGCGCAACAGCCGATTATGGAATCAAGATACATGCCGTTCGTCTGCATGGACTAGTAGCCCACGAAGAAGTGCTTTTGGGAAGCACCGGACAAAGCCTGACATTACGACAGGATTCCTATGACAGAACTTCTTTCATGCCAGGCGTTATACTTGCCGTAAAATCAGTCTCTGAAACTCCTGGGTTGACCGTAGGACTAGAAAAATTGCTAAATCTTTCTTAGAAGAGGAGTATCAATTTAGCGCTTTCCCGTAAAGCCTCTGATTTAGTAAGTGAGAATTTGCATCTTGCCGGCATAGAAACATTAACCTGACTCGATAAGCCCTGTGATGGGAAAGATATAGCATGAAGCATTAATGGGGTGGAGTGAAGAGCAAGCATTCGGAATCACGGACATCACAAATTGATTTGAGGTTCCACAGATCTCAGTACTATGAAAAATCAGCAGACAAAGGCTTTCAATAGATCATCTATGGCCAAAATAAAATTGGCTGGTAAAGGAAATGGTGAGGCAATAGTGAGATGCCCTTTTAAAAGTAGTCTACTTAGCTTCAATGAGTGCTAGTTCTAAATGGAATAGGAAAAGGCCTAATTGGCAAGTTATACTCAACCAATTAGCCATACACTTTCGGGATCGGGTCAAGTTATGAAGGCGGCTAATACCCGACTATCAAATCGGGCGTTCCACTAAGAATTTTCATGGTCTCGGTTTCTACGGGAGTATCATTCAATGGCCAATGTGTCGTCTCATCATTGGGTCATGGTTGCTGTTCTCCTTCTTGGTAATGTACTTGTCACCCCAGAACTCCAAGAACTATTTACTACTATGCAATATTTGCAATATCGCAAGAAGCTTAGCAATTGATAGCGAAAGGCGGGATACTAAACCAAGAATACTCATTTTGTATTTACGGTAGCGATCATACTTACCAGCTCTGCGGGCTAAATATGCAAGGATGATAAAAGGAATAATTAAACAAATATCAAATAATGTTGTGAGCCCTCCCCAATATTGGTAGACACATCTTTATCACGTACATACAACATGAAAGGCTATATTTATGTCAAAAAATAGAAGAAAATTTACTCTAGATTACAAAGTAGAAGCTGGAATTGCTCACGAATTTGGACACGTTCATCTCTAATTCCTAAGGCAGCCTAGCATCAGCTAATGCTTCAAATGCAATAGGTGACAGATAGTTAATACTTGAATGTATACGTTTGTGGTTGTACCA
>JAKBPI010000022.1:22182-43288 GCA_021829645.1 Actinomycetes bacterium | reverse complement strand
ATATAATTAGGACACTACATTTACTTTTCCAACACTCCCCAATTCATCTAACAGGACTTTTGAAAAAATGGGATATGAAAATAGGCCGTTTATGCTAACACAATAGGAGATTTCTGGGAAAGTTGGGTTGGGGGGACTGGAACCCACACCTACTTCATTAAAGACAGCAGTCGGAACGTTGGTAACGGCATTTACCACGTTTGCCGGAGCCAAAGCCGGATCGTTGCCAGAAACCACCCCGTTGGAAGAAGTGCCCGAAGAAGAACTGCCTGAATTGGAAAGGTATATTCCTATAAAAGCGGCTATGGCTACGACCACCACAGCTACCGCCCCCCAACCTATATATTTAGAAGAAGCCCGCTTAGTACGTCTAGTAGTTTTGAGATACGCTGTATCGTTTCTCCCAAAATGCCGGGGGTCTGTTTTTTTGTTTGTCTGGCCCATAATACTTCCCGCAACGAGGTCTTTATAATCCATTATTGACCTGAGTTACGGTGAAGCGAAAGGGACCTGGTTCTAAAGTGACATATTACCTTATACCTATGGGTACTTGGTCACTGGGCAGTCTCTATACTAATTTTACGAAGAGGTGTCGAGCTTTTTCCTGATCTTTTGGATAACCTCATCGGAATGATTGACATCGGATCCTTTTTCTTCAAAAAGAGCCCGCCTGTCTTCTTCCGCCTCTTTTTCGGCATTGGCATCTGCGGCTGAGAGTCTGGCCTCTATGCCATCTCTGACAATATTGTCCGCTTCTTCCAAAACAGCTCCCACCATGTCTTTTTCTTGGACGACACGGACTATTTTACCTTTAATAAAAAGGTGCCCTTTGTGTTTGCCGGCAGCAATACCCAAATCAGCCTCTCTGGCTTCCCCGGGTCCGTTCACCACACAACCCATAACGGCAACCTGAAGGGGAATATTTTTTTGCTCTAGAGCTTCCTGTACTTCCCTGGCCACTTTGATGACATCAATCTCAGCCCTACCACAGGACGGACAGGCTATCAAATCCAGCCCCTTCCTTTCCCGCAGACCCAGAGCTTCTAAGAGTTGTCTGCCGGCTTTAGCCTCTTCGACCGGATCCGCGGTCAAAGAATAGCGGATGGTATCTCCTATGCCTTCAGCCAGCAATGTGGCTATACCGGCAGTTGCTTTGATAAGACCTTGCGGCGGCGGACCGGCTTCTGTTACCCCTAAGTGCAGCGGGTAATCAAATGTTTCGGAAGCGAGTCTGTAAGACTCTATCATCAAAGGCACAGAAGAGGCTTTCACGGAAATTTTTACATCCCAAAAATCCACCTCGGCAAAGTACGCCAACTCTCTTTTCGCGGACTCCACCAGAGCTTCCGGTGTGGCACCGCCAAAACGCTCATACAGTTCTTTATCCAGAGAGCCGGCGTTGACTCCTATCCTGATAGGGACGCCGCGATCTTTGGCTTCTTTGGCCACCAGCTTTATCTCTTCTGGCTTTCTCAGGTTTCCGGGATTCAACCTCAGACCGTGTACCCCGGCTTCCAGCGCCGCTAAAGCCATTTCCACGTGGAAGTGTATATCAGCCACTATCGGAACGGGGGAGCGGGGTATGATTCTGGCCAGACCTTCGGCTGCGGCTTGTTCGTTGCAAGTACACCTGACTATATCGGCGCCGGCTCCCGCCAGAGCATAAATTTGAGCAAGTGTTCCCTCCACATCAGCTGTTTTTGTTGTGGTCATTGACTGTACGCTTACCGGCGCATCTCCGCCGACGGCGACTTTTCCTACGTGTATTTGTCTGGTGGAACGCCTCTTGGCGGCAACTTCTACTGATCTTGCCATCACACTTCCTTATGCTCACGATAGTACTTAATAAGATTCTACAGAGGTGTCGGGCGCTTTTTCCCTTAAGGCTTGTCTCTGTAGTTAAAGCTTATACGACAAATTGGCTCTACGTTGGATTATATACCGCGTTAGCATAAAAGTCACTTCATCACGGCAGCTGTAGCGGGTGCGCTATGTTGGAATAGAGTGCACCCAAACCCATAACAAGCAACAGAGCCAAAAACACATAAGCTACCGGCATTAGTTTTCTTACATCAGCGTGGTAAGGTTGGCCTCTCCTACTTCTCAGTCTCTCATATATGGCAATGACGACATGTCCTCCGTCCAAAGGAAGCATCGGCAACATGTTAGCCATACCCACAAAAAGGTTTACCATAATCAGGATATAGAGCAAAAGGCTGAGGTTATGACCGGCTGCCTGTGCTCCGATTTGCACCGCTCCCACGATGGAAATCACTTCTGGACCACCGGAGGATCCCGTACTGCCCACAGGCACCTTTGAGCTTTGTGATCCTGATGAAACGACTTGGTGATAGAAGCGATCAAGACCGCTGGCAGAAAATACTGTGGCAAAACCGTCTGCTGCCAGACGCGTATCAGTTCCCAACATGGTAAAAGAATGCCCTATAGCCGACAGAGGATTCTCTGTTTGGTAGTAACCTCCGCCCAGTTCTACCCCTAAAAAGCCTTGCTGTTGCTTGCCTGTTTTGGCATATTCAACCGTATTACCATTTTCTATTTTGATCCTGTTCCCGTCAAGAGGCCGAACTTTTACTTCAAAAGTACGCTTTCCGTTACGTACCAGCAAATTTATCGAAGAGTATGGATGTGATTCAATGGCATTAATGACACTGCTCATGGGAGCCTTTTTGCCATCAAGTCCTATCAACTGGTCTCCTGGCTTTAAGCCGGCCGCCTCTGCCGGGTTTTGATGCCCAATAATGGGCACCAAACCGGCTATTGCATTTTGAGAATTTGCTACAGCGATGCCAGTGAAAGAAAGCATGATCCAAATCAAGACAAAGGCCATTACAAAATGCATTGCCGAACCGGCTACACCGACCAAAAAACGTCTCGGGAAAGTTGCCTGACGATAAGTACGAGCCTCATCTGCAGGATCCACCTCTTCTAAGCTGGACATCCCTATGATTTTTACATAACCGCCCGCAGGAATTGCTTTAACGCCATATGTTGTCTCACCTTTTTTGATTTGCCACAACGGAGGACCAAAACCTACGAAATACTCCGTTACTTTCATCTTGGAAAGCTTGGCCGTGATGAAATGACCGAATTCATGCAGCATGACCATTAGAACTAAAAGCAGAACCACTGCCAAAACCGCCAAAGCCTGAAAATACCAGGCCATAAAAACCGCACCGGCCATAAAAATTAAAAGCCTAATCAGAGCGGCTCTATTGTTGGTACTCGGTAAATCGGCAAAGTCCGTCCGCATCGGCTCTTCCGTGGTGCCGTTCTTCTTAAAAGACATGGTTTACCCCGTAACAAGTAGTCGCTTTATCCATGGAATACATCATATCGTTATTTCCTGTGAACAGACTTAGCGGGAGCTTAGATAAGATTAGTTGCAGCCATCCATAAAAGATCCTCGCTACATAGTTAAAACGAAGTAAATGCGTATGTCTGTCCATAGCTATGTTGGCGCCACATGCAAAATACAGCGATGCTTGGAGTCCTTCTAAGAGGTAATCTTTTCCACTATTTTCTCAGCCAATTCTCTGGCTTCTTTGTCGACATACAGAACATCTTCAACGTCAAGTAGCTTCGTCACATTGTGTCTGTCCAGGGTTTCGGCAACTACTTCCTCAATCTGCAGCCATGATATTTTGGAATCCAAAAACGCCTGTACCGCTACTTCGTTGGCCGCGTTCAGACAAGCCGGGGCACTATCGCCCACGCGCCCCGCCTCGTATGCCAAAGCAAGACACGTGAAAGTATCCAAATCCGGAACACCAAAATCAAGCCTGGCAAGTTGCGTAAAGTCCAGTTTGCCGTATGGTTGAAAGAAGCGATCCGGATAGTTCAAAGCATAACCTATAGGAAGACGCATATCAGGATAGGAAAGTTGAGCTATCACGGCTCCGTCGCAAAACTCGACCATAGAGTGAATAATGGACTGCCTGTGGACTACGACCTCTATTTTGTCATACGAGACACCGAAAAGTTCATGAGCTTCGATGACTTCAAGACCTTTATTCATCAAAGTCGAAGAGTCAATCGTAATTTTAGGCCCCATGCTCCAAGTGGGATGAGTCAAAGCCTCTTCTAAGGTTACTTCTTCTAAATCACGCCTTTCCCGTCCATAAAAAGGACCGCCGCTTGCCGTAATGAGCAGTCTGGATACAGCAGCCTCTGTGGGCAAAATATCCGCACCCGACAATTGGTATGGCTCTTCTACCGCGGCGCCCAAAACATTAGGCTTTGCTTTCAGACATTGGTGGATTGCGCAGTGCTCAGAATCCACCGGAACTATTTCAGCCCCGGGAAACGCTCTGGCTCTTTGCACAACCGGTGCTCCGGCTATCAGGGATTCTTTGTTTGCCAGAGCCAGTCTTTTCCCGGCAGTCAGAGTACCGACAGTCACCTGCAAACCGGCAAAACCGACAACTGCGTTTAAGATTGTATCCCCTGCCAGAACTCCTGCCAAAAGGGCTTTCTCGCCTGCCACAAGCTCTATGTGCTTCGGCAGGTTTTCCTTGAGAAAATCTGCAGCCGACTCGTCTACAATGCCAACCATCTCCGGCTGATATTGCTTTGCCTGTTCCAGCAACAACTCGGCATTTGATTTTGCCACCAAAGCAACTGCTTGAAATTCGCCTTGCGAAGCCGTAATAACTTCCAAAGTCTGCGTGCCTATGGAACCGGTAGAGCCGATAACCGCAACCTTTTTAGTATGAACGTTGTTTTGTCTATGCTCAGACAAGATGAAAAGCCTCCACCAAATAATAGATTGCCGGCAATACGAAAAGTATTCCGTCTACCCTATCCAATATTCCCCCATGCGCCGGCAATATAGACCCCATATCTTTTACATTGAGGTCTCTTTTAATCAGCGATTCGGCGAAATCCCCCAGAGGAGCCAGGACTACAACAAATAAAGCAAAAACGAGAGCCTTGTGCATATTCAGCGGATGAATGGCCGAAACCACCGCGATGGCAAAAACAAAAGTGAGCACAGTGCCACCCAGAAAGCCTTCCACGGATTTATGTGGACTTATTCTCGGAGCCAAAAGATGCTTGCCCAAAAGAGCACCCACGACATAGGCACCCACGTCATTAGCGGCGGCAAGTATGATGGCGGCGGCGAAAAAAGCTACCCCTGTCCGATGAGGAAAAGCGGAGGGAGCAAGCAGAAGCGCTCCGAAAGATGCCAAGCCGCCCACCCAAGCCACTACCAGTAACGTCATGCCCAAGTCAACGGTAGGCTTTTCCCCTTCCGATGCAAACATATACCAGATCAGTCCGCAAACAAGTGTCAGCGCCAGTATCAGTACAAGAGCTTCTAATTGTCTAAAGTAAGCACCGAACACCAAACCAATGGTAGCAGCAAGTGCCAGCACAGAAGCTGGGTGATGACCTGCGTGTTTCATGGAACGGAGCAGTTCACCTGATGCCAAAACTGCCAATACGGCTATGAGGGCCAGGCAGACTTGGGGACCCAGTTCAAAACAGCCTATCACCACACCGCCCAATATCAGACCTGTCAGAGTGGCCGTCAACGGATTGCGTTTGGCGACTTTTGTATCCTCATTTAGCGCCTTCCCGGCAGGCCGAGTTACCTGCTGTCGCTTTGGAGAAGTATTTGAAGACATTGGTTTGGCTTGTCCAATAGACTTTTTTGGTGTCGCAGAAGACGAGGTACCTTGTTTCATACCGGCTTTTGTCTGTACAAAATGCTTGGGATCCTGAGTCGGAGACCCTTTATCATCGTCAGATACAATCTTTTTTTTCCTAAACTTTCTCAGGAGAAACGGGTCTTCTTCTAACTTGGCAAAAGGGTCTTCTTCCGTATCATCGTGTGCGCCCAATAAAGCGGCACCAATTAAAGGCTCGGAGGGTAAAGCCACGTCAGAAGTCACCTCCGGTGGTTCTTCCTCATCCGCGTTATCTTCCACGTAGTCAAAATGTGGGAGGCCAAAATGAGAGGTAACTCCTACGGAGTCATGCCCGTAAGCAGACGGATATTGGGAGATACCGTCAAATTCCGGAAAATCTATACCGTCGTCAAAAGACATACCCGTAGCTGTCAAAGAAGCTTCATCATATCCGGAAGGCGTTGCCAAAAGGTCAATTTCGTCAAAATTGATGTCCTCTGGCATGGACGCCATTGAGCGGACACCGTCTGCCACAAAAGAACGGTCTTCTTGCTCATGCATGAATTCAAGAGCCAAATCTTGCTCACCATGCCAGTCAGCGCCTTTTTCCCGCCAAATAGGGGTAGGCATCTTCACCAACTCATCATCGTCGTCGTCGGATAACAGTATCTTTGGTACGACCCCTGTAGGCGGATCGGTCCAATCCGGGAGCTTGACTTCCGTTTCATGGTGAGACTCGTTTTGCGCCACACGGGAAGTAGATGGCGCCATACCGGCGGCGATTGCCGCTTCAATAGCGGCAATTTTAACCCCTTCACTGGGCGGACCGGTATAGTGCAGTCTTTGCTGTGATTCTTCTTCGTTTCCCGTATTAGGTTGGTCGGATTCCATTCCCGCCCCCGTAAGAACTTTTAAGCGATATCTGAACCGCTTACTAACTTATAATTAGGTTAACTTATTTTGCCCAAGACAACAAGGAGCTAGACTTCCAAAAGCTCTTGCTCTTTATGGGTTAAGAGAACGTCGATGCGACCGGTAAATTCATGCGTAACGGTTTCCAATTCCTTTTCGGCACGCTCTAAATCGTCTGCTGACAGTTCCCCTTCTTTTTCAAAAGCTTCCAGTTCTTGGCGTATAACCCTCCGTATATTTCTGATGGCCACCTTACCTTCTTCACCCTTGTGACGCACCAACTTAATAAGTTCTTTACGTCTTTCTTCATTCAGCTGGGGAAAAATGAGCCTGATAACTTGACCGTCATTGGATGGATTGATTCCCAAATCAGAAGACTGGATTGCCTTTTCTATAGCCGATATAGAGTTCTTGTCGTATGGATGTATAACAAGCTGTCTGGCTTCGGGAACGGTAAACCCAGCCAATTGCTGCAGTGGGGTTTCTGTGCCGTAATAATCCACTTTCAACTTCTCCACCAGTGCCGGAGCAGCCCGCCCTGTGCGGAAAGCAGCCAGTTCTGAAGCCGTATGGGCAACGGCTTTTTCCATTTTATCTCGCCCGTCACTAAGGGCTTCGGTTACCAAAGATTCTTCAGTCATTGAATTAAAGTCCCTATCTTTTCGCCTCTTAACGCACCGCCAATATTACCCGGTTCCATAATGTCAAATACTAATATAGGGATGTCGTTGTCTTTACAAAATGTGATTGCCGTCAGATCCATAACTCTGAGATCTTTAGCGATGACTTCCGAAAAAGTCACCTGTTGAAATTTGGTGGCCTCAGGATTTAGCCTGGGGTCAGCGGTGTAAACGCCATCTACACCAGAATGGGTCCCTTTCAAGATTACTTCTGCCTCAATTTCAGCGGCACGCAAAGCAGCCGGTGTATCTGTGGTGAAGAAAGGATTTCCCATACCTGCGGCAAAGATGACAACCCTTCCTTTCTCTAAGTGTCTGATAGCCCTACGACGGATATATGGTTCGCACACCTGAGACATGGCTATGGCAGAGAGTACCCTTGTCGGCTGGCCAAATCTCTCTATGGCGTCTTGTAAGGCCAAAGCGTTGATCACGGTCCCCAGCATCCCCATGGTATCCGAGGTAGCTCTGTCCATCCCTTCGCCGGCACCAGTAGTACCGCGCCAAATATTTCCGCCTCCCACCATAATGGCAAGTTCAACTCCAAGCTCAGTTACGCAGGTGGCTACTTCTTCGGCAATCCTTTTCACGGTAGAGGCGTCGATGGTTTCATCTGAAGCAGAACTCGCCAACGCCTCCCCGGAAAGTTTTAACACGGCTCTCTTCCACTTGGACTGATGCAATACTTCGTCGTCGCGGTTTGGAGTCGTAAATTCGGCCATTGATTACTCTGCGCCTACCAAGATCTGAGCGAATCGCACTATCTTGGCACCTTGCAAAATTTCGCTTATTTGCTTTTTATCATCTTTGACATAGGACTGCTCTGTCAGCACAAGATCTTTATACCAAGTGTTGAGACGACCTTCGACGATCTTAGGCAAAGCAGCTTCTGGTTTACCCTCGTTTTTAGAAATCTTCTCGACAGTCTCACGCTCTTTAGCCACCAAATCAGCCGGAACGTCTTCTCTGTTGAGATATTTAGGCTTACCGAAAGCTATATGCACAGCCACGTCATGGGCCAGTTCTTCCGTGCCTCCGGCAATTTCCACCAATACCCCATTGACGCCGCGACCATTCTGGGTGTGTATGTAATGCCCCAATATCGAATCACCCTGTGTCTCAAAGCGTACAACTTTGCCCAAAGCAATATTTTCTTTTAGAACGACTTTGAGGTTGTCGATATCGGAAACAAAAGTCTCTGCAACTTCTTCACCGTTTTTGGCAACTTCTTCAGCAATTTTGGCCACAAGATTCATAAAGTCTTCCGACTTTGCTACAAAGTCTGTTTCGCACTCTATAGAGCAGAGAGAGGCAAGCTTACCATCCGAGGTAACATAGACCGCTACGGCTCCTTCGCTTCGCTCTCTATCTTCTCTTTTCGCTGCGCCAGCAAGTCCTTTTTCTCTTAACCAGTCGCTGGCTTTATTGAAATCACCGTCACACTCGACAAGCGCTTTACGGGCGTCCAAAATACCGGCTCCCGTGGCTTGTCTTAGAGCTTGTACATCTTTTGCTGTTACATCAGCCATTTTCTTCTCCTGTTGTCATCTCGGATGTGTCCGCAGTTGCGGCAACTGTTACAGCGGGACTTTCTTCGACAGGTTCAGTTGTCGACTCTGCCAAAATAACTTCTTCGACCACAGCTTTCTTGGGTGCAACCTGTGGTTGGGGAGCCCTTTGCAGTATGTATTTACCTTCTTGCACGGCATCAGAGATCACACGGCACATTAGTCTTGCCGACCTGATAGCGTCATCGTTACCGGGAATTGGGTAGTCAATAATATCAGGGTCACAGTTGGTGTCCACAACAGCTATAACCGGCATCTTGAGCTTGCGTGCCTCCACTACGGCTATGTGTTCTTTCTTGGTGTCAATGACAAAAATAGCATCTGGAATTTTTGTCAGTCTACGGATACCGCCCAAGTTACGCTCTAGCTTTTCCAGTTCCCTAGAAAGTAGCAGAGCTTCTTTTTTCGGCATGGCTTCAAATTCGCCAGACCGCTTGGCATTCTCCAATTCGGACATTTTTCTTACACGACCAAGAATGGTTTCAAAGTTTGTCAGCATACCACCCAACCAGCGCTGATTGATATAGGGCATACCACAATGCGAAGCGTATTCAGCGATCGGGTCTTGAGACTGCTTTTTGGTGCCGACAAACAGGACCGTGCCTCCTTTGGCTACCAGGTCACGCACAAAGCTGTAGGCAACTTCCAAACGTTCGAGAGTTTGATAAAGATCGAGAATGTAAATACCATTACTCTCGCCGTATAAGAAGCGCTTCATTTTTGGATTCCAGCGCCTTGTTTGATGCCCGAAATGGACTCCGGACTCCAAAAGTTGTTTCATGGTTACGACTGCCATGTATTCCTCCCAACGGTTCTTCTTATCCGACCAGCACGCCAAAAGGCGACCGTGGGCTTGACCGGATTATTTTCCAATGATTTACGGTGTTCCCATAAAGTGTTTGCGTGAGCAAAACCTTTATAAGGCTTATTATGTTAGCAAAGATTCCAACCTGGCTTTTGCGCTAACAAGAAATTCCCCTGAGAAAGATCGTATACGGGTGCCATACGATCCTACTTCTTAGGCCTGAAAAAGTCCTCGGTAAGTATCGCTTACTGACCACTTTTTATTTTGCCCGGGGATGAAAATCCTTGTAGGCAGACAAAAGTCGCTCTTTTGAGACATGCGTATAAATTTGAGTTGTCCCCAAGTTGGCATGCCCCAGCAATTCTTGAACCACTCTCAAATCAGCACCGTTATCAAGTAGGTGGGTGGCAAAACTGTGTCGCAACATGTGGGGATGAACATGAGCTTCTGTGCGTTTTTGCAGCAAACGATATATATCGCGTGGTTTTATCCTATGCCCCGAAAAATTAAAAAACAGGGTATTGGCGTCAGTCAAGCTTGGGTCAGCCAATGATTTTGTGGCTCTTACCGGGGCCTTGTCTTTCACATTAGTGAGATATCCTGCATTGTCCCTGGCAACGGTACGTTTGGACAACCAAGCTTTTCTGCCATTTGCATCTTCCAGATATGTTCCCAAGGCATCCAGACTTGCTTGCGAAGCCGGGACAATGCGCTCTTTTGAACCTTTGCCCAACACACGAAGCACACCGCGATGAAAATCTATGCTGTTCAAATCCAATAGACAACATTCGCCTACGCGCAATCCCGACCCGTATAGAATCTCCAAAATCGCATCGTCTCTCAATTTACATTGAATTTTTCTTCTGGGATCCGCTCCCGTGACACTTGGCAATGCTTTGCCATCTGAGAAATTCTCCCCGTCGGGAAAATGCGGTACGGTTCCTTCATGTGCTTGATTGAGATCAATTGTGCTACCGTCATTGGGGCTGTCTAACAGGATTTTCTCCACAGCTTCGTAACCCAAAACCTCCGGTAAGTGACCTCTTTTCGAAGTTACCTTTACCAGAGTCGTCGGGTTATCAGAAACTAATCCATTGAGTTTTGCCCATCTAAAATAGTTACGAAGTGAAGAGGACTTTCTTGCAATGCTGGAGGCTACATAGCGCCTTGTATAAAGGCTTGCCAAATACCTCCTTACAAACACCCTGTCTATGCCGTCAGGGGAGCCGATACCGGCTCTGATGGCAAAAGTGATAAAGTGCTCTACGTCCTGTAAGTAGGCACGGGAAGTATTGGGCGATGCTTTTGTGAGGTATTTTTCATATTCTTTCAAGCTCCAGCCCATTTATATAATTAACTTTACCCTAATTACGTGCATTCCTGCTTGATATGAGACAATATATAATATGGCCACTAAGTTATTAATTGTTGAAGACGACGAAAGAATCCGCGTATCCATGCGACTTTCCCTAGAAGACGAGGGAAACGAAGTTACAGAAGCGGAAAGCGGTGAAAGGGCTCTGGAGATTTTCTCAGCCGGCAACGATGGTTTTGAACTGGTCATTATCGACATAATGTTGCCTGGTATAAACGGTTTCGAGTGCTGTCGGGAAATCAGAAAGCAAAGTACGGTTCCGATCGTCATTGTAACGGCAAGAGCCGACACCCATGACGTAGTAGCCGGCCTGGAGGCAGGAGCCGACGACTATGTCACAAAGCCATTCGAGCCAAAAGAGCTTTCTGCCAGAATCAGGGCGCTTTTGAGACGCTCGAAGGCAGCAGAGGGCAGCCACGGATTAATTACCGTTGGAGAAATAGAAATTTTACCTGAAGCAGGTGAAGTAAAGAAAAACGGCGAAGAGGTTCACTTGACACGCACTGAATTCCTTTTGCTATGCGAACTTGCCACCAATCCGGGTAAAGTCCTGTCAAGAGAACACCTTCTGGAAAAAGTCTGGAGCTATGACTATTTTGGAGACGGACGACTGGTCGATGTTCACATACGACGTCTTCGCACTAAAGTGGAACGCGACCCGGCAAACCCCGATCATGTCCTGACTGTCCGTGGACTTGGTTATAAACTTGTTATTTAGACAAATCACCCATGAAAAATTGGAATGCACGAACGGCAAAAATAAAAATAGGATATTTATTCAAAAGAAGATCCACACCCCAACTCCCCTCTGCCGACATCATTATTGATATCGGGAAGGAAAAAACCGGGCTTGCCAAATTAGGCGATTTACTGGTTTCCTATCTTGTTCTGCTCTTCAAAACACCCGGCAGGCCAAACCCCAAACAACCCCCGCCTCCTGTTACTACTGAATCCAAAACAAACGGGGGCAGTCAGGTCAATCTGGATACCGATGCCAATATATCCGGTGCTTCAATCAAACATAACAACTTCAAACGCAGTATCATACACATACCTTTAGGCTTGAAAAACAGAGTAACCCTTGTATTCTCAGCGGGAGCACTGGTGCTTTCCGCCAGCCTTGCTACGGTCACTTACATCACTACCAGTAACTCGATATTAAATCAGGAAACTTCATCTCTGCTCTCCATAGCATACGCCAATGCTTTTACTACCAAACGCGAATTGCAAGGACCCCATCCTTTTTTGAATTATCAATATACCGACAGAAGCAGACATCTTGCTACCGTTATACCGAGTCTCCTCGATGAAATTACAGGTGACCCGCTCACCGGCACCTACTCGCTGGTATACGTATCTAGCAACTGGTATCACTATCCCACTACTTTTACGCAAAAAAACCTTCCTGCAAACCTTTTGGCAATGATCAAAAACGGCACGCCGGCAGAACAGTACTTTGACTACGGAGGCGTGCCGCATCTTGCCATAGGGATACCTATACCTTCTTCTGGAGCTCTTTACATAGGGGTTTTTGATCTCAGCAATACGGCCAATACACTTCATATCCTTTTGATCACCTTATTCTTTGCCGCTATTGCCACTACTCTTGCAGGAGCCATCCTAGGGAGGTGGGCGGCAGGAAGATCATTGAGACCGCTCACAGCAGTGTCTCGAGCCGCAGAAGACATTGCCTCCGGAAAACCAGAAACAAGACTGGCCACAACCGATGTGGGAGACCTAAGCGTCATGGCGTCTTCCTTCAATACCATGGTGGACAAACTACAAGAGCGGATCGAGCGAGATGCCAGATTCACCTCTGACGTGAGTCACGAACTGCGCTCCCCCCTGACCACCCTCACAACATCTCTGTCTGTTCTGGAATCCAGAAAAGACGAAATGCCGGAACGTTCCAGGCAGGCTCTGGATCTCTTGGCAAGCGAAGTAAGGCGCTTTCAAAGAATGGTCAGCGACTTACTGGAAATTTCCAAAATGGATGCTGGCGCTGCCGAACTGATTCCTGACGAAGTAGAAATAGACGAACTGATCACAAAAGCGGTCAATCAGTTCTCTCAAAACAAAGTCCCGGTCATAATAGACGAAAAGGCCAGTCACCTACGTATTACTGCCGAAAAAAGGAGAATAGAGAGGATCGTAGCCAATCTTTTGGAAAACGCCAACCGCTACGCCGGTGGGGCAACAAGGGTAACCGTAGACCTGCATGGAGACTTTGTCAGAGTCTCCGTTGAAGATCATGGGCCCGGCATTGAATCTAAGGACAGGGAGCGCATATTTGAACGCTTTAGTCGAGGTACAGAAATTGCCGGCAAACGTGGTATGACCGACGGTACCGGTCTGGGTTTAGCACTTGTACAAGAGCATGTAAAACTGCATAAGGGGCATATATACATTACCGACAACGAAGGCGGAGGAGCCCGGTTCGTATTCGAAATACCTACTAATATATACATTACTGACAACGCCAAGAAGACGCAGAAAAAAAAGCGGCAGACGCGCCAATCACGGGAAAAACAGCAATGAAACATGTTGTCTTCGGAAAAGGTAAAAAAAATTTACTGATTTTACTGATTCTGGCTGTAACTCTCAGTTCATGCGGTGTTCCGTTGAGTTCTCAACCCAACCCGATCCCGCTAAAGCAAATTCCTTATGGTCTTGAAACAGAATCCAAGGAAACTGTTCCTACACCGAAAACCCCTATAGGGAAAAAGGGGCCTACTGGTCTTACTTTCTACGTTTATTTCGTCGATAATGGCCTCCTGACTCCTGTTACAAGAACAGCTCCCGATCCGACACCAGAACTGGCACTGAAAGAGTTGGCCCTTGGACCTACCTTCACAGAACAAGAAAATAATATTACAACAGCACTACAACTTAACCCACAGCCTAAGCTTACTTTGCAAATCAGCAAAGGGGCGAATCCTATAGCCACCGTTAGCCTGGACACGACTACGGCTAGTTCTCCGGCGATTTATCTCTACCAAGAGTTGGGACAAATTGTATGGACCCTAACACAATTTTGCAATGTAACAGGTGTTCAATTTACTTACGGAGGTACACCTTTCCCGGCCTACTTACCAAACGGTACAGACCCGACAGACCCTGTGAACAGAATTGACTACTTGGAAATTGTCCCCACACAATTGGCTGTTAACATCAGACACTTTTCCTGTATAGGACCAGTCAATACGCTAAAAGTAGCCGCCAAAAAAAGCTGATCAATTACTCATAAACCTTCTACGGCTCACCGTGACTGAAAAGTGCTCCGTAACGCTACTTAGCGGAACAGCCGGTTGCTGCACTGAACTTTCGTAGCTCTCCATAAATCATCAACTTTTTACCAAAGCCAAAATCGAGTTTTTCTTATATAATTACATAAGCTTATATAGATAATTTCTTACATGGATATTGTCTTATGTAAGCTAAAATAAAATTAGACTCCTATAGCAGGCAGTTGTTTTTGAGCATGACCGTTTACGTACACAGTCCCGGTGCTTAGCAACTACTCACAATATAATCGCAGTCAGTATGTTTATCTGTTTTTATTTTGAATCTAACCCCTGTGTATTCTTCTAAACAATTCTCGGCTTGACTGAGCATAAATATTGCGTACTTGACGGAGTAACGCCCATAGGAAAGTAAGTAAATGCTTCGTCAATTCTTTGCCAAAGTCACCATGAACTATGGCTTGGTTCTTTGTCGCCGCAATCAAGCAAAGTTTTGATGCTGAAAGTAAAGAAACCTCCCGAAACCATAACTGGGTAAACTTCAATGGGGTATCGCATACAAGTCATGGTCGTACGATAAATGGTTACTGACTTTGAACACAGCTCTCTTGGCCCGCTAGGACATTCATACTATGATTTACCGGGGTTTCGTTGAGATGGCGATAATCCAAGGATTGCGGTTTACTGCGAGCATGCGAAAAAACACCCTCTGCGATGCCTCTTTACATCAGAGAAGATGCACTCTAAAGTCCTTTTAATATGGGAAAGGTTTTTACAATGAAATTATTCTTTGTGGTCGGCAAAATACTTTACTGCAGGAGTGTTGCCTACTTGGACAATATACTTGGCACGACGGATCCAAAAGATACCGTGATAGACAACAAAGCCGTCTTCAAAGTTCAACTGGCCTCGACGGATGAAGCGAGAGAAACTGCCCTCTTTAAAACTGCCCAGAGTCACGACACCTGCGTGGCGTGGATAGACAGCCAGCTGTTTTCCTGGAAAGTGAAAGGGCCAGTCCCTATACACATAAATTTTCTGATCCGTAACCAAGACGATACGATGGAAGTAAAACGTCACAATACTGATCGCAAACTCTATGAGCACGCCAATCGACGGAATGTATCTCGCTGCGTCTTCCATAACGCCGATAAGCAGTGTCGTTAAGAGGTTATTGAATGCAAAGCACACTACTAAGCCCTCCTCGTTCACGTGTGCGCGCTTCGCAATTCGTCGAGCCATTCGTTGGTTGTACTGACGCACCTGCGGTGTGAACGAGTCATTGAAAGTATTCATAGATGTCATTATGTCAGCCCCATTTCGTTCTAACCCTCCATTTGATTGGAAGGTGTTCCTATATTATCTCAAAACTCCTAACTTTAACACCAAATAGTGCAATATCTCTTTGCTAATAGTCCAGGTATCATTTCTTGTTACGTAACGATGTCGCACTGGCAAATCCTTAGTCTTGATAATGAAACAACAGAGTTATGGATACAATTAGAAACTGCTGACAGAAAGTAAAATTATTGTTCGCGTGCGAAATATAGCGGTCGAATTGGCTCCATTGGTCTTCTTTTAGCAACTGTCGCAGCACGGCGCTAATATCATTTGTGATATATATTAGAAGAGAAGGAGAGAGAAATGGCTGATGTCAGCGAAAGCCAAAGCCGACTGCTCGCTCTCTGCGCTATACGTATTGAAGACAAAACCCTTGACTGGAGTCTCATTGCCAGAGAAACGCTTCTCGACGATGGGCTTGATCGACTTTGGCAAGGACAAATCAACGAAAAGAGCAAAGCAGCCACTGCCGGTTTGGACATTTTGTGTCAAGGAATCAAACAGCCAGAACTTCTCTTTGAACGAGTTGAGCAAGAATTGGAAGCGGCAAGCAAAGTCGGGGCGCGACTTCTCACCGTGCTTGACAAAGACTACCCGGTCAACCTCCGTCTCATTTCCAACCTCCCTCCATTTCTATTTATCAGAGGGGAGTTCGCAGAAAATGACATCCGCTCCGTGGCAGTCGTTGGTACTCGTCTAGCTTCTGCTAACGGTATTAGACATGCCAAACGCATGACAAACTCGCTTGTAGAAAAAGGGGTCACTGTTGTCTCCGGACTTGCCCGCGGGATAGATACAGAAGCCCATCGCTCTGCCATTGAATCCGGAGGACGCACTATAGCCGTATTGGGAACCGGCATCACCAAGTGCTATCCGCCGGAAAATCGTGATCTTGCCGAAGAAATAGCCGACAACGGGGCCCTTGTTTCACAATTCTGGCCAACGCGTGCGCCGGGACGAGACACTTTCCCTCGTCGAAACGTCGTCACCTCGGGACTGGCTCAGGGCACCGTGGTCGTTGAAGCATCCTCGACGTCAGGAGCAAAAATGCAAGCGCGCTTGGCGCTAGAACACGGAAAAAAAGTCTTTCTCCTGAAATCGCTTGTCACAGATCAGGAATGGGCTAAAAAATACGTGCAGGAACGCGGTGCAATCGAAGTCGAAGATATTCAAAACGTCATTAGCCACCTAGCAGCACCCGAGAGGATACGGATAGCCGGCGAACAACGTCAACAGTTATCTCTTTCGCTTCTTTAATCCGCTGATGCCTGATCACACCATAGGACCGGTAGACAAGGATCTTGTTTTCCCTAGCTGTTTAAAATGTCCCTACCTAAAAGGTGGCCCTGCCAAATTTTGCCTTGATTGTTTTAGGAACTCTACCGAGAAATACACCGGTGAAAGCTGTGAAATATGCGGACAGCGCATAGAAGATACTGGGTGCAAAAACAAGCTTTGTCATAGTCAGGATAGGTATGTCCAAAAAATTCATCACATTCAGTATCATGAAGGCGAGTTACAAGAGACCATTCATCGCTACAAGTACGAGAATAAGTACGGCTGGGCTTCTATCTTTGGTCGCTTCCTCTTCGCTTGGCTGGAAGAAAACCTCACAGAGGATCGCCCTGATCTGATAGTTGCCAATCCCACACATGAAAGCCGCAAACCACGCCACACCGAACACGTTATCGAAGCCGCTCAAAAAGAGGATTCTTTGGATAACTGGGCTTTTGATGTAGCCGATACAAGAGCACTTATCAAGACTCAAGAAACCAAACAATCGGCAAAGAAGTCGTACAAGGATAAAGAGGTTGCTGCAGAAGCACTTCTGGAGGTACTATCTATCTCATGTACCAAGAGGACAGAGGACAAATATATACTTGTCTATGACGATATATGCACGACGGGACTTCAACTAAACGCAGTAGCCAAATATCTACAAGAAAACGGGAGGGCTAGGAGAGTAGAGGGCATAGTCTTAGCCCGTGCTCCATGGAAAGGAGCAAAGGAGCAGAATTCCCTCTCAAGCAAGCCAACCAGCCTAGGTATATAAAAACACCATATTACCAGGGCACATGCGGATTAGCCAGATTAAGGCAACTACCCTGTTTATCTGACAGCACTCGTAGCGACTGGAACTTCTTTACTGGCAACGTCCACTCGTTCCGCATCTTCCCACAGACGCTCTAGACTGTATAAAGACCTGGCTTCCGTACTGAAAACGTGCACCACAAAGGTGCCGTAATCGAGTAAAACCCATTCCAGCTCACCGAGTCCCTCAACTTGTCTCGGTGGCGAAGAACCTGCTAATTTTACTTTTTTGTTTACTTCGTCAACTATGGCTTTAACTTGTCTGGAATTTTTACCGCTTGAAATGACGAAGTAATCCGTAATAGCAAGGATATTTTGGACATCAAGTACAGTTATTGGCTCATCTGTTTTTTCCATGGCGGCTAACGCCGCAACTTTAGCAAGATCGAGACTCAAAGAAGCACCTTTTCACATGAACAAGACTCGACATATCAGATGGAAAACACAAAGTCACGACTACTGCACTAGCTTGACAACAACCTTGACTTACCTGCAAGCATTTCCCCTATCGTTATAACTAACTATTAACAGTATAGCTTATTTGAATAAATAATGTCTATTACACTTTGTGGAACTAAAAAATCTAAGGACTTATTTGCTTTTACCCTATGTCGCAAATGAGAAGAAGAGATAGCAAGAGCCGGAACTGTTAAAAAACTCGCCTTCCAGCCAAGTAGGCTTGACGCTAGTTCATCTTCTTCCAGGCTTCTGATGGGATCCATGAATTGGTCGGAGTCTTGCGCATCTTCAGTGGGTCTGCTCACGACAACCAGATGCACGTCATTACGAAATTCTTCCACACGTTCCCAAGTACTCAGCTCTTTGGCAACGTCTGTTCCCACTAATAGATATATCTCCGGTTCGGAATAGGTCCGCTTGATACCGGCTATCGTGTCTGCCGTATAGGAAAGACCGCCTCTTGCAATTTCCAAATCACAAGCTTCGAGACCTTGAAGACTCTGAACGGCTTCTTTGACCATAGCAAATCTGATTTCGGAAGGAGTAATTTGACGAACAGTTACCTTTTGCCATGGTTGATTTGCCACCACAAGTAGGACTTTTTCTAAGTTTAATTCATCACGTGCATTGATAGCCGCTATCAGATGGCCTATATGAATGGGGTCAAATGTACCGCCTAAAATGCCTATACGCAAATTGCCTACTTCTCGATACTCGGAGTCACTTGCATGAACAGTTTATATCCACTACTACTACGACAATTTCAAAGAGATAAAAAACTGACGTCTTGTAAAGCAAAAAAGATAAATATCGATCTTTGCTTTGTATAGGACGCAAAGCGGGCTATAAAATATAAGTAAGTTTTTAATAAAGATATCGCTAAATATGCCATATCAAACTTCACTATTGGAGAAGCCACAACATGTCAAACAACACAACATGGCATCCTGCAAGTTGGAAAACACGCGAAATCCATCAAGATCCGGGTTGGCCAAATCAAACTGAGCTAAAAGAAGTTGTCGACCAGCTCAAAACACTGCCTCCCCTTGTTTTTGCCGGAGAGGCTCTCAGACTAAAGAATTTACTGGCCCAAGTCGCTGACGGTAAAGCTTTTGTGCTCCAGGCAGGAGACTGTTCTGAATCATTTGCCGATTTGTCAGCAGATATGATCAGGGACAAATTAAAAGTCATTTTGCAAATGGCTGTTATTCTCACCTATGGATCCGGAGTACCGGTCATCAAAATAGGTCGTATAGCAGGTCAATTTGCCAAACCACGGTCATCTGCCATAGAAAAGGTCGGAGACGTGGAAATGCCTTCGTTTAGGGGGCATATGGTAAATGACGATATTCCCGTTCCTTCGCAGAGGATTCCGGACCCCAAAAGAATGATAAGCGCATATCATCACTCTGCTTCCACGCTCAATCTCTTGCGGGCTTTTACCAAAGGTGGATTTGCCGATCTTTCTAAAGTCCATACGTGGAACCAAGAATTCGTCGCAGCCAGTGCAGAAGGAAGGCGTTATGATGCCATTGCGGAAGAAATCGACAGAGCACTAAGATTTATGAAAGCCTGTGGAGTGGATCTTTCCGAAGGGGCTCCTATCCATCAAGTGGATCTATTCACGAGCCATGAAGCACTCTTATTAGATTACGAAGAGGCCATGACGCGAATTGATTCTCTGTCAGGTATGCATTTTGACTGCTCCGCTCATATGCTATGGATCGGTGAGCGTACACGCCAAGTAGATGGAGCACACGTCGAATTCTTGTCGGGAGTACAGAACCCTATAGGACTTAAACTTGGACCATCTGCCGATCCTAAAGAAGTTGTGCACATGTGTGACTTGCTTGATGCCAACTTTGAACCAGGGCGCTTGACACTCATTGCCAGAATGGGAGTCAATAAAGTAACCTCTGTCCTCCCACACTTGATTGAAGCTGTACAAGTGTCCGGACACCGGGTAGTATGGGAATGCGACCCGATGCACGGCAATACTTTTACAGCAGAAGGCGGGCGCAAGACAAGACATTTTGATGATGTCTTGGGGGAAATAAGAGGATTTTTTGCTGTTCATCGAGAAATGGGAACATGGCCAGGGGGAGTCCATGTGGAACTGACAGGAGACGACGTTACTGAATGCTTAGGAGGCGCCGCTGATATCCTTGAAGAACAGTTGCCACTCAGATACACGACAACGTGCGATCCCAGACTGAATGCTAAACAATCCATAGATTTGGCTTTCAGGGTGGCCGAGTTGCTTCGTGGCTGATGCTTGGACGCGTGCATATAACTGTCAATCAATATAGATCTGCTTTAAATACACTAAGAAAAAAGGTGCTGTGTCACAACCATGCAGCACTTTTACTGAGTACAGCCCTACTTGTGTCAACTATCACAGTAGGGCGTGAGAACTTTTCAACCGTAGCCAATTCAAGTATTACACTCTCCAATCCCCAACTAGGTTGTTCGCCATCTACAACCACTACGACATTACCCGCGACGACTACGTCCTCTACAACGACTACCTCCTCTACAACCACTACGACATTACCCGCGACGACTACGTCCTCTACAACCACTACGACATTACCCGCGACGACTACGTCCTCTACAACGACTACCTCCTCTACAACCACTACATCTTCGACCACGACCACAGCGGCTCCTACGACAACTACGTCCTCTACAACCACAGTGGCTCCTACGACAACGTCCTCTACAACCACAGTGGCTCCTACGACAACTACGTCCTCTACAACGACTACCTCCTCTACAACAACTACATCTTCAACCACAGCGGCTCCTACGACTACGTCCTCTACAACCACTACATCTTCGACCACGACCACAGCGGCTCCTACGACAACTACGTCCTCTACAACGACTACCTCCTCTACAACAACTACATCTTCAACCACAGCGGCTCCTACGACTACGTCCTCTACAACGACTACGACATTACCTATACCTGCGCCGACC
>JAKBPI010000022.1:0-22082 GCA_021829645.1 Actinomycetes bacterium | reverse complement strand
GGCTCCTACGACAACTACGTCCTCTACAACGACTACCTCCTCTACAACAACTACATCTTCAACCACAGCGGCTCCTACGACTACGTCCTCTACAACGACTACGACATTACCTATACCTGCGCCGACCCCTGGAGAAAGCAGTTCCTACGCTTTAATCGAAGCTGACGGTGGCATCGTGACCTTCGGTGGCGCCAACTACTTTGGATCGCTTCTTGATAAGCACTTTGGCCCCGATATAATCGGCGGAGAAGCTACTGAATCTGGTAAAGGGTACTGGCTGGTGAGTTCAAACGGTCAAATTTATCCCTTTGGGAACGCAAAAGTATTCCCTTCTAAACTCAGTTCTCGCCGAGTACTCAAGCATACGAGTCCTACTACTGCATTTACTGCTACAAAAAATAACAAGGGCTATTGGCTACTTAAAGCAAACGGCGGCGTCAGTAACTTCGGAAACGCTAGCTTTTGTGGTTCGGCTGTACATGAACACGGATTTGGCAAAGCAGTTGCTATTGCCACCGATCCAAGCAGTACTGGATACTGGATCGTTACTTCATCCGGACATGTCTTTGCTTTCGGAACAGCTTCTTCTTACGGTAACGCACTGCTTCCGGCTAAAGACCCCGTCGTCTCCTTAGCTCCAACTCCGGATGGACGAGGCTATGTTTTGCTTGCCAAAGACGGTAATGTATTAAATTTTGGTGATGCAAACTTTTATGGCTCGCCGGTCCACACCCATATTCGTCGGCCGTTTGTCGGTATAGCCGAAACACCAGACGGAAAAGGCTATTGGGTATCGACCTCAGATGGTAAAGTCCTGAATTATGGCGATGCCAGATTCTGGGGTTCCCTGACTCATGTAAAAATCAACACTGCTTCTAAAGTTGTCGCCATTATAAATGATATGGTTACCGCTCCTGTAAATGTCAATATTCCAAAAGGTTTATTTGGTTATGATATAAGCAATTTTCAATGCAGCAGCCGAGAGAGTCATAGGCGCTCACCCCGTCTCCCCAAGTCGATTGGAATGGCTGTTATAGAAGCGGCTGGTTGGCTTGATTCAGCATATAACTCATGCATACAGTCAGAGGTGGCATGGGCACGCGCAAACGCCAAATTCCACTTAGAGCCTTACAGCCTGTATATTTTTCTCAACGCTCCCGGCCATTCGTTAAAAGCCTTGGCCTTAGAGAGAACGGGGCCAGCCGGTTTTTGCAAAAACCTCCGACCGCTCGCCCTCCAAATATCATGCCAAGCCTATAACTACGGTTATAACGGGACAAGAAACATTTTTCTATTTACAAAAAAGCGTCATGTAGCTTCCAGATTATGGTGGCTCGATATAGAAAATGACTTGCTGTCAGGTTCAACGTACTCTAATTTCCGACAAGGCAACTATTGGTCAAAATATACTTCTTTAAACGCTCAAGTTATACAAGGGGCCTTGGATGCCTTACGCCAAGAGCACGTAACCGTCGGTATATATTCAACAAGCATTCAGTACGATGACATAACGGGTGGCTACGCTCCAAGCGGACCCCGGACGCCTCTATGGATTGCAGGAGTTCCTTGGACATCGCCCCCTTATCAGGAACCTTATTTACCTAAACCTAGTATATTGACTAGGTGGTGTAACGGAAATGCCTACTATAGTAGCCCCCACACGATAGAACTTTTCGCTGGAGGTAAGCCCGTATTGCTCCAAGAAACTCCCGGAAACGAAACTTCTCCGTTTGGACTTGATCCTGATTTTACGTGTTGAAATATTTATTACCGCCAAATAAATATTCAGTAAAAGTGACTGCTATAGAAAATATCTGAACTACTATACATACAGTAAATGTGCAATATCATTGTAACGCTGTAGTTCCCAGTGTTCTCCCGTCACAACAAATTCCGTAATAGAAGTATGCTTTGGATGGAACATAACACTATTTTCAGGAGGATTTATTTCAAGCATCTTTACTAAAGATGCTTCTATTACCCCACCGTGCGATACCAAAACAATACACTTACCTCTTGCATGCTCTCCCACTTGAAACAAAAAACTCTTAACTCTATGACAAAATTCACTATAAGTTTCACCGCCAGGAGAAAGTGGCCGTTCCATGTTCTTGCCGGCCAAAAAATTGCCCTTGTAGTCTTTCCTATATTCTTCCCAAGAGAGTCCGTCTGCTACACCTGGATGCCGCTCGCATAATTCACATGTTTTCAAAATGTCAATACCGCCAAAGGCCGCGCTGACGAACTCGGCTGTTTCTATCGCCCTCGGCAAAATACTCGCATAAAGCAGGATTTCGTCATTCAACTCACCTGTTTTCTTCAGCCTATCGGCCAGCAATTCGGCCTGCCGCATACCTTCTTTAGTAAGACCGCGACAGCCTGTGTGTCCCCCTATAATTTCTTCTACGTTGACAACCGCCTCCCCATGGCGGATCATTACAACACGTGTCAATCCGGATAAAGTTTTCAAATTCACCAATTTCTTGATTGTTTTATTTTCCTCAACGTCATCATTATAAGCAGCTCTCTTGCGATCCGTGTCACTTTATTTGATGTGTGCTATCCGTAAAAAACCTCTGCCCGGCGAATCATTGATGGCATAAAAGCCTTGCCAACGGCTTCCTTAACAATTAGAATACTCATAGCTGAACACAAGGAGGATACTATGCTCATTACCACAGCAAACGACTTCCCCGGTCACCAAATTACGGAAGTCCTGGGTGAAGTTTTCGGACTTACCATTCGTAGCAGAAACTTGGGGTCACAAATAGGAGCCGGTCTGAAATCTATTGTCGGGGGTGAACTTAAAGGTATGACAAAGAACCTGGCTGAAAGCCGTAATATAGCCATGAGCCGCATGGTAGAGGAGGCTGAAGCCAAAGGAGGAAACGCCATCGTAGCTATGCGTTTTGATACATCCGACATGGGCGGGAATTGGACAGAAATTTGTGCTTACGGAACTGCCGTCAAAATAACCGGTTAACTGCACTACAACCTCAAATTATCCAATAGCGTTCTCTTTAAGAAGGTGTCTCCTCAGCCGAGCCATGAATGCCTAATTACAACGATACTTGCTATCGACCGTTGATTCTTTTATCAACAGATACCTTTCCGATTCACAGAATCAGATTCGATTACGAATTCAGGGTTTGGAATTGAATTTACCAATTTCCCATTTTAATACCTGCAGTGATAGCTGAAGATTTGAAGGCTAGGAATAGAAAATGTCGTTGGCAAAAATACTTTCTATAGGCATTAAATCTTTCAATAAAGGCTGGCTACATAGAATTACTTTACCTGATGACCAAACAAATCTGCATGGACGGCGAATCAAACACGAGCAATACTTTTATCCCTTATCATCAACAGAATAATTCGGAATTGAGCAATGCCGTCAAGAAAGTCTTGTATGTGAGATATTACGCTTTGTAGAAACTCCTAAAACTTGGTCATACGTGAGTCATCTAAGCCGAAGTTACGTGCCATTTCCGCTCCGATTTGACCACTGAGCAGCGCAAAGGTGCGTTTTGACGTGACACGGTGTAGCCAAGAGAATACGTGCGCTTTCTGGTGCCTGTGCTAAGATAGACGTATAACTGGACAGGCAGGCGCAGTTCATATCGCCCGGGTCGTACGCAAGTATCAAACCAAGGACGGAGAGAGCCGCTAGTCGGTCTCCCACCTGCTACGCCGTAGCTACCGCTAAGGCGGCAAGATCCGCCACGAAACCCTCGGTAATGTCTCGACCCTTCCCGTCTCCGCTCTCGATGCCCTGCGCGCCTCCCTGGCGGGCAAGACGCTGGTGGTGGCGGGAGAGGGGATGCAGATCCTGCGCTCTCTTCCCCACGGGCATCTGGCAGCGGTTTCCACCATGGCCAAGTCCCTGGGCTCATGGAGCTGCTCGGTCCGGCCCAGATCGAATACGGCCTTCTCACCGATCCCAAGGGGTGCCCGGTGGCGATCGAGGTCTTCAAAGGCAACACCGCGGATCCGAGCGCATTTGTCTCGATGGTCGAGACCATCCGCACCCGCTTTGGCCTTGACCGGCTCACCATGATGAGAGATCGGGGCATGATCACCTCGACCCGGATCACAGCGCTGCGCGACTCGTGAGACCTGGGCTGACTGAGCAGCCTGCGGGGGGCCATCATCACCGCCGTAGCCGAAGGCCGCCTGCACGGGGGCGGACAAGATCGGGATGAGGGTGGGCAAGGTGATCAACCGCTACAAGATGGCCAAGCACTTCGATGTGGTGATCGGCGATGGGAGCCTCAGCGTTACCAGAAGACAGGCCTCCATCGACTCCGAGGCGGCTCTCGATGGGATCTACGTGCTGCGCACCAGTATGGGTTGAGATGAGCTGGATGCCCTTGGCGTGGTGAAGGCCTACAAGGACCTCTCCTACGTGGAGCGGGACTTTCGCCATATCAAGGTTGACGACCTCGGCCTACGTCCCATCCATCACCGCCTGGAGGCGCGGGTACGCTCCCATGTGTTCATCGCTATGCTGGGGGCCTACCTGGTCTGGCACCTGCGCCAAGCACTTGCAAGCCTCACCTTCACCGACGAAGACCCGCCGGAAAGGGACAACCCGGTGGCCCCGGCCATTCGTTCCACCGGTGCCGTCCAAAAGGTAGCCCGCAAGCACAACGCGAGTGGCGAAGAGGTGCGTGGATTCCGAGAGCTTCTGGACCACCTTGACGCGCAACACCGTGCGGATGACGACGGAGGAGTTCGAGATGCTCTCAACTCCGACCCCGCTTCAACACCGGGTCTTCGAGCTGCTCGGTACTCCGGTGCCCTTACGGCTCATGTAGCCAGTAGATTTCTCCAAGTTCACCTATTCCCCCTGGTGGGACGTGGCAGGCTTGTCCGGAGGGAGTAACTTCGGTTTATTCTGCACCCCAAAACATGAGCTTGGCCCAGTTGCAATCATCGCTCCAGGTTTTGAACAAAGGATTCACCATTACGCGGTTATCTCGCAATACTGGTGCAAAATGGTGTGACTACCGTACGCTTTGACCAGACAAACCACGTTGGAGTAAGTGACGGGGATATTTACTTTTTTACTCTTTCTTCTGCAGTGGACGATATCAAGACGGTTTTAAGTAATGTACGGACTTGCTATCCCGATAGACCTATCGCTTTGATAGGAGCTTCATTGTCGGGCCGTACAGCGATTCGTACTCTAGTTGAGTGCGCCATTGAGGTTGAGAGTCTTATTCTACTTCTACCAGTAGTCGACGTTGAAAAAACAGTTATTGCGGCAGCAAAAGCAGATGTCTTCGCACTCTACGAACAAGGCCACACATTAGAATACCTTGTTTCAGAGAACGTTGTCCACAGGAACTTCATCGAAGATGTATGCGAAAACGAATTTCGTGGTATAACTGGAACGAGCAAAGAGTTGAACTCTTTTGTAGCTAGAGTAACGACAATTGGGGCATCAAAGGACGACTAGGTGGATCCCAATGATCTACAAGCGGTCTTTGGTGGCGCTTCCAAAAAGCAGCATAGATTTGTCTTAATCGAGGGAACATCGCACGGTATTGGATATAATCCACCAGCGCTACGGACAGTCACTGAAGAGATCGTTTCAACGATAACTGATTTTAAAACAAATCAGTTATCGCATATAGGATTCCGTGATATTGTTGACATCGCAACAAGAGAACGTAGATGGGCTACAGAAAACTACCAATCTATGGCTGTTGAGGTATGAGATGAAGGACATTACCAAGATTCCGATCTTACTGGCTGGACGAAGGGTTGAGCCAGATGGCGATTTTTATGAATTTGACTTTGAGGACAGTCGCGTTTTATTGGCAAAGCCGTCCCTAAAAGAAATACAAGATGTAGCAACCATAGATATTGGTAAGGAACTTCGGGAACTGTCAATCGATGACATTACAGCGTTTTTCGACAGGGTGCGTATTGATTAGTCCGACCCTGACAACAAATGGAGGCAGATGGCCATACGTGAGGGTGCCCGCTGCAATGGATATTCGACAGCAATGGTTGAATGGGATGCTAATTTTTTGGCTAACTCACTGGTACGCGCAAAACAATACGACACACTTGAAACCGACTTAGGTGATCCTACATTGCTAGATGATTGGAACCGAGTCAAGGCAACATTGCTTCGTTGCTGGCCGGTTGGTCTCATATCTCACATTATGGTAGGTAACGTACCGATGGCATCATTATTTACTCTTTGGCGTAGTCTGGTAACAAAGAATATAACAGTAGCGAAAGTACCTAAGCGTGATCCGATAAGTGCGTTGTGCTTTGCAAATTGTATGGCAGATATAGGCGAAGAACACCCAGTGGTAAAAGCATTAAGCGTACTGTACTGGGAACCAGAATGCTCAATTGAGGATTTTCTCTTGAATGCATCCAATGTGGTCAGTGTGTGGGGTCGCGGACAATCGGTTGCCTCAATCAAAAGACGCATTCCGGTTGGGACAGATTTAATCGAGTTCGGACCAAAAAGGAGCTTTGCACTGATTATGGATGGAGTTACCGACTGGGATATGGTAGGTATGCGAGTCGCATACGCCGTGATTATGTACGACCAAGAGGGCTGCTTTTCTCCTCAGGACGTATTTGTTATAGGAGACGCGCAACCGTTGGCGGAAGCCGTAACCGTGTGGCTTGCAAAGGCTGCTAAAGCTATACCACGTCGGGCATTGGATGCAGATGGGGAAGCTCATATCAGTAGAGCTAGAATTGAAGCAATGACAGATGGTCATGAGGTGCTGGAACCAAGTGGCTCAGAATGGACGGTTATTGTCATAGACGGACCAGAAATAGTGGATGAGCACCCATTGAGCCGCACTCTATACGTCCATTCCATAAGTAAGCTAGGTGATGTCTTAGCTACGATAGATCCTCTGGTACAGACGGTATCTGTCGAACCATGGAGTCATGTGATGGAGGTTGCTGACGCTCTTACGCAGGCTGGTGCTGACAGAATCGTACGAGCGGGTCATATGGGCAGGATGCGACCGGGGTTTGTCCATGATGGGTTCCATCCGATGCGGCGTATGGTGCGCTGGACGACAATTGAAAAGGGTTTTGAACAGAAGTATCGTTTCGCCAATTACACTTCGGAACAAGACGAGGCTCGAATGAAGGCCTTACTTGGTGATGGGTTGTGAGATGTGGTAGTAGAACAGGAAGGAATCAATACTCAGCTACCTCAAAGCTCATATGCCGTTGTAGTAGACAACCTAAGTAAAGTATATAGCGGAGACGTAAAGGCTGTTGAGGGCGTGTCGTTCGGCATAACAGAAGGCTCTATTGCCGGTGTAGTGGGTCCAAATGGAGCAGGAAAGTCGACCGTGCTAAATATTATGGCTACTCTACTTAGGCCGACGAGTGGCACTGTGAGCATACTCGGTGTACCGATTCATAATGCCCGAAAGATTCGTAAAATGATGGGCGTAGCGCTTCAAGACGTAGGCCTCGATCCAATAATGACGGGTTCAGAACATTTCAGAATGCAAGCTGCTCAGTACGGATTAAAATCCGACTTAGCTCGTGCCAGAGAGCTTGAATTGTGCAAATGGCTGGCGCTTGAAGAGTACATGGACCGGTCAGCAGGCCTGTATTCCTTTGGAACCCAGAAAAGGCTTGCCATTGCTTTAGCCCTAATACACGATCCATCAATTGTCATTCTGGATGAGCCGACATCCGGTGTTGATCCGCACAGTCGACAAGAGGTTTGGCGCATCATACGGCAGCTAAAGGCAGACGGTAAGACGATTATCTTTAGCACACATTACATGGAGGAAGCAGATCAGTTATGTGACAATGTTTACCTAATTACACATGGAAAACTGGTGGCATCCGGAACACCGGAAGAGCTGAAATTAGCGGTAGGAAAGTTCAGTTTAAGGTTGAAGGCAAACCATAACCTTGACGAGTTACAAACATTTATCTCTGGCGGCCTGGGGGTGTCTTTGGATGAAATGTATGTGGATAATGGTACCTTGATATGTCAGGAACTACCAAATGGAGTCACTGCCCAAACGGTATTTTCGTTCCTGACCACACATGACATTGACGTGGTTGAGTGTAGCCTTACGGGAGGAAGTCTCGAAAGCTTTTTCCTCGAAGCTATCAAGGGTCACAGCGAGCCGTTACGACAAAACCAAGGTGCAGACTTGACGCGACGGATGTTTCGAGGCGGTGGTAAACAATGGCATTAAATTCAGTTGTGGCATTTTGGCGTGCTTACGTTCGTACACTACGGGAGATCATACGGCTGCCCATGACCTTGATCGTTGTCCCGCTCGTTCTACCACTTTTTATGCTCATTATCTTTTCAAGAGTATTTGAACGACTGACATCTTTAGGAGCTTTTGGGCAGGGTAACTATATTACATATATGGCACCTGCCGCTATTCTCATGGCATCTATGTTGGCTTCAGCAGGGGCTGGAGTGAGCACTGCTGTTGACCGACAGACGGGATTTTATGATCGCCTCAGGATCACGCCTATTGGATCCGTGCCCAGCCACTGGGGTCGCAGGGCCGGTGATGCGACACGTATAGCAACTTTTGCCATGACTTTAACTTTCTTTGCTTGGTTGAATGGTGCAGTAGTGAACAATTGGCTACTGGCTCTCGTCGTTCCCGCTTTAGCAGCAGCACTATGGGGAATGGCCTATGGTGGGATATTATTCTCAGTCTGCCTAAAAACAGGCAGTGCCGAAGCATACCAAGCACTCCTGCCGTTATTTTTCCCGATTCTTTTTATGAGTAGCGCTTTTGTACCGGCACAGTTACTTCCCCATTGGCTAGAGGTCATTGCGAGCGGCAACCCGATATCTTATATCAGCACTCTAATGCGTTCGGCTGCCAAGGGCAATATCGATGATTGGCATGCGACAGCAATTAGCGTACTGGGCACAGCCTGTGTCTTTGCGGCAACACAACTGCTGACTTATAGAGCGGGTAGACGTGTGGCCAATGCCTAAGCCGAAGTTACCTCAACTCCGACCCCGCTTCACACCGGGTCTTCGAGCTGCTCGGTACTCCGGTGCCCTTACGGCTCATGTAGCCAGTAGATTTCTCCAAGTTCACCTATTCCCCCTGGTGGGACGTGGCAGGCTTGTCCGGAGGGAGTAACTTCGGTCTAAGGCATAACAGAGAGTGGGGGCGGAGGGACTCGAACCCTCACTTGAGGCATTTTAAGTGCCCTGCCTCTGCCGATTGGGCTACGCCCCCTTAGTCGGTATAACTGAATCTAACCGTATGGGATCTTTACCATACAAGATTATTACAAAGATTCCGATATCAAATATACTAACTGACAAAAACCTGAGACATTTAATCAAAACAATATTTCTATGATCGTCATTTTGATCAAAACTTATTTCTCGTTGTTTCTTAAATCATCAAAACCTGTTGCCATATGTGCGACCGAACTTGGCTGAGCACCCTCTATCGGACCTGCCTCCCCGTACTTACCGAGGTGCGTATCCCAAAAGCTGAGGATATCTTCGTCTAAATCGTCAACAACTTCCGAATCGTCGTCAAATCTCATGACTTGCCTACCTGCCAACTCGTACTCTGACCACTTGCCAAGCGTCTCGCATGAAGGATCGCCGTTATAGGCAAAACTTATCCAAGCTGCTTGGACTTTGTCAGACAATGTCTGCACTGCCTGCGAATTGCCCGAAAACAGCGAAACTATCGGGTGAGTGGTAGTGCCGAAAACAAAGGGCAACTCTATCCCATGACATGCGCCTAATGCCCCATTCATAAAAGGTGAGGCTTTATCGAAGCGATATCTAAAAGCTTTACCTCCAGTAAGTGCATGGGAAATGGCAAGTCTTGAAACAGGCACTGTAAAAATCCAATCTGTTCCTATTGCCTCCAAAAGACGGCGCGGTGATACACTCGCTTCTCCGGATGCTGCCCTACTCGCGTAAAAGTCTACGACTTCATCGGCATTTAGACGTTCTTTAGCAATACCGGCGGCCTCTAGGTAACTACCTACAAGCTTTGCGACGCCCGCCAGAGAAAGAGTATCTAGACCGGGTACAGACAGAGCAAAGAGACGAAACTCGTCTTGATTTGTACCGACCAAAATATCTATGTCACTACCCGCACCGGATGCTATCTGGGAAGCCGGATGTCTGGATAGCAAAAGTCCGTCCGTTACAGGCTGAAATGGCATTCCCAAACCTTCGTCTATGCTCGACACAATTTTCGCCTGTGCGGCTAGGATCGCTTTGGTCTCAAGTCCGCAAAAAGCCTCCCTGGTGATCTTATTCACACCCAGTTCGCCGGCCATTCGCTCGGCTATCCTGATTGCCGCATCTTTCGTAGCAGACAGCACCCCTCCGCTTTGAGCGATAAGTTTTTTAAAGAGTGGCTTCCCGTTAGGACCAAGAGGGGCTTTAGCAGTATCGACAACATTTCTATGGACTGCACGACGGCTTTCACTAAAGAGGTGTTCGGTATTTGCACCCATTAAGTCAACGGCACTCATGGAACCAGCCGACTGACCGAACACAGTTACGTTATCTGTGTCACCGCCAAAAGCAGATATATTTTGTTGGACAAACGAGAGAGCCTCAATTTGGTCAGCCAAACCGAAATTGCCCCAAAGTCCTGTTTCTTCATCGGCCAGATCAGGGTGAGCCATAAAGCCAAGTGCTCCGAGTCTGTAGGCAGCGCTCACCACCACCACACCTTTTCTGGACAAAGCCGCCCCGTTATACATGAACTGTGAGGTACTCCCGGTCAAAAAAGCCCCTCCGTGGATAAAAAACATGACAGGAAGTTTTTCCCCGTTAAGACTGGGTGTCCATATGTTGACAAAAAGGCAATCCTCGTCGTTTTCTTGCGGATCTCCGGGCAAGGAACTGATAGCGCCTGAACGAATTTGGGCTGACCCTGGTCCAAATGAATCTACTTTTAATACATTTTTCCACGGGAGCGCCGATTTCGGTGTAGCCCACCTCCCGTATCCGATAGGAGCTTTGGCATAAGGAATACCCAAAAAGTTATAAACGCCATCCTTGTAAAAACCTTCCAGCTTTCCAAGAGCTATTTCGATAACCGTGTCAGCCATTTTGCCTCCGATATATTTCTCTGTATTTCAAAACTACTACTCATAGATACATCCAAGGTATCCCACACTGATTTTATGTTGAAATCATTGAAATCTTTATAGCAACAAGATTTTCACTCTCCGGATAGGAATGCCGTATTTTTATATACGCAAAAGAAAGCGATTGTCTTTTTTTCAATAGAGGAAAAAATCACAGGAAAAATACATAAGCGATATATAAATTTGGAAATATCAGCCCATATAGATGACGTTTATAACTTAGAGATCATATATTAATTAAAATTTTCCTTAAAAACCAAGGTAAACCATAGACATACGAGAATAACGCTAATATAAATGTAATTAGCAGTAAGCTAAAAATGATACAAATTGGGGTATCGAGATTGAAAACATTCCAACAACCAAACTTTTCCCCAAAAGGTAGCACAGAAAACTCTTGGTATGGCGAGAGAATACTTCACCATCTAAAAAATTTAACCGTCAGATCACTGCTTCTCTGGCCGCTGCTACTGATCGCATTTTTGATACCGATTGCCACACCACTAGCCTATGCCGGTACCATAAAGCATTATTCTGCTAATGCCACACCCACTAACTCCGGTGTCACGGCCACAAAAAATAAAATACTGCAGGCACAAAAGAAGCTTTCTTCGATAGAAAAGAGTATTTCTCAGGACTCAACTGTCTTACAAATCGCCTCCGAGCGCTACGACACCACGGTAGCAGCTCTCTCTATAGCCAGCAAACAACTCCATGCCTCCTCTCTGGCTTTAGTCAAAGAGGAAAGAAAAACGGCGGCGGCAAAAATAACGGTTAGGAATGCTGCCGTAGAAGCATACGTGGAGCAAGATATATCAGCAGCTCAATTCGCAGCCATTCTGACTGGTTCCCTGGACAACATGGGCTCAATTGAAACTTATACCAATCTCGCAACCGATACTCTTTCGCAAGCCGTACGAGCACTACAAAACGATGAGACATCTCTATGCAAAGCCGTCGTTACTGAAAAAAAATCAGTTACGGCAGATCGCATAGCTGCTAAAAATGCGGGGACTGCCAAACTGCAGGCAGAAAATGCAAGTAAAGCCGCTACTTTGGCCCTGTCAAAAGTAAAAGGTCATATAGCAGACTTAATAGCCCAACAGGTAGCCCAAGAGGCTGCCATTGCCGCCGCAAAGGCAAGAGCGGAAGAATTGGCCGCCAAGCGCGCCGAAGCGCTGGCCAAAAAAGAGGCCAGAATACGCGAAAGACGACAAAAAGCAGAAGCCAGATTGCTGGCTGAGGAAGAAACTAAGCAGGCCAGCAACGATAATGCGCAAGCCGCAAGTCAATTGGCCGCTGCTCAAGGTTATGCCAATATAGCGCAGCAGGTCGATAGTGCCAGCCCCAATCCAACAACCTTGGCTTATGCTACATCGGCGGAGCAAGCAGCAAATGCGGTTGCCTCTCTGGGTGAACCCCCGCTGACTTTGGCGGGAACAAACTCGGCGGGCAATATAGCTGTTGCTACCGCTGAAAGCTTCCTGGGAGTACCTTACGTATGGGGTGGCGCATCCAGATCAGGACTCGACTGTTCCGGACTCACAATGTTGTCTTGGCAGGCAGCAGGTATACCGCTTCTCCACAGCGCCTGGTATCAATATTTGGCCTCCAAACCGGTACAGCTAAATAACTTAGAGCCCGGAGACCTCCTGTTTTATTATTTCCCGCATGACGGCACTACTGACCCAGTCAGCCACGTGGCGATGTATGTCGGCTCCGGCCCTTACGGAACACAGACCATTATCCAAGCTCCCGAACCCGGCATGACGGTTTCTTACGCCCCTATGTACTACGTTGGATTTGTCGGAGCGGGACAACCGTAACAGGTATTTTGCCGGGATTATGATTTAGTCCTGCAGCCAGTTTTTTACGTATTCTTCTCTTTTTTCCCACCACTCTTCACCGGTGATGGCATAGCGAACGTGATCTTCCCAAACTCCGTCTATTTCCAGATATCTGACGGCCGTGCCTTCCTGTCTGAGATCCAGCTTTCGAACTACCTGCCTACTCGGGTTATTCCTGGGAACTATGGCAATTTGTAAGCGGTGTAGGCAAAGTTCTTCGAAAGCATACTGGAATAAAACGACACATGCCTCTGGCATATAGCCATTGCCGGCCAACTCTTTATCTATCCAATATCCCACGTAGCCATTTTGATAAGCACCTCGCTGCACAGAAGATAAATTGATTTCTCCGGCAAAACGATTCCCTACGAAGATACCGAAACTGTATCCTGTGCCGATCTGTCGTTCCCTGTCCCTGATCGAACACCTCGTAACAAAACTCAGCCTATCTTCTGACATATAAGGAGAACCCGCTGGGCGTGGTTCCCAAGGTAATAACCAGTCATGACACCTTAGCCTCACCCTATACCAATCTTCGTAATCTTTGACGTCCAGAGGACGTAGTTTGATTCTTTTACCCGACAAATAAGACGGTTGGATTGATAAAGAGTTAATATCTCGTCTAAATGTCATAACTCACCTTGACAACTTTTCTTCGCCAAAATACTTTTGTCGAAAGGACCTATGGATAAATACCTTTTCTACCAGTATAGGATATAAAAAGACGATTGTCTTATTATCAGCTTTCACCATCTTTACCAAATCACTTTATGATCCAGCCGGGTTATGACACTTTTCTGTTGCCCAGAACACCGACTGTATTATGTGCCATAATTAGATGTAGATACTACATAAAAAGCTTTCGGGAAAGCATAGAATGTAGTAACAGACCAGCAAACGAAAAGGCCTAATCTAGGTAATTTATGGAGTATAAAATAAAAAAAGACACCGCCCCGGTTCCTGTTATTATATGTGTCACCACAGATCCTTCTCAGAATTATCAGCTGTGCGACCAACTTGAAAAATACAACATAGCAACACCAGATTTTTACGGCACAAACCGTCACCTCGCCTACAACTATTATGAGATGAACAAAATAGCGCAAGATGTCTTGGCAAAACTCGGCGGAACCGCTTCCATGCCTGTCTCAATTGACAATTTGGTAAAGTACATGCGCTCACAGAATATTGTCGCCGGCTTGACCGACAAAGCTCTTACCTTCTTGGAAAACGTCTTGCAATCAAACCATGATGATCAGGCACAACAAACATCCCATCGGGCTGTGGCGCTTACATCCGATACAATGTCTTCCGGCGCTTATCTGTGGCGCAAAATAATTCCTCGTCCGACAGCAGCCATTTTGCTTATCGAAAACCCTAATAATATCCCCCTTCACGCCAGCGGAAACTCCTTTACCGAGACTCCCGTCTTTAAATTGGCTGCCTATGAGAGGACTTTGCGTAATGCTCTTTTGGCTTTCAACTCTTTACCTACTTTGATACTCGATAAAGACCGTCTGGGCGTAGAAGCAAGCGATTTTGGACATTACCTAGATAAGCTGCTTGAGATTTGTGTCTCGACAAAAGACAAGGCTCCGGATATTTTATCCAGCCACACTGCGTTGCTCTCATCTACTCAACCTTTCTTGGCTCCCGAAACCTTACCACCACAGAATATGGTGCTCTCTAGTCAAGCCGGCCTTTATGAGCTCTGTCGAGCCAACTATGGAATCGTGGACTCGCTCAACCTCGCTAATGAAATACCCGAAGAAAATCTCTGGGCAAAAACTGTTCTGCAACTTGGTCAAGATGTGATGCATACTTTCTCCGGTCTCAATTGGGCGATTAAGCAGATTGAACCCATTTTACGTCTACCTATGCCGGATCAACTTAGCCCTATAGGTAAAGCCCAAATGGACGCCATTCAAGAAGACGGTCGTTCTCTGGACGGAATGGACACAAATGAAATAAAGCGTGCTTATCCCCTCAATGCGAGTGAGGATAGAAGAGCCTACCATAGATGGCTGAAAGAACGCCATTTACCCGTCAATGTCACAGACGCATTTCAATCTGACAAGCCACTCAAAAAGTTAAGACCGAAAAAAAATCCTCTTATCAGTGTATTAGTGCCGGTTTGGAAAACACCTTTATGGGCACTTGAGCGCTGTGTGGAATCTGTACTCCGCCAAACATTTACTGATTTTGAACTTGTCATCTGTGATGACCACTCTGGCGTGGCAGAAATTAATTCATACCTCAATTCGGCAGCCAAACGTGACGGGCGTGTCAAAGTTATGGCACTTAAAGAAAATGGCGGGATTTCCAAGGCTACCAACGCTGCTTTAGCCGTCGCAAGAGGAGAATTCGTAGCTTTCCTCGACCATGATGACGAACTGGAATTGAATGCCCTCGAAGAAGTGGCCAAAGTTATTGCCGAAAACAGCGACGTTGACGTGATCTATTCAGACGAAGACAAAATAGACGCTCACGGGGAAAGATTTGATCCACTCTTTAAGCCTGAGTGGTCGCCGGACTTGCTTTTGAGCTTTGCCTATATCTGTCATCTCACGGTGATACGGCGCAACCTTGTCATAGAACTTGGAGGATTGCGTCCTGAATTCGACGGAAGCCAAGACTACGATCTCACGCTAAGAGCTACTGAAAAAGCAGGAAAAATTGTTCACATCTCAGAAGTCCTCTACCATTGGAGAACACTCCCCGGCTCAGCTGCCGGTGACTCGCCGGGAACCATAGCCAAACCATGGGCCTATACCGCCGGACTAAGAGCGATCGAAGACGCTTTGACTCGACGAGGAGAAGAAGGAACGGTAACCGATGAACCAGCTTTTCCCGGACGCTATCATGTTCTGAGAAAGCCGAAGGGCGAACCACTGGTAAGCATCATTATCCCTTTCAGGGATGAGCCCTCTTTGCTGGCTACCTGCTGCCATTCCCTTCAGCAAAATTCAGGATATCCCAACTTTGAGTTTGTTCTTGTGAACAACGGCAGCGAACTCCCTGAGACTTTTACCCTGCTCGAAGAACTTACATCAGAATATGATGCCACGGTAGTAGATATGCCGGGTCCTTTCAACTGGGCAAAAATAAACAACGCCGCTGTTGAAAAAGCTAAAGGAGACATCTTACTTTTTTCTAATAACGATATAGAAGCCCGCTTACCCGGATGGCTTTATGCGATGTTAGGTCATGCCACCAGAGAAGACGTAGGGGCCGTAGGAGCGCGGTTACTGTATCCCGACGGAGGCATCCAGCATGCCGGGGTCGTCGTTGGACTGGGAGGCATAGCCGGGCATGTACTCAGGGGCCTGCCTGGCAGCTATCCGGGGTATAACTCCATGGCCATACAGACGCGTAACTGCTCAGTGGTAACCGGCGCCTGCATGATGACAAGAAGAAGCATTTTTGAGAAAGTAAACGGATTTGACGAAAATCTGCCGGTAGCTTTCAATGACGTCGACTTTTGTTTAAAGCTTATCGAATCTAACTACCTCGTTATCTATGAACCACTTGCCGAATTGATCCACCATGAATCAAAAAGTCGCGGACATACCGATGATTTAGCCGAAAGTGCACGTATCATAGAGCGCTGGGGTCATATAATCGTAGCGGGCGATCCTTATCTAAATAAAAACTTAAGTCACTGGCGCTACTGGTGCCCGCTTTCAACCGCACAGGAGAATGATAGATGGAACAATTATCTGGAAACGTCGGTGCTGACTCGACAATCATCACAGAACACTTGAAGACGCTGATAGAAAAAACCCCGGACTCATATCCAAAGAACTGGCTACCACAAGCTAACTTTGACGAACTCATGGCTAGGGCGGATCGCGAGCCAATTCACCTCCACCCCAGTATTCATCATCTGCACCGTAGGTGGGATATGAGCCACACACGAAAAAATATAAAAAAAGGCTACGGACCGCGTGCTATTTTTCACCGCATCCTGGACCGCATGGTGACATCGGCTCTTGGAACTTACCTGAACGAGGAGCAGGACTTCAGGGCAGCGTTGGCACGTTCCATAGACGCTATTGCTTACCGCATCGATGAAGTAGCCAGTGCTGATATGCGCAATATGCTGGATGTCATAAGAAACGACTTAATAGACTTAGCACGCTATACGGATGAAAGATTTGAGTCTACCCATAGCGAAGTCACAGAGAAGTACAATAAGTTACCATAATATAGAAATTTATTAGCTGTGTATGCTTGCGCATAAGAGAATACTCGACATAGCCGATGTGATAAAACTAGGACCACTCAGTGAAGAGAAAAATAGCTGTTATTACGTGTCATTGGGGTGACGACAATGACGACAGAGCATCGGCAATGCGTTTAATATCCGGTGCCGCTTCCCGTAATTTTAGTGTAGACATTATCCACTTAAATGAGAACATATCTCAATACGAAATCGTCAAAGACAGTATTTTTCAAGTACATCGACTTCCTGTAGTCGACAGGAATTCGCTTAGATCGGATTTAATCAAAGTAGCTCTCGCCAGTTATGACCAAGGTAGAAAAATACCCGAAGTGGCGGCTGAAAGCATCACGGCTTATCGGGGAAAGGCGCATTTTGTCAGCGAAGCCCTTGACAACATCGCTCCTGACATCATTCTTCTTGGAGGCTTAGCTCAGCCATATGACATATGCAAACTGGATGACGGTGCCGTTACGCACAAACCAGCCAAAATTATAGCATTGCCGCTCATGAACGAGCTAACTACCGAATTTACAGAAAGCCAACTAAAGTTCCTGAAAAGAGCGGATGAAATCATATCTTTGTCCCACGGAGAAGAAAATTTACTGAAATCTTATTTTCCAAGTAAAGTTTCTTCGTTACACATCGCATTTAATATCAACAGGCACGCTGCTAAAAATATGCTTTTCGGCGTCCGCTACTTTAATAAATACGTTCTCTTAATTCGTTCGTTTCCTCCTGGTACACAGAGGTTTTCTAGATCCCTCACACACGAAGTATTGAAAACGGCAATAGACCCTTTTTCAGTAGCCGAAGTAGACAACGAACAATGGCGCATCTCCGATGATCAAAATACACTGAAGCTGCCCGTCAGTGCCAGCAGGGTAAATTTATGGCGACTTATGGCTCATGCTAAACTTACGATAGACCTCAGACCGCCACGCCCATTAGGTCGGGAAGCCATTGAATCTATGCTATTAGGTACCCCTGTGATAGCGCACAAGGACTCCATCGCATACGAACATGTAAAGGCAGCTAGCGGAGGACTTTGGTACAGCGACTATAACGATCTTATACAAACCATACGAATCGCTCTTGATCCTGAAATAAATGCAAATCTCAAAAAATCAGCAGCCGAGTATTCAAAGTTTCATCATGGCGATTCAACGAAATTTATCGAAGAAATAAAAGACCTGTTCTCCGAATAAAGTAAAAATAATTGCTAGAGCGAATTGAAAGTTAGCTTAGCTCTGAAATCAGAAGAGACTAAGGGCACTTAGCCGTAGAGACTTCAAAAAGGAATGTTATGTTAAAAAAAGAATCCCTTAGAAAAATTTACAAAAGAGAATACATCCTTCTGCTCATCACCATCATTTTAGGAATATTTGGTGCCAAAGTTTTTATTTCTCATTACATTAAAAATCAGACTAACCATGCGGACGACTGGCCGGCAATTACACCCAATAAAACGCATCTAACAAACTAGGCGGCATCGATGTCCGTTCGCCCTAGCGTATTAATAAAACTTTTTCCCGTGTGATGACGGTTATTGAGGCAGACGATACGGTAGGCGTGTCACAGTACAAGTTCACTGCATAAAGGTCCCCTGAAGACCGAAACAGAAGGCTCTTGTTATTTCTCTGGTATAACAGGATCGACAGAGAGTACCATCATGGCGGTTTCATTCCCCGCCGTTTGTCCTACAGCCATATTCTTATTAGAAATACCGGCATTTCCGGTTCCCACAACGCCAATCATTTCTGGCTTATCGTTATTCGCAACTGGCATGGAAGGAGCCGGAGGAACCTCTATACTATGTCCGTTTATCATAGATAAGGAAAATGTAAAAATGAGAATTGGTAATAAATTAAAACATATATATCTATACTTCCTACGAACACCATCACTTCAAGATCAGTAGCAGCAGATAAGCATGCTGATCAATTTTATTTTTAGTATCCGTATAGATTTCTTTTAAGTGATCAGCAGTAATTTTTTTAAATGTTTTATTTTCCACAGAGGTAATATCGTATATTTCTACACACTGAATAAAAAAATCAAAATATTTCTTAAAGTCGGAAGTTCTCTCGATTACATAAGGACAAAATTCTGTAACTATATAGCCAGGACGTGCATCGGAAGAAAAAACATCTTCTCCACCAGAAAAGATATCTCCTTCATAACCGTCTAAATTCACCCACAGAATAGCATTACGCCAATCTGAGTTATTTTGCTTGAAGTAGTTATCCAAAGTATAGAGTGGTGTAAGAGAATAATCATCTTTGGTACTTCCAGCCAATTGTGTAGTCGAATTCAATTCGTCAGTATCATTACTGCTCTGGGAATCATCAAATATCGCTGTCTGACCCACAGCAGAATAGTCTGCTAATGATACTTCACTACACTCTATGCGGTCTTCTAACTGATTTTTTGCTGTATTTAATAACAATAAATCAAAATATTTTTTCTTAGATTCAATGCATATTGCTTTCTCTATTCCTAGAATATGTAAAGCATATAGTGCGTGTGCACCGATATTTGCGCCAATATGTATAAAAAGAAGTGGAAAAAATTGATAGTTTTCTTTTAGAAAGTTAATTACTTCAGCTACTTTACTTTCTTGAAAAGATACTGTAGTGATAGTAGATGTATTAAAGGAAAAATCTTTTTTGTATACCAGTAGGTCACCGTATTCTCTATTTGCCACTACAACTGAATCTTCAGTTGAACGTGACCTTATAGAAGATTTATTTTTGGTAAGAATTTGTTTTAACCACTTAAGTGTGGGCGGATGTATTCCCTGATGAAGTTCTGCAGTTAAATTGTATCTTGCTGGCTGGTATAAATCGTCTACTGAGTACAATGTAAAGCAAGATGTAAAATCTTTATGAATAAAAAATGCATTAACTCCTGAAATATTGCAACATAATAGTTTATACTCTAGTAAATTAAAATAGTCTACCCAAGCTTGAAGTGAAGAACCATAATAGTCGTCATTGCGCCACATGTGTGAAGGGTTATAGTCGATAGTAAGTCGAGTTGGTGGTGGAAATTTTGCGTTATACTCTACGCAAACAAGTTTCGGATTTAGCTGCTTAATAAAATCACCGCAGATATAACGGTCGAATCCGTCGATATCAACACTCAAAAAATCGATAGACGAAACTCCTACAAACCGTTTAGAGGCGCTAGCAAGCATGGGAGATGTTTTAATATCAACTCTTTTGTTAACAACGAGTAAGCTGTCAAAGAACACTCCCTCCAGATTCTCCGCTATGTACCATATGTTATCTACTGATCCGTCAATCCATATCCCGTAATAGCCGTCTAGTAGTAGCTGGTGAGTATTATTTTCGAGACCGTTACCACAGCCTATTTCAACAAAACTCTTTGATAGCGTAGCGATCGTTTCTATTCGCTTAAGGCACTCCCTAATGATACCGTCCTCATCATACTGAGAGTATGATGACCACCCATTTAATAATAAATTATTCGGGGTGAGTTCTGAAACATAACTTTTTATATCTTTTATATCCACGCTGATAGTCCTTATTAAGATTTCGAAAAGAGTAGGTTCATTTATGTTATATAGTATCTTGGCAATCAATGCTTTGCTAGGTTAGATCCACATTATTGGATTTTCAATGAACTGAGCCTGCTCACAAATTTGAACACGGTTACCTCTTAGAAGGAGGAAAATAAACCCGGCTAAATTGAATGACGACGACGACAATGAAGGTAAGGAGTAGGCGAAAATTTGATGAAGACTTACAGTAAAGACGCACTCAAGTGAGTATCTTCTTCTTTTTGCTTTAGTAAAACGAATTGCCAATGGGCAAGCTATATTTGATAAAACATTATTCGACTGAGATCAATAAGGCATCAGGTAGCCAAATAGAAACTCTTGGAAATATAGGATTACGAGTTGAAAACTCATTTCCGGCCTAGCTTGGTATAAGAGTAGGTGAGGAAAGGACCTATCCGCTTGATTGATACTCTAGAACCGAATTTAAAATCCATCTATTTTGTAAAGTATTCTAGGAGTTATATCACTATTTAGATAGATCCGGACGAAATTCTAATCAAAAAGAAGCTGACCTAGCAAGACCTGCAAGAAATTGTTTATAGGACCAGATCTAGCTAAAACTTGAGCGTTTATGGTTTACCTAGGCTGGCTAAAGAACTAGACCGTCAAGGATGACAACCTCTAGATAATGAGTTACGAGGAGAATCCTGGCTCTTGGTATTTATGGTGTATGCAGTCTGAATAAAAGTCATTACTGCCGGAAGAAATAAATTAGACAATGTAAGTAATGATTATCATAAATAGAAATATCTGGTAGATACTGCTCATAAGCTTTGGGTGAGGAGTATGACTTATATCTTTACCAATGAAAGCTCACATGATCTAGTTGGTAAATAAATTCTTGCTGGTTGAAAGTACTCAAGACGTAAGGCAGCAAATACCATAAGATAAAGAGGTACTTACCGAAGCATTCCCTGTCCGAATAGTAAAAAATATGGCAATACCAATCAGAACGTTATTTCATTTAGATCACGTATCGCAAGTACTCTAAAGTGGGGATCTTGAGAGAAGTTCTCTAGAATCGAAAAAATGTTATCAACTCTATCTAGCCATCGGTACATCCTATGACAATGAAACGTCGAATCTTGATCAGAACGTTATAAACAAGAGCTGTTATACCAAAGAAAAATTGACAACAAGCAAGAAGGTATGAGTAAACATATTTGACTGGATTCTAGATGGCTGCTGTTTTATTTTAGTTGAATGCTCGCGATTTTCTTTTGAGTGTGGGAGTATTTGTTATGGCAATAGGAGTACTTTCAAATCAAGCTCAGTTCAATGATCCTGCAAGTCTTATAGA
>JAKBPI010000021.1 GCA_021829645.1 Actinomycetes bacterium | reverse complement strand
CCCACCAGAAGAATGGCTAAAAAGCAAAAGCGGAATTCTAAAGAGGGCAATATAGCTAAATATATCTCACTAAAAGAAAGAATAAAACCACAAAAACAGATACTTAGTTTACTAATAGTAGTGATATAACTACTATTAGTAATAATTACTGCCTAAATTCATCTGCCTTGCCTGAAAAATATTTAGATTTTTTTCTAAAAAAATAGATACTTTGACACCAAAACATCATGAAAAAACATGAAATCGCGTGAAATGCTGCAACAGGTGATTAGAAAATCAAACAATGATGGCTTAATGAGGGAAGACTGTAGGACTACAATGGTAGCAGGAAACACATATTTAATGCATGCCCCACCCACAGGACACCCTGTTGGCAGACTTGTCCGCTTAGCTAGCCGACATGGTTGGTTTTTTGAGATAGGACTTTATCGACGGCAACAGCAAGACGTTGGCTGACAACTTCTTCTTGTCCAACTCCGGATATCTCAATCAATTTGCCGTGTTCCTGATAAAAAGCTATGAGCGGCTTCGTTTCTTTTTCATACAAATCCAGCCTTCGCTGAATAGCGGCTTCAGTATCGTCGTCTCTCTGGACAACTTCTCCTCCGCAATTATCACATATCCAATCGACCCTGGGTCGTTTGCTGGTTGAGTAAGTTGCCCCACAATCAGCACATACGCGTCTTGATGCTATTCGCTTCAGTACAAGATTGGTAGGGACTTTCAAATTCACAACTGCATCTAGTGCTTCTGGAACCAAGATTTCATCAAGCATTTCCGCTTGATGAACGTTTCTAGGAAAGCCATCCAACACAAAACCGCGTTCACGTGCAATTCCGATACTTGTTCGCTCTGCAACAAGTCGAATGACGATATCATCCGGAATCAGTTCGCCTTTTTCCATATATTCTGCTGCCTCAAGACCGACTTTTGTGCCGAGCTTAACAGCAGCACGAAGCATGTCTCCGGTGGCAATGTGTTCAATCACATAGTGACGTGAGAGTCTAATGCACTGAGTGCCTTTACCCGCTCCTTGCTTACCAAGGAGAACCAACCTAATGATTTGATTCACTTAACGCAGGAAGCCCTCATAGTTACGCATTGTGAGTTGACTGTCAACCTGTTTGATAGTCTCAAGTCCTACTCCTACGGCAATCAGCAGTGTCGTGCCAAAGAAAGGAATCGCACTTATACTCCATGCTGCCAAGAAGAGAGAGGGAATTAATGCCACTGCTGCAAGAAAAACAGCACCCGGCAAAGTAATTCTATTCAAAATATGCGATAAATAACTCTCAGTGGGAGGACCGGGTCTTATACCAGGTATATAGCCGCCCTGTTTACGCAAAGTATCTGCTTGTTGAAATGGATCAAAGCTAACTTGCACATAGAAAAACGTAAATATAACTATAAACAAGCCATACAGTGCCAAATACATAGCCGATGTTGGTGTATACAAGTTTGCCTGCACCCAATTACGGAAGCCTTCCCATGGTAAAACAGTAGAAACCAAGACTGGGATATACAGCAGAGAACTGGCAAAAATAACCGGGATAACACCTGCTTGGTTTACCTTGAGCGGGATATAAGTATTTTGTCCACCGTACATTCTCCTACCTTGTACACGCTTTGCAAAAGTAACCGGTATACGGCGCTGTCCAAGTTCCACAAACACTATGGCCACCAAAATGAGTACGCAAACCACTCCAATAATTACTAGCCCGGAGTATCCTTTCTGGTCTTTTATAACAGATATGTCGTAAGGGATTGTGGCCACCACATTGGCGAAGATAATTATGGACATCCCTTGTCCTATCCCGCGCTGTGTAATGAGCTCTCCCAGCCACATAACGAAAGCGGTTCCTGCCGTAAAGACAAGAATAATAAACAGAATACGGGGAGCGGTAAAATCAGGAATTAAGTCTGATGAAGAGTTCGCAGTCCCAGAAAGGAGTTGACCTGAATGAAGCAGGAACACGATACCTGACGATTGCATCAAGGCTAGTGCTATTGTCAAATAACGGGTTGCCTGGGTCAGCTTACGCTGTCCCACTGCCCCTTGGTCACGCCATTCAGCGAACTTTGGTATGACAGTTTGCAGGAGCTGAATAATAATAGACGACGTTATATAAGGCATGATGCCAAGACCAAGAATGGCGGCTCTGGCCAGTGCTCCTCCAGAAAACAAATCCAAGAAACCGGCAAGTCCAGTGCCTGAAGCCTGTTTTGAGATCAAAGCTATTCTCGCATAGTCTACGCCTGGTACGGGTATATTGGCACCCAATTGATAAACGGCTATTATAAACAAAGTAAAAAGTATTTTGTTGCGAAGGTCGGCGACCTTCAGCATGTTTTTTAAACTAGAGAGCACGCCGCCTCCATACCCTTGTCTGTCATTGTTGCACGGTTTCCTTGCTGGGCCGATTGGATCATTATAAGGGAATCAGATCAATATATAATCCCCAATGTACGAACCAATCATTTTTAGTATATATTTTGCAAGTATCTTGTTTAACGCTTTACGATACTTTTAACAATCACCACATAAAAAGTTTGACTACTACCTGTTAGCCAAAGCGTTACCCTTGGCAGGAGGTCTCCTATCTCCGAATGGCAACGGCACGAGAACAACTTTCCCTCCCGCTGCCAATATAGCCTCCTTGGCTGATGCAGAAAAACCATGAGCGTGGACTATGGCTTTTGCAGTTATTTCGCCTCGCCCTAGAACTTTGATGAGTCCTTTATGGTGTACAATACCCTCGCTTTTTAATACTTCAGGGTTTATTTCTAAACTTTTCCCTTCGGCTGAAAGCTTTTCAATCAATTGATTCAAGACATCCAAATTGACGACATTGTATTCAATCCTAAATGGGTTTGCAAAACCACGAAGCTTTGGAAGTCTTTGTGTCAAGGGGAGTTGACCACCTTCAAAACCGGCTTTTACAGTGTTTCTGGCCAATTGACCTTTTGTACCTCTACCGGCTGTTTTACCACCTTTACCACCAGTACCACGACCTACACGTTTTTTCGATTTATTGGCACCAGCGGATGGGCTCAGATCGTGTAGCTTAATCATTTCTGTTTTCCTCCGACTTCACCACTTGCGGCCAACAGCTTAGCCGCTCTTCTGTGGGTCTCTTTTTCCAACTGAGTCCTGTCCAAGTACTCTACAGCGACAAGATGCGCCACTCGGACAAGCATGCCTTGAGTCTCCCTGGAATCGACAAAATAATTTGTCCGTCCTATGCCACGTAGGCCTAAGGCATTTAATGTTCCTCTATGTAGAGGTTTTGTGCCAATTTTAGATTTGATCTGTGTTACTTTGACAAAACCGCTTTTAGAATTGTCGGACTTGATAGCATTCATCACTGCATTCCTTAATCTTTACTTGATTACCCTATGCTAATCGGTTGAGCTTTTCTGTTTCCCTAAAGGCATTCAATAGACCTTTGGGGGAAATTTCATCTTCGTATTTACCTCTTAGTCTTGCGACTTCATCCGGACGTCGCAACAACTTCAGGGCAGCCACTGTGGCGTGGGCTACATTTATAGCATTGGAAGTCCCCAGGGATTTAGCGACGATGTCATGCACTCCGGCCATTTCCAAAATTGCACGTGCTGCTCCTCCGGCTATTACACCCGTTCCGGGTGCGGCAGGCTTCATGATAATTTTTCCTGCCCCTGCTTTACCTAGAACCTGATGGGTGATGGTGGAACCTGCAAGAGGCACAGAAAACATATTTTTCTTTGCTTCCTCAATACCCTTTTGCACAGCAAGACCGGCTTCTTTTGCTTTTCCATAGCCAAGTCCTACCTGCCCCTTGCCGTCGCCAATGACCATCAAAGCCGTGAAAGAAAACCTTCTACCGCCTTTTACGACTTTAGCTACTCTATTAACCGAAATGGTTCTTTCTTCATATTGGGTTTCGGCCACTATAACTCCAATCCGCTTTCCCTGGCTGCCTCAGCTATGGCAGCCACTCTTCCGTGATATTTATTGCCGCCGCGGTCAAAGACAACTTTTTTAATATCTTTTTCTTTGGCGCGTTCAGCAATTAACTTTCCTATGACCTGAGCTGCGGCTACATTGCCGGTATCTTTTATCTTAAGACCTTTTTCATATGTGGACGCCGCCGCCAAAGTACGACCGGAAGCATCGTCGATCAGCTGCACCGATATGTGCTTGTTGGAACGAAATACGGCCAACCGGGGACGTGAGACGTCTCCTGATACTTTTTTGCGCAGTCTTTTGTGGCGCTTGATTCTCAATTCGTGGACTGTTGCGGTCTGCATTACTTACCGGCCTTCCCTGCTTTGCGCAATACGACTTCGTTTACGTAACGAACACCCTTACCTTTATAAGGTTCTGGCTTGCGAATTTTTCTGATGTCAGCAGCCACCTGCCCAACAGATTCTTTGTCTATACCGCGCACCGTAATTCTGGTAGGAACGGGTACTTCAAAAGTAATACCGTCTGGAGCAGGCACAGATACCGGATGACTAAACCCGAGAGCCAATTCCAGTTGTGTGGGATTCTTAAGAGTAGCCCTGTACCCAACGCCTATAATTTCTAACTCTTTAGCAAACCCGGCACTAACCCCAGTCACCATGTTGGCAACTAAAGTACGGAAAAGTCCGTGCAAAGATTTAGCTTTACGGCTGTCGTCACTCCTGGAAACCAAAATTTCATTGCCACTAGACTCTAGGGTTATCAAAGAAGGCAATTGTCTTTCCAGCTGACCTTTAGGTCCTTTGACGATAACTTTATCGCTTTCAATTTTTACGTCTACACCGCTGGGAACTGGAATAGGGAGACGGCCTATACGTGACATTTATACGGCCCTTCCTTTCTTATATCTAATACAGCAGGGGCTTTCTTGCTTAGGTTACGGATCATGCTGCCTTTACCAGACATAACACAAAACCTCGCCGCCTACTTGACGTTCTCTGGCTTCCTTGTCGGTCAGAAGCCCTTGACTTGTTGAGACTACAGCCACACCAAGTCCTCCCAAGACTCTGGGTAAAGAATCTGCTCTTGCATAGACACGCAATCCAGGGGTTGAAACACGCTTCAAGCCTTCGATGGCGCGCTTTCTGTCATGCGTATACTTCAAAGCAATTTCTAAAACGTTGTCTTTTTTGACAGCGCTGGTCCTCAACTCGCATGATGATATGTAACCTTCACGCTTTAGAATCTCTGCCAATGCCAATTTCAGTTTGGATGCAGGCATGGAAACCGTATCGTGCATAGCACTGTTGGCATTTCTGATACGAGTCAACATATCAGCTATTGGATCACTCATAGTCATAAGTATGCCTCCTACCAGCTTGCCTTGGTGACGCCAGGAACTTCACCGGCATGTACCAATTCGCGCAGACAAATCCTGCATAAACCAAATTTACGAAATACCGCCTTTGGACGGCCACACCTACGGCAACGCGTATAGGCCTGTACTTTGTACTTTGGCTTACGCATCTGCTTTTGTACAAGTGCTTTCTTTGCCATCTTCGACTATCCTTCTTTCCTAAAAGGGAAACCAAAAGCAGAAAGTAAAGCCCTGCCTTCAGCATTGGTTTTCGCCGTTGTTACTATTGTTATGTCCATTCCCCTGACCGCATCAATCTTGTCATAATCTATTTCCGGAAAAATTAACTGCTCGGAAATTCCAAAAGTATAGTTGCCGTGGCCGTCAAAAGACTTGGACGGCAAACCACGGAAGTCCCTTATTCTTGGAATAGCCAGAGAAATCAAACGATCCAAAAATTCCCACATTCTGTCGCCACGCAATGTCACCATGGCTCCGATGGCATTTCCCTCTCTTAGTTTGAAACCTGCAACAGACTTACGAGCTCTTGTCACAACCGGCTTTTGACCGGAAATGAGAGTCAGGTCTCTGACAGCTCCGTCAAGGAGAGAGGCTTGCTGGGTTGCTCTTCCAACTCCGGAATTAAGGACTATCTTCTCAAACGTTGGAACCTGCATAATATTGCTAAGCCCCAATTCGTTTTTTAATTTGGACCTTAGATCTGTCTCATAGATTTGCTTCAGTCTTGGCTTTTCGGCAGCAGAACCCATGGCCTTTCCGGCAACCGGTGTAACCGGAGTCACCTGCTGGGAAACTCTAGCATTGCCTGAATTTCTTACAGTCATAATTTTCCACCGCACTTTCTGCAAATACGATATTTTTCACCATTGTTATCAAAGGCAAAGCCAGCTCTAGTGGGGCCGTCTTTGGAACATATGAGCGCCACATTGGAAAGTGCCATGGGCATATCTTTGTCAATAATTCCCGCTTGGGTGGTGGCAGAGGTTGCCTTTTTATGTTTCTTGGCAACGTTGACACCGGCAACGATAACCGTTTGGTCGGTAGGTAGTACCCTTATAACATCGCCGCGCTTACCTTTTTCTTTACCGGCAAGCACCTCTACGTGGTCACCTTTTTTAATTTTCATCAGATCACCTCCGGCGCAAGAGAAACTATACGCATAAATTTCTTTTCCCTGAGTTCTCTTCCCACCGGACCAAAAATTCTGGTTCCACGGGGTTGCAACTGCTCGTTAATCAAAACGGCGGCGTTGTCGTCAAAACGAATATAGCTGCCGTCCGGTCTTCTGACCTCTTTCTTGGCGCGCACCACAACGCAACGCACAACATCACCTTTTTTTACGTTTCCGCCCGGAGTAGCGTCTTTGACGGTGGCAATAAAAACATCGCCTATTCTGGCGTAGCGTCTACGCGACCCACCCAGTACTTTTATACACAAAACTTCGCGCGCACCAGAGTTGTCGGCAACTTTTAACCGTGATTCCTGCTGGATCATCTTGCCTTCTCCAAAATCTCAACAAGACGCCATCTCTTCAATTTAGAAAGCGGCCTTGTTTCTTGAACTTTTACTCTGTCTCCTACACCAGCAAGCCCGTCAGTATCATGGGCATAAATGCGCTTTGTCCGAAGAACGGTTTTGGCGTATTTGCGGTGCCTTACCCTGTCAACCAGTGCTACTACCAAGGTTTTTTCCATCGAATTCGATACGACAATACCTTCTCGTATCTTTCGCCTGTTTTCCCGCTCGGATGAAATCAGAGTCTCTTGAGCAGTTTCGTTATCTTTTTTTTGATCTACCATATCTACTCTCTTATACTTCGTCTTCTGTCAATTCGTCTTCAGAAGAAGGGTTAAAGTCAGTTACGACCTCTTCGTCGCTTTCGCTTTGACGCAGTCTTTTACGCCTTGGCTCCTCAGCCGAACGCTCTATGGCGCTTTTTTCCCGCTCCAGAGCTTTCTTGTCAGATTCGCTACGATCAATACCAAGATCTCTTTCCGTAAAAAGAGTCATAATTCTGGCGATTTCCCGCTTTACCTCTCTTATTCTGGAAACATTATCTAAACGACCTGTTGCAAGTTGGAAGCGTAAGTTAAAAAGTTCTCTGCGATAATCGTCAAGTTCTTGCAGGAGTTCATTGTCGTCCAATTCGCGAAATTCACGTAATGCCGGCATCAGATCGTCACCTTCTCTTCAGTGGCTGCTTGTCTTACCACAAACTTGGCTTTCATAGGAAGTTTTTGAATAGCCCTTTCCATGGCAGCTCTGGCCAGTTGTTCATCCACACCTGCTAGTTCAAAAAGTATGCGCCCTGGCTTTACCACGGCCACCCAAAGTTCTGGGTTACCTTTACCCGAACCCATTCTTGTCTCTGCGGGTTTTTTGGTTACCGGTTTATCCGGGAAAACCCTGATCCAGACTTTACCGCCACGCCGAATGTGACGGGTCATAGCAATACGAGCGGCTTCTATTTGTCTGGCCGTCACCCATGCAGGTTCCAAGGCCTGGATAGCATACTCACCAAAGTCTATGGTTTCCCCGCCTTTTGTAAGGCCAGTCATACGACCGCGCTGTTGCTTACGGTGTTTTACTTTTTTTGGCATCAACATGGTTAATCTTTCTCCTTACGGAAATGAGGAACGTCGTGATGCTGGTCCCTTGTCTTGCGTTCTATCTCTTCTTCTTCGGCCAGCAATTCCTCAAGTTGGTCATCCTTCAGATCGGGTGCTTTTTGACTCAAAGTCTCCTCTGAACTCATCTGAAATGTTGTCGTCACGTCTGCTTCACTTAGCTCGATTGAATCATCGGCAACATCAATTGGGGGTCTTCTCTTCCCCCCGCCGGCTGTTACAATACGACGCGGCCTGGCATCACCGGAGTACTTGACTGCTGGAATACTTTGTGTGCGAATTTCTTCCGCTTGAACTTTATAAGGAACTATATCGCCTTTGTAAATCCACACTTTGACACCCACACGCCCCGTAGTCGTCCGGGCTTCACGAAACCCGTAATCTATATCAGCGCGCAAAGTATGAAGGGGGACTCTGCCTTCTCTGTAAGACTCTTTTCGAGCCATTTCTGCCCCTCCAAGACGTCCGGAACACTGAATTCTGATTCCGGCTGCTCCGGCTTTTTGAACGGATTGCATCGCCCTTTTCATAGCCCGGCGAAAACTTATACGCTTTCCGAGTTGATCAGCAATTCCCTGTGCGACCAAGGCGGCATCCAACTCAGGTTGTTTGATCTCCTGTATGTTGAGTTGCACGTTGGCGTTGTTGGTGAGTTGGGCAAGATATTTGCGCAATCTGTCCGCTTCTTGGCCTTTGCGACCTATGACTATACCGGGTCGTGCAGTATGCACGTCTATCCTAAGTCTGTCACGGGTTCTTTCCACCTCTATCCGGCTTACCGCAGCTGCTTCGAGCTGAGCGTTCAGATACTCCCGAATTTTGATGTCCTCAATAAGGGAAGACTGGTACTCGCGGTCGGCAAACCACTTGGACTTCCAATCCGTAGTGACTCCGAGACGAAATCCGTATGGGTTGACTTTCTGTCCCATCAGTGTTCCCCTTCATTCATTTCTGTTACCTCTTCTTCGGTTTCGGTGGTCGTTTCTGAGAGCGATTCGTCATCCGCTTCGATCTCTGCATCACTTTCATCACCTGAGGAATCAGTCACGACGACCTCGTCTGTATCGACGGTTTCCTCGTTCGTTTCATTCTGCTCCACAGTCGCCGAGTCTTCACTTACAGCAAACGCAGTGTCTGCATTGATCAGTTCGGCTTCATTGCGACTTTTCTTGGCTCCCGCCACTCTTCGTGCTCTGAGGTCAACTGCCTTAGCGGCTTCTTTGGCACGCATCCTAGCGATATCGGCTTCTGGCATTTTGGCAAGAATAACGGTAATATGACAACCGCGCTTACGGATTCTGGTTGCACGTCCTCTTGCTCGGGGTCTCCACCTCTTAAGGGTGTCGGCTTCGTCTGCAAAGCAGGCGGCCACATAGAGTTCTTCCCGATCCAACATTTCGTTATGTTCGGCATTGGCAGCAGCGGATCGCACTAGCTTGGCAACCACAACAGCTGCTTGTCTGTCTAAATGGTCCAAGATATCAAGAGCTTGCTTGAGACTTTTCCCCCTGATAAGGTTCAAGACTTCACGCACTTTGTAACTTGACATCCTGCATGAGCGGAGTATGGCCTTTGTGCCCGGACGCTCGTTTGTCTTGGTGCCCACTAACGTCTCCCTTGTCTTTCTTGACCGGCATGGTATTTGAATGTCCTTGTAGGAGCAAACTCTCCGAGCTTATGCCCCACCATGGATTCTGTTACATAGACCGGCACATGCTTGCGTCCGTCATGGACAGCAATTGTATGACCGACCATGTCCGGTATTATCGTTGAACGCCTTGACCAAGTTTTGATCACTTTCTTTTCGCCGGATGTATTTAGTACATCCACTTTGCGCAATAAGTGAGAATCAACAAAAGGTCCTTTTTTTAAGCTACGCGGCATAATATCCTCCTGGCCTATCTTCTCGCACCGCGAGTACGCCTACGACGTACGATCATTGCATCGGATGTCTTACGCTTGGCGCGTGTTCTGCCTTCTGGCTTACCCCAAGGTGATACCGGGTGACGTCCACCGGATGTCTTTCCTTCGCCACCTCCGAGTGGGTGATCAACCGGGTTCATAGCAACACCTCTTGTCTGAGGTCTTACACCCTTCCATCTGTTACGTCCGGCTTTACCAATAGAAATGAGCTCGACTTCGGCATTACCGACTTCGCCGAGAGTGGCTTTACAGTCGAGTGGTACTCTTCTCATTTCGGTAGAAGGCAGACGCAAAGTTGCATAAGGACCGTCTTTAGCGACAAGCTGTACACTCATGCCGGCACCTCTAGCCAATTTACCGCCTCCGCCTGGTTTGAGTTCCACATTATGGATGACGGAACCGACGGGTATGTAGCGAAGAGGGAGGGCATTCCCAGGCCTGATATCGGCTTTTTCCCCTGACTCCAAAATATCTCCCACTTCTACTTTTTGAGGCGCCAAAATATAGCGCTTTTCGCCGTCAAAGTAGTGAAGAAGCAAAATTCTGGCGTTTCTGTTGGGGTCGTACTCTACGGCAGCTACTTTAGCTTTGACCCCGTCTTTGTCACGCCAAAAGTCAATAATCCTATATTGACGCTTATGTCCGCCACCTTTGTGACGTGCTGTTTTACGCCCATAGTTGTTTCTACCGCCAGAAGGAGGCAGGGAAACCAGAAGGGTTTTTTCTGGCTTATCCTTTGTAATTTCGCTAAAGTCGGAAGTAGTTTGAAAACGCCTTCCCGCACTTGTCGGTTTTCTTTTACGTATTGCCACTCTAATTTTCCTTCTATCAGGTCTCGAACAGTTGTATGCGGTCTTCGCCCACCAAGCGCACTATTGCCCGCTTTGTAGCAGAGCGTTGTCCGAAAGTCGGGGTTCTTCTGTTGCGCTTGCGCTTCCCCACTCGATTGAGGGTATTAACGCTTTTCACTCGCACTTGAAATGCAGATTCCACTTCTTCTTTGATTTCTACTTTTGAAGCACGGGGGTCAACGACAAATACGTATGCCCCTTCGTCCATCATTTTGTAAGTTTTTTCCGAAATGATGGGCTTGATTAATACGTTCTTGGTGATGTTCATATCAAATTTCCTCATCAGCTTTCACGATATCTTCGGCGACAACGCCTTCTGCTTTAGCAACCTTGGCTTTGGTGGTTTTTTTGGCGGCTGATTCTGCTTTTGATGGAGTGGTTTTGGCTTTTTCGGTTATTTGACAATCACCCAAGAGTGTGTCTTTGGTAAAAATAACGTAGTCCGAACCCAAAACATCGTAAGCAGTCAGCTGATCCCGCGGAATCGTCACAGCGTAACCAAGATTAGCAAAAGAGCGCAACGCTGTTTCGTCTTCTCTTGTGATTACCAACAGTATCTTTCCGGAGACACCAAGATTATCCAGGGCTGCAACAGCCTCTTTTGTCTTTGGTACAACGAAATTCCATTCGTTTATGACGACAATCCGCTCTGAAGCAGCGCGATCCGAGAGAGCCACAGCAAGAGCCTGCTTCACCATTTTTTTTGGAGTGCGCATATCATAACTGCGTGGTTTTGGTCCTAAAGCTACGCCACCGCCGGTAAAGTGAGGTGCCCGAATAGAGCCCTGTCGAGCACTTCCCGTACCTTTCTGTCTGAAAGGCTTGGCTGAACCACCTTTTACTTCTGCTCTGGTTCTGGTACTCTGAGTTCCGCTTCTCCTAGCGGCGAGTTGCGCCACTACTACTTGATGCAGCAAAGAGATATTGACCGGAAGAGAAAAGACAGATTTATCTAACTCGACGGAGCCTATTACGGTTCCTTCGGTTGTCCTGTAGTCGACCGTGTGCAGCGGAAGTGCTTCTTTCCCTGTCTTTGTCTCAAGCGGGGTCAGTGATGCAGTCATTGTGCCACACCTCCTTTGATACTTTGTCTAATCGTTACGACAGCCCCTCGTGGACCGGGAATGGCGCCCTTTAGAAGAATGAGCTGCTTTTCTGGATCAGATTCGACTACTTCCAAATTCAATGTCGTCACCTGGACATGACCCATGTGTCCGGCCATTCTTGTACCTTTGAACACCCTGGCCGGAGTGGCACAGGCTCCTATGGAGCCGGGAGCTCTGTGCTTTTTGTGATTACCGTGAGCAGCTCCTTGACCTTTAAAGTTATGGCGCTTCATGCCTCCGGCAAACCCTTTACCTTTACTGACAGCCGTAACGTCAACTTTTTCACCCTTGGCGATGAGACCAGCATCTATTTCTTGCCCAACCTCGTATGCGGAAATATCATCTAGGCGCAGTTCAATCAGCTTTTTGCCCGGATCTACGTTATGGGTTTTAAAGTGGCCTGCTTCCGGCTTAGAGAGCTTGGAAGCTGCCTTAACACCGTATGTTATCTGGAGGGCATCATAGCCTTCCTTGTCTTTAGTCTTGACCTGTACAACACGTACAGGGGAAACTCTCAGCACCGTTACCGGCACAGCTCGATTTTCGGAGTCGAAAACTTGGGTCATCCCAACTTTCTCGCCTACGATTGCTTTCGTAGCCATAGCTTTTTGCTCGCCTTCCGCTATTTCAAAACCTAGTCAGCAGTGTAAAACCGCTTTTCAACACATCATTTTATAATTTGCGTCATACGCAAACATGCAAGTACCGGCAATGCCAAGTCTTGGCACAAGCAAGCTCCGGCGGGTATTCCGCACGGAGCGCTTACATCTTTGGCTGGGTGGTCCCTATTGCTAGGCACGCCCAGACGTCGATTTGAAAGCTAAACAGCTGACACTTACAAGTTAGATACTATAGCATCAAAAAACCTGCGATCTTGGAAAAAAATCACAATCTCTAAAAACAGCCTAGTAAAAATCTTTGGAACCTGTTTTATGCCGGTTAAAAGAACTACGGTTGCCAAAAACATTGGCAACCGTAGTTTTCGTTTATTATGCTATGCCGATTGAATTTTTATTTCTATATCGACACCGGCAGGCAGATCCAACCTTTGCAGGGAGTCTACTGTCTTGGCTGTGTGATCTACGATATCCAACAAACGCTTGTGAATCCTCATCTCAAAATGTTCGCGACTGTCTTTGTGCTTATGAGGAGAGCGGATTACCGTATAACGGTGCATCTCCGTAGGCAAGGGCACGGGGCCTTTTACTTTTGCCTGTGTACGTAAAACAGTCTCTACTATTTTTTTGGTTGATTGATCCACAATTTCGTGATCATATGCCTTAAGGCGAATTCTGATCCGCTGTCGTGAGGCGTCTGCCATATTCCCTACTTAATAATCTTGGTTACGAAACCGGCACCTACGGTACGACCGCCTTCTCTGATAGCAAAGCGAAGACCTTCATCCATGGCAATCGGCTTACCGAGTTCTACGGTCATGGTGGTGTTGTCACCCGGCATAACCATTTCCGTACCCTCAGGCAGGCTGATCGTTCCGGTAACGTCGGTGGTTCTGAAGTAGAACTGAGGACGGTAGTTGGTAAAGAATGGCTTGTGGCGTCCGCCTTCTTCCTTCTTCAAAACGTAGACGCTGGCCTCAAAGTTAGTGTGGGGAGTAATAGAACCGGGCTTACATACTACCTGTCCTCTTTCCACGTCTTCTTTTTTGATACCACGGAGCAAAATACCAACGTTGTCACCGGCTTGTCCGGAGTCAAGTAGCTTACGGAACATCTCTATACCGGTAACTACGGTCTTCTGTGTTGAGCGGAGTCCGACGATTTCAACTTCGTCTCCGACTTTCAGTTGACCCTGTTCAATACGTCCGGTTACAACCGTACCTCTACCGGTAATGGTCATAACGTCTTCTACGGACATCAGGAAAGGCTTATCGATATCACGCTCTGGCTCTTTGACAAAGTTGTCGACTTCGGCCATCAGGTTGATAATTTGCTCTGCGGCTTGAGGGTCACCTTCAAGAGCTTTCAGTGCGCTTACCCTTACGATAGGAGTATCGTCTCCCGGAAACTCGTATTCGTTGAGAAGTTCACGAACTTCCAATTCCACTAGGTCAAGGAGTTCTTCGTCGTCAACCATGTCAACTTTGTTAAGAGCCACGACTATAGAAGGTACACCTACCTGACGGGCCAACAATACGTGCTCCCGAGTTTGAGGCATGGGGCCATCCGCTGCAGAAACCACCAAGATAGCACCGTCAACCTGTGCGGCTCCGGTGATCATGTTCTTAATATAGTCAGCGTGACCTGGCATATCAACGTGTGCGTAGTGACGGTTTTCAGTCTCGTACTCAACGTGAGCGATGGAGATCGTTATACCTCTTGCTCTCTCTTCCGGTGCTCTGTCGATTTGGTCAAAAGCGGTAAAAGCAACATTTGGGTTCTTGTCGTGCAATACCTTGGTAATTGCAGCAGTCATTGTTGTTTTACCGTGGTCAATGTGACCCATTGTACCCACATTAACATGGGGCTTGTTGCGCTCGAACTTCTGCTTGGCCATTTGCCCTTACAGCTCCATTTTCCCTAGGGCGAAACCATTTGGCTCCGCCATTTACCTATTACTTGCTTCTAACCGACCTGGCTTTTGGCCAATTCGATCTTTTGTAAGTGTCAGACAATCGAAACTGACATATTGACACTCACGTTTCTCCGGCTCACTAACTTTATAACCGCATGTGATCCAAAGAAGATATTTTCTTATAGTTTTTTACTTTATAAGATTTTTGTCGCCACAATTCTCAAAAATAGAAAATATGACTTACCAACTTTACACAACAAACAAAGCTTGCACGTAATTTTACGGAGATATTTGGTATTGGAGCCAATTTCTCTCGCTACCACAGTGAAAGCAATGTGTTATTTGGCGGAGGCGCCCCTTTCCACAATAACCTTTGCGATAGACTCCGGCACTTCTTGGTAGGAATTGAATTGCATTGTATAAGTGGCTCGGCCTTGTGTTTTTGAACGCAAGTCTGTTGCATATCCAAACATGTCAGAAAGCGGAACCTGTGCTTTTACCACTTGAGAATTTCCACGCTGTTCCATACCTTCCACTTTACCTCGCCTCGAAGACAGGTCGCCGATGACATCTCCCATGTATTCCTCGGGAGTCACCACTTCAACGGCCATGATGGGTTCCAAAAGTACCGGCCTTGCCGCCCTGGCTGCTTTTTTGAAAGCCAAGGATCCGGCTATTTTGAAAGCCATTTCTGAAGAGTCCACGTCGTGGTAAGAACCAAACACCAAAGTTGCCCTGATGCCAACCATCGGATAACCCGCCAGTACTCCAGACTCGGTTGCCTCCCTGATGCCGTTGTTGACGGCCGGAATGTATTCTTTCGGAATGACACCGCCGGTGATCTTGTCGACGAATTCGTATGTGCCGTCAGGACCCAAAGGATCTAAGTCGATAACCACGTGGCCATACTGACCTTTACCGCCAGTCTGACGTACATAACGTTCTTCGATTTTTTGTACGCTATCTCTGATGGTTTCTCTGTAAGCAACCTGCGGCTTTCCAACGTTGGCATCTACTTTGAACTCTCTGAGCATTCTGTCAACCAAAACCTCTAGGTGGAGTTCACCCATACCGGATATAACCGTTTGACCTGTTTCTTCATCAGTTCTCACCCTAAATGTAGGGTCTTCCTCAGAAAGAGCAAACAGTGCCCTTCCCAACTTGTCCTGATCGGCTTTTGTCTTGGGCTCAACGGCAACGTGAATAACCGGTTCTGGGAATTCCAAAGATTCGAGTATGATCGGGTCTTTGGCGTCGGCCAGAGTGTCCCCGGTCGTCGTAGCTTTCAGACCTACGACAGCCACGATATCCCCAGCGAATGCGATATCGCGGTCTTCACGGTGGTTGGCGTGCATCTGCAGGATACGACCTATTCTTTCTTTTTTATCTTTTGTCGTATTGACGACGCCGGAGCCCTTTTCTAAGCAACCTGAATAAATACGTAAATAGGTGAGCTTACCCACGAACGGGTCTGTCATAATTTTGAAGGCAAGAGCAGAAAATGGTTCGTCATCAGAGGATTTACGCTCTATCTCTCCCCCCGAAAGAGAAACACCTTTCACAGGAGGAATGTCGATTGGCGATGGCAGGTAGTCAATCACAGCGTCTAGCATGGGTTGCACACCCTTATTCTTAAATGCAGACCCACAGAGCACCGGTACAATATGCGAAGAAATAGTTCCGTGTCTGAGGGCCCTCTTGAGATCTTCGGCCGTTATCTCTTCTTCTGAAATATATTTTTCCATGACTACGTCGTCATAATTTGAAACCACATCTATCAAGTCATGTCGGGCTTCTTCAGCTTTGGCCAGAAGGTCGTCTGGGATGGGGTTGGTGCTCCACTTCTCCCCCATGCCTTCCTCGTCCCAGATCAAAGCTTGCATAGTCACCAAGTCGATAACTCCGCTAAAATTGGCTTCTGCACCTATAGGCAGCTGTACAACCGCCGGGACCGCTTCAAGCCTATCTTTGATCATTTCAACGGTTCTCTCGAAGTTAGCGCCTATCCGGTCCATTTTGTTGACAAAACAAAAACGGGGTACGCTATATTTTTCAGCCTGCCTCCAGACGGTCTCTGTCTGAGGTTCTACGCCGGCCACGGCATCAAAAACAGCTACTGCACCGTCAAGCACTCTCAATGAGCGCTCTACTTCTACAGTAAAGTCAACGTGACCCGGTGTGTCAATAATGTGAATCACACAGTCTCTCCACTTACACGTCGTAGCAGCTGAAGTGATTGTGATACCGCGCTCTTGCTCTTGGACCATCCAGTCCATTGTGGCAGCGCCTTCATGCACTTCACCGATCTTGTAGTTGCGACCTGTATAGTAGAGGATACGTTCCGTTGTCGTAGTCTTCCCGGCATCGATGTGGGCCATAATGCCTATATTTCGTATGTTTACGAGAGGAACTTCACGCTTTGCATCAGCCATTTGTAACTTTTCTTTCTCATATTTAAGTTTGCTTTGCGACCTTATACACAAAGGGGATTACCGACTAAGATCAGTTTTGACCAGCTAAAAAATCTCGACTAACGTCGAAGCAACTTTCTGGTAAAATTATCTGCCATAGCAGTATAAGGACTTTTTCGTTGCGGTAAACGCTAATACTACCAGCGGTAATGTGCAAATGCCCTGTTAGATTCGGCCATTTTATGGGTATCTTCGCGACGCTTCACAGTCGCCCCGGTAGAATTTGCCGCATCCATAATTTCGTTACCCAGCCGCTGAGACATTGTGCGCTCGCGTCGTTGTCTGGAGTAAGATACCAGCCATCTGATCGCCAAAGTATTGGCTCTCCTCGGTCTGACTTCTACCGGTACCTGGTAAGTGGCACCGCCGACTCTTCTGGAACGCACTTCCAGTTCTGGCTTAGTATTGTCAAGCGCCCGTTTCAGAATGGTAAGAGGATCACTGCCTGACTTTTCTTGCACAATAGTAAGTGCATCGTAGACAATTCGTTCTGCCAAACCCCTTTTCCCTCTGGTCAAAATTTTATTGATCAGCTGGGTTACCACGACGGAACGGTATACCGGATCCGGCATTAGATCTCTGCGGGGAGCAGGTCCATTACGCGGCATCTGTTAACTTCCTTTCTTTGTGCCGTATCGGCTGCGAGCCTGAGAGCGGTCTTTCACACCGGATGTGTCCAGCGCACCGCGTATAATTTTATAACGTACACCCGGCAAATCCTTGACACGGCCTCCTCTTACAAGCACAATAGAGTGTTCCTGTAAGTTGTGACCTATGCCTGGTATGTAGGCTGTAATTTCTACACCCGACGTCAAGCGCACACGGGCGACTTTACGCAAAGCCGAATTAGGCTTTTTGGGTGTGGTGGTATAAACCCTTGTACATACGCCTCTTCTTTGCGGAGCTCCTTTTAGAGCAGGAGTTTTTGTTTTTGTCCGCTTTGATTGGCGTCCATTGCGTACTAGCTGAGCAATTGTCGGCACAAATATTCCTTTTTACTTACTTTAAAACTTTCCTGAAATAATCTAGCTTAATTTTAGTGTCTCTCTTAGAGAATCACGACATTTAAACCTCTTGTGGGAAGATTTTTAAAACTTGATCGCTTAGGTGTCGCCTTTCCAAAGACGACACCTTTCGATTAAGCTATTCCCTGACTTGACCCTGAATCGCTCTCTTCCTCCGGTCCGTCCTCAAAAGAAAAACCTTCTTCTTCTGATTCTGCGTCAACACTTTCCCCACCTGAAGCTTTGTGATAAAGCTCGAAAGGGTTTTTGGTGGGCTCAAAGTTGTCCAAAGTAATAGTCAGATCCTCGTCTAGAGGCGAAACTGATTCTTCGGAAAATGAACCGCCGTAAACAGTCTCTTGCTTACGATATTCTCCTCCATAGAGAGCATCGGAGATTTGTCCTTCATTTGTCCCCAAGCTTTCTTTGGATGGGAAAACCCAATCCTCGGAAAGAGGGTGAGGATATTCAAAGGAGTCCTTAGGTTCAACCTGCTGCATCCAAGCCAGTATGCTGCTATCGTCACTTTCGTCTTCGCCTGAACTCCAGTAAGCCATGCGGGTTGCATCCGGAATGGAGGGCTTGACCTTGCGATACACGTCAACCCCGGTTCCTGCCGGAATCAGCTTACCAATGATAATATTTTCTTTGAGACCAAGGAGTTGATCTGATTTACCTTCAATAGCAGCTTCTGTCAATACCCTGGTTGTCTCTTGGAAAGATGCCGCCGATAGCCAGGAGTCTGTTGCCAAGGAAGCTTTAGTTATACCCATCAGCTCTGGCCTGCCTTCTGAGGGTCTCTTCCCGCTTTGGAACAGTTCTCTGTTCTCTTTAGCGTAAATCTGGGAATCGACTCTCTCCCCCGGCAAAAACGATGAATCCCCTGATTCAGCTACCAGAACCCTGCGCAACATCTGTCTTACGATAAGCTCTATATGCTTGTCGTGTATTGAAACACCCTGATCACGGTATACCTTTTGTACTTCTTCTACTAAGTACTGCTGGGTTTCCCTGATACCTTTGATACCCAGAAGCTCTTTGGGATCTTTGGGGCCTTCCACGAGGGCATCTCCCGGCTGTATTTCCTGTCCATCCGCCACTTCCAAGTGGGCACGTATTGACACTTGATAAGTTTCTTCTTGCGAGTCGTCTCCCACTACGGTAATCGTGCGCTGCTGTTCGTCTTCGGATATCCTGACTACCCCTTTGAACTTAGAGAGCACTGCGGCACCTTTGGGGGTACGAGCTTCAAAAAGCTCAACAACCCTAGGAAGACCGTGAGTAATGTCTTCTCCAACAACACCTCCCGTGTGGAAAGTTCTCATTGTCAACTGCGTACCGGGCTCTCCGATGGACTGGGCGGCTATAACACCCACTGCTTCACCAAGCTCTATCAATTTTCCTGTCGAAAGTGACTTTCCATAACAACTTGCGCATACACCGTGTGCCGTTTCACACGTCAAAACGGACCTCACCCTAATGCGCGTTATTTTGTTATCTTTAGCCAGTTTCGCTACGTCGGAGTCTTCGAGCATAAGTCCTTTTTCAAGCACTTCACCAGAGGAAAGTTTGATATTTTCCGAAAGCAGCCTGCCATATGCTCTTGTTTCCAGATAGCTTCGACGTCCAGTTTCGTCTTCTTTGACGTCTTCTATCCAGATACCTCTTTGTGTACCGCAGTCTATTTCGCGGATAATCATCTCTTGAGCAACGTCAACCAATCGCCTAGTCAGGTAGCCGGAGTCGGCAGTTCTAAGTGCCGTATCGGCAAGACCTTTCCTGGCTCCGTGAGTGGAAATAAAGTACTCAAGCACGGAAAGACCTTCACGGAAAGAAGAAATAATCGGCCGAGGAATCATTTCGCCTCGTGGGTTGGAAACAAGACCTTTCATACCGGCAATCTGACGTATCTGCTGAGGGTTACCTCTGGCACCGGAGTCAACCATCATATCAAGCGGGTTGAAAGCCACTTTAGCCAGGTTTTTCTCCATCGCTTTACCGATTTCAGAGTTAGCCGACGTCCAAACTTCTATTTCTTTTTGACGTCTTTCGTCGTCGGTGATAATGCCGCGCTTAAACTGCGCTTCGGCTTTTTGAGCTTCCTGTTCGTAGCGATTCAGAATTTCCCGCTTCTCCGGCGGAGTTCTGACGTCATCGATACTGATCGTAAGACCCGAACGGGCAGCGTAGGAAAAACCCAACTGCTTAATCTTGTCCAGAGCAGTCACTACAACCGCTTTTTGGTAACGCGACGCCAGTGCTTCCACAATCGAACCTATCGTGGTACCACGCTTCCCAACGATGTCATTGACATAACCAAAGTCTTGTGGTAGCGCGGCGTTGAAGAAGAGTCTTCCCGGGGTGGTTACCAACTTTTGCCTTAAGAAAACATCTTCCGGAAGACCGGATTTTTTGGCTTGAGCAAGTACTTTGGTTTGAGCAGTTTTGGAAAGAGGTTTGCCATTTTCGTCAATCAGAATCTCTTCCACGCCTGACTTTTCATTGACTAAAAACGGGAACCCTTCAGAACCCGGTCTGAACTCTATCAATGCGTGCAAGTCGATATCTCCGGACTCGTATGCCGCCTCAACTTCGTACATATTTCTAAAAATTCTGCCTTCGCCTTTGGAACCTTCTTTGACCAAAGTCAAGTAATAGATTCCGAACACCATGTCCTGAGTCGGAACGGTCACCGGACGTCCCGTGGCAGGCGACAAGATGTTGTTGGCAGACAGCATCAATATTCTGGCTTCAGCCTGTGCTTCCGCAGAAAGGGGCAGGTGCACGGCCATCTGGTCACCGTCGAAGTCAGCGTTAAACGCTGTACACACCAAGGGGTGTATCTGGATAGCCTTTCCTTCTACCAAGACCGGCTCAAAAGCTTGGATGCCGAGTCTGTGCAAAGTAGGGGCTCTGTTGAGAAGCACCGGATGCTCTTTGATGACTTCCTCCAAGACATCCCAGACTTGAGGACGTCTGCGCTCGACCATTCTTTTGGCAGACTTGATATTGGGGGCGGCTTCCACATCGACAAGACGCTTCATCACAAAAGGTTTGAAAAGCTCTAAGGCCATGAGTTTAGGCAGACCACACTGATGCAGTTTCAGAGTCGGGCCCACTACGATTACAGATCTTCCCGAATAGTCAACCCTTTTACCGAGCAGGTTTTGGCGAAAACGACCTTGCTTTCCTTTTAGCATGTCCGAAAGGCTCTTCAAGGGTCTGTTACCCGGTCCGGAAACCGGTCTTCCGCGTCTGCCATTGTCAAAGAGTGCGTCTACTGATTCTTGGAGCATGCGCTTCTCGTTGTTGACAATGATCTCCGGCGCCCCTAGATCAATAAGTCTTTTCAGACGGTTATTTCTGTTAATAACACGACGGTATAAGTCGTTTAAGTCAGAGGTGGCAAATCTTCCGCCATCCAATTGCACCATAGGCCGCAAATCCGGAGGGATCACCGGGATGGCTCCTAAAATCATCGCACTGGGATTATTGACTCGGTTACCGTCATCGTCTCGACGGTTAAAGGCCGATACAATCCGTAGACGCTTAATTGCTTTTTGTTTTCTCTGTGCAGAAAGAGGCTTTTTCCCTGCTTCTGGATCTATGATTTCACGCAATTTACGTTCTTCGTCATCCAAATCGATACGTGATATCAGATCGGATATGGCTTCTGCTCCCATACCGCCACTAAAGTAGTCACCGTAACGGTCTTTTAGTTCACGCCACAGGCTTTCGTCTTCGATGATTTTTCTGGGGTAGAGCTCTTTCAATTCCTCTAATGCCCTATTGGCCATCACGATATCTTGCTCGGCTCTTTCTCGCAAAAGAGAAATTTCTTTTTCGATAAGCTTTTGACGCGCTTTGAGATCTGCTTCTTTGCCGCCTTCTGCTTCGAGGCCGGCTAATTCTGCTTCCAATTGCGTCAACTTAGCGTCAACTTCTAAGTCTTTGGCTCTGTTGATTTCCGCCACTTCTGCTTGCAGTTCGGCTTCTAAGTTTGGTAACTCTGCATGAAGTTTTTCTTCATCTACGTGAGTGACCAGATAGGCCGCAAAATAAATAACTTTCTCCAGCTGTTTGGCTTTCAATTCTTCTTTTGGCTCCGTACCCATGAGTAAGTAAGCAAGCCAAGATCTTGTACCGCGCAGATACCAAATGTGCACCACAGGAGCTGAAAGCTCAATATGGCCCATCCTTTCTCTGCGGACTTTGGATCTGGTGACCTCTACCCCGCACCTCTCACAGATAATGCCTTTGAAGCGGATCCTTTTGTACTTACCGCAGTAGCATTCCCAGTCTTTTGTGGGACCGAATATTTTTTCACAGAAAAGACCGTCCTTTTCCGGTTTCAAAGTACGGTAATTTATTGTCTCAGGCTTTTTTACTTCTCCCCGAGACCAACTTCTGATGCTCTCAGGAGTTGCCAAACCTATTCTCAACTGCTCAAATTCATTGACATCAAGCATTAAAAACTCCTCTCGGCTGCTCTGCGAGCGTCTTCTTCATCAGAACCGCGCTCTGGGCGACTTATGTCAATACCCAGTTCGTCAGCCGTACGATAGATATCCTCGTCAATTTCTTTCATTTCAATTTCTTGACCGTCGGAAGAGAGAACTTCCACGTTAAGACAGAGTGATTGCATTTCCTTAATCAACACTTTGAAGCTTTCCGGTATACCCGGTTCAGGGATATTCTCTCCCTTGACAATTGCTTCATAGACTTTTACCCTACCCAAAACGTCATCCGACTTGATCGTCAGCAACTCCTGTAGGGCATAGGCAGCACCGTAGGCCTCCAGCGCCCAAACCTCCATCTCTCCGAAGCGCTGCCCGCCGAACTGGGCTTTACCGCCAAGTGGCTGCTGGGTAATCATAGAGTAAGGACCTGTCGATCTGGCGTGTATCTTGTCGTCCACCAGGTGAGCGAGTTTTAGAATATACATGTAGCCAACGCTGATTGGGTTGTCATAAGGCTCTCCCGTCCGACCGTTGTAAAGGGTAACTTTCCCGTCTTCTTGTATAAGGCGTGAAGAATCAGCCCGTGACTCTTGGTTCAGATCTCTAAATATCTGCTTAATCGTCGGATGTCTGCCGGCTTCTTCCTCCTCGTCCCAATGGGCGCCGTCAAAGGAAGGCGTGGATACCCAAACGGCGGGATCGGTCTTGGGTCTTGTCTTTTTGTCTGGAATAATAGGGTCATGCCCATCCAGTGAGTTCCACCCCCATCTAGCGGCATATCCCAAATGGGCTTCCAAGACCTGTCCCACGTTCATTCGGGAAGGTACACCCAAAGGATTTAAGATGATGTCGACCGGGGTTCCGTCAGCAAGATATGGCATATCTTCTTCCGGCAAGATCTTAGAGATAACACCCTTGTTACCATGTCGACCAGCAAGTTTGTCACCTTCGGTGATCTTACGCTTCTGGGCAATATACACCCTCACCAGTTGATTGACACCGGGGGGTAGCTCATGGGAATCTTCCCGGGAAAAGACTTTTACGTCAATTACCTTCCCTGATTCACCGTGTGGCACTTTCAGAGAAGTGTCACGCACGTCTCTGGCTTTCTCACCAAAAATGGCTCTCAACAGGCGCTCTTCCGGAGTCAGCTCCGTCTCGCCTTTCGGGGTTACTTTCCCTACCAAGATATCCCCGGGTCCGACCTCAGCACCTATTCTGATGATGCCGCGTTCGTCCAAATCAGCCAAAATATCTTCTGACAGATTCGGAATATCCCTGGTAATTTCTTCCGCTCCCAGCTTGGTGTCTCTGGCGTCTATTTCATGCTCTTCGATGTGTATCGAAGTAAGTACATCGTCTTTTACTAAGCGCTCAGATAAAATAATGGCGTCTTCGTAGTTGTAACCTTCCCAAGGCATAAAAGCCACAAGTAGGTTTTTGCCCAATGCCAACTCACCGTTATGAGTAGCCGGTCCGTCACAGAGTACCTGCCCTTTGCGGACTTCCTCTCCTTCATCTATTAGGACTTTTTGATTGACACAGCTATTTTGGTTTGATCTTTGGAATTTGGCCAAAAGATATACTTTTCTGTCCAGCAGATGGGCATTGCGGTCATACTGGTTGGGGTTATACTGCACCACAATCTTTTCACCGGAAACTTCTACGACTTTTCCGTCCCCTTCAGCGATGATCACGTCTCCGGCATCCTGAGCTGCTCTGGCCTCCACACCGGTACCGATATATGGAGCCTCCGGAACCAAAAGCGGTACCGCCTGCTTTTGCATGTTGGCACCCATAAGAGCCCTGTTGGCGTCGTCATGCTCCACGAAAGGAATAAGTGCAGTTGAAACCGATACGATCTGCTTCGGTGAAACGTCCATCAGGTCAACATCTGCCGGCGGTACATAGTCCACTTCACTCGTCGAACCGTAGCTTGTAGAAGTGGCTCCTACCCTGATACCGGCTCCCTGAGGTCCGCGACGCACCAAAACACGGTCTGATACAAAACGGTTTTCGGCATCCAGAACAGCTGAAGCCTGAGCAATAACATAGCGCTCTTCTTCGTCGGCAGCCAAATAAACTATCTCGTCCGTCACCCGACCATCCGCAACTTTACGATAAGGAGTCTCTATGAATCCGTGGTCGTTGACCCTGGCGTAGGTTGCCAAGTGTCCGATAAGTCCGATGTTTGGACCTTCCGGAGTTTCAATGGGACACATCCTTCCGTAGTGAGAAGTGTGCACGTCACGAACCTCGAAGCCAGCCCTTTCTCTGGAAAGTCCGCCCGGACCGAGGGCGTTGAGACGTCTCTTGTGAGCTAGTCCGGAAAGAGGGTTGTGTTGGTCCATAAACTGCGACAACTGGCTTGTGCCAAAAAACTCTTTTAGAGCAGCCACCACAGGCCTGATGTTGATAAGAGACTGCGGCGTAATGGCCTCCACGTCTTGAGTGGTCATTCTCTCCCTTACCACCCGCTCCATACGCGAAAGACCTATACGAACCTGATTTTGAATCAATTCGCCCACAGAGCGGATACGCCTATTGGCAAAGTGGTCTTGGTCGTCCAGCCTGTAGCCGGACTCCCCGTTGGCAAGGTGCAACATATAGGTAGAGGCCGCAAATATTTCACTGGGACTCAATACTCCTTGTGTCGGAAGCGGCTTTTCGAAATCATATCCCAGCACTTCCCGCATTCTGTCTATTTCCGGACCAAGGCGCCTGTTGAGCTTGTAGCGTCCTACTCTGGTTAGGTCGTAGCGGCGTGAGCTAAAAAACGCCCCTTCGAAGTAGATCCTGGCGGCTTCCAATGACAACGGCTCACCGGGTCTGCATCTTTTATAGATTTCCAACAGTGCGTCTTCTCTGGTGGGAACCATCTCTCGCTCTCTTTCCCACTGAGGCGCCAAGAAGTCAAAGTGATTGACGAAGTTATTCAAAAACGACTCTTCTGTATAACCAAGAGCCTTGATTAAGGTAAACAGCGGCAGACGGCGCTTTCTGGCAACCCTTGCCCCCGCTGTCACGTCTTTACCCGGCTTGGCTTCCACATCGAATTCGATCCATTCACCGCGATAGGGGTGAATGGTACCCACAACGATTGTCTTTGAGTCGCGCCCCGGCTGGAAAATAATACCGGGAGACCTGACAAGCTGACTGACCACAACACGCTCGGTACCGTTGATGATAAAAGTACCTTTGGGTGTCATCATGGGAAAGTCCCCCATAAACACTGTTTGCTCTTTAATTTCTCCGGTGCCGGCGTTCATAAAACGCGCCCGTGTGAATATCGGAGCTGCATAAGTCATATCTTTGGATTTGCATTCCTCTATGGAATACTTAGGTCCGGGATTTAGATCCGGATCGTAAGCGTCAAATTCCAATTCCAAGCGAAGCTGCCCGGTAAAATCTTCTACCGGGCTTATGTCTTCAAAGGTCTCTACTAAACCTTTTGTCATAAACCAATTAAAAGATTCCACCTGCACGGCTATCAAATCCGGCAGTGGCAATACTTCCTTAAGGTTGGCGAATGAAAATCTTTCTGGTGTACGGTCTTTATAGGACAAGGATATACTCCTCGCAAATTGCGTCATAAAAGGATACGGTTAAAAAAGTCCGCGACAGGACGCGATTTACCCTTAACATAGATCAGAGAAAAAGCGCTTCGACTGCACGGTAATACTTATATTATGCGCGTTTTAACAACTGTGCAACACAAAGCACTATATTTTTCTAAATTTTACGGGATGGAATGAAAAATATCAAGAGCTTTTGCTGAAAAACTTTTCAGTTGCCCAATTTGTAATCCGCAAGTTATAGAGAGACGGCGCAAAAACCGGCTTTTCTGGAGGAATTGCTCCCCATAATTGCTATCGCCGGCCGACTGATGGCCGGCCGGCGATAAAGAAGTTCTTACTTGATCTCTACTGTGGCGCCGGCTGCTTCCAACTGTGCCTTTGCTTTCTCTGCGTCTTCCTTGGAAACGCGCTCGAGAACGGGCTTAGGAGCCCCGTCTACCAAGTCTTTTGCTTCCTTTAGACCCAAGTTAGTAAGGGCTCTTACTTCTTTGATGACCGGCACCTTTGTACCGCCGGCCTCAGTCAAAATAACGTCGAACTCGTCTTTTTCTTCAGCAGCCTCTTCGCCGCCTGCTGCGCCGCCTGCTGCGGGGGCAGCCGCTATAGCTACGGGGGCAGCCGCTGTAACACCGAAACGCTCTTCGAAGTCTTTGAGCAGTTCAGAAAGCTCAATAACCGTCATTGACGCAATTTGATCCAGAATTTCTTCTTTTGTTGCCACTTTAATATCTCCTTGATAATTGTTGTGTTGGTAAATATTGGTACTTTTTTACATCAGGTATTTCCATAATGAAGACTTGATTCTTTACTTGCTTTCACCACCCTCTTTGGACTGAATAAGCGCCGAAAGAGCATAGGCAAATTTCTGAGGAACGGCTTTTAGCAAACCGGCGAAATTCACCATAGGTGCCGCAAGAGCTCCCGCCAGCATCGCGTACATTTGCTCACGTGACGGCAGGTCAGCCAGAGCCGCGGTCTGCTTAGCGTCCACAAACGAATTGCCGACTACCCCACCTTTTATTATCAGGTTGGGATGGCTTTTGGAAAACTCTTTCAGTACTTTGGCAACCTGCGCCAAGTCACCGTCGACAAAAGTAATGCCGGTGGGACCTTCTAGCAGTCCGAACAGGGATTCAAGTCCGTGTGATTCAGCAGCCCTCTTGACCAAAGTGTTCTTGTAAATTTTATAGCTCCCACCGGCGGAAGCAAGTCCGCGACGAAGCTCTTCCAGTTCGTTTACCTTTAGACCGCGATATTCTGTCAGTATTACCGCCGAGGAGGAAGACAGCTGTTCGTCAACTTCATTTACTACGACAACCTTTTCCGACCGTGGTTCCCGCAGTGTAGTGGATGTCACCATGTGTCCTTTCCTAGATATAAAAGAGCATTAGCCAAAGACTCTAAGGAAGGACCTTTGTTCAACCTCGTCCGGTGGTTGCACCGTTATGCCCAGGCGCCGGATGTCTTTGGAAATGAACTTTTTAAATATTTCTCATCTACCATAGCACAGAAAGAGGGTGCATATTTTTTTATGACAAAATACCGTCACTCAGGACCGTTCGCCAAGTAAAAGTTGTGTATCACAAGACGCACTATCAACAATTTACAAGAGTCCATCCTACAGATAGCCGACTTCACGGCGCCTATATTTATTAATCTATCAACTTAACTTTAGTGAAAAATAAATATTTTTATTGATCGTGTAATGAAATTCTGCTTGCTAAAAAACTTGTCATCCTGTATGATCTGGGAAACTCAAACATTTTGCCAAGGGGGACTATGGTCTATGTAAGGCGAAATATCTGGGACTTCGGCAGAGATGACCCAATGGTCACGGCTTACGCCAATGCCGTACGCCAAATGCAAACGCTACCTGCCAATAATCCTTTGAGCTGGATATATCAAGCTGCCATTCACGGAACTTATCTCAATGACCCTTTGAGCGCCTGGAATCAATGCCGCCATGGATCTTGGTACTTTCTGTCATGGCACAGAATGTACGTTTATTTTTTTGAAAGCATCGTTCGCAAAATAATCGTTCAACAAGGCGGTCCGAGCGATTGGGCTCTTTTTTACTGGGATTACCACAGAGAAGGACAAAACAGTATCCCCCCGGCTTTTCGGGGTCCCGTACTGGCAGACGGATTGCCCAATCCTCTCTACGTGACACAAAGAGCGCCTGGCATCAATGCCGGAGCCGGACTTCCCGCACAGGTAACCGATCCGAGTTTTGCTCTTTCGAGAACCTTGTTTACGGGCGTGAGAGAATTCGGCGGCGGTGTGTCCGATCAGAACAAGCGTTTTTGGTCGGCAACGGGCAGGCTTGAACAGAGCCCTCATAATGACGTTCACAATGCCGTAGGCGGTCCGACCGGCTGGATGTCTGACCCTCAGACAGCGGCACAGGATCCAATTTTTTGGCTGCATCACGCCAACATCGACCGCCTGTGGTGGTTATGGCAAAACTTGCCCGGAAGAAGTAATCCAAACGACGCCAACTGGTTGAATCGATCTTTCCCCTTTTGTGATATCAACGGAAATCCCGTCACCATAGCGGCTTTTCAGATACAGAACATTGTCACGCAGCTTAACTACGATTACGATACCCTCTTTCCCAAAACACAGCCTGCCATGACCGTTGATTTGACGAAAGAATCCATTTGGCCACAACCTTGGCCACGCATCACTGCAAGTAAGGCGTTTAGAGCCATACCGGAGGTAAGGATGACCGAACTGTTGGGAGCAACTGCTAACCCGGTCGTATTAGATCGCGATACCGTGGAGATAAGTCTCAGACTTGACGAAAGAGCACTGGGACGCACCGTTAGTTTAATTGAAAAAGATAGGCTCTCTCAAAAAGTCCTGCTGGATTTGGAAGACCTGTCCGCCGAAGGCAATGCCGGCAGCGTTTATTCTGTTTACCTAAACGCACCAGAAGACAAAAATATCGACAAACGTCTATACCACATAGGAAATGTCTCCCTTTTCGGCAAAAATGATTCCAGAGAGCCGGCAGCAAACGAGCACCATAATGCCTATATTTCAATTGATATAACGGAATTCTTAGACGATCAAGCGACAAAAGGAGTATGGCAAACCGGTAACGAAATAAAGCTCTCTTTTGAAAAACAAGAGTTACTCTTCCCGGAGGGATACGAAGAACGCACGTCTGAAGAAGAAGTTTCCCCTCCTCCCATCACGATAGGGCGCGTCAGCATCAAGTGTCTGTAAATATACTTTACAAAAAAAGTCACCTTGTGCACGCATACCCTTTACGCGATAGATCCATTGAAATACTATTTGCGCTATGTATGGCTTCTGCTTTTGTAACATATCTTTTTGCGTATGCCATTAGTAAAGATGATCTTTTGCTAATGGCTGTTCAAAGCGTAAATATGTCTCTCATACCCCAACTTAATCTAATCTTTCCGGTAGCCCTGATGACGGTTGTCATGATGGGACCTGCTTTACTACCCGGAGCGACGCATGTGGCGGCCAACAGCTTTTATTGGAGAAAAAAGCGTGCCGTTACCTACTACTGCTTTTCCTACCTAGCTTGCTGGACTGTAGCCTCTTGGACAACAATGGCTTTTATCATGAATTTACGAGCTTTCCTTACCTCTTATCAAATAGCAGGACTCTTCTTTGCAGGAGCATCCATCTGGCAAATTTCTGAGGCAAAACGAATTTCTTTGGCCAAGTGCCACAAAAGTATCCCACTTGTTCCAAGAGGCTTCAAAGCCGACCTTTCCTGTATCGCATTCGGAAGCACGAACGGTTGGGCGTGTTTGATGAGTTGCTGGCCGTTCATGTCAGCCATTATGGCATTGCCACAGTTTCTGGTCTTTTCGATGCCTATATCTGCCGTCTACGTCGTAGCAGAACGCAGATCAGATCCAAATAAAAACCTTTTATCCAAATCCGGTATGATTATGGCAGTAGTTGCCGCCATACTCGTTTTACCTACTTGAAGAGATCACGCTAACTTTTCCAAGTGAAATTGGTAATTTCCGGCAAATCATCTCCGTGTTCCCTGGTATAGGCTCTGGCCGTCATGCGGGCATCAGTCATTTCTTGGCGCAGCGAGCCTGCTTTTGCCCCGAGACCCGGAACCCTGTCGATGACATCCATAACCAAACGATACCTGTCAAGGTCGTTCAGCATCACCATATCAAAAGGAGTAGTGGTAGTACCCTCTTCTTTATATCCGCGAACGTGTAAATTATTGTGGTTATGACGACGATAGGTAAGCTTATGTATCAACCAGGGATACCCGTGAAAAGCAAAAATTATCGGCTTGTCTTGTGTGAAGAGTGCGTCAAATTCCCCATCGGTAAGACCGTGCGGATGCTCTGCATCGGGCAGTAGCCTCATCAGATCGACCACATTGACAAAACGCACTTTCAAATCGGGGAGTTTTTCCCGTAAAATAGCGGTGGCTGCCAAAGCTTCCAGAGTGGGTATTTCTCCGGCGGCAGCCATGACGATATCGGGAGATTCCCCAAGGACATCATTGGAAGCCCAGTCCCAAATACCCACGCCTCGACTACAGTGTGCCACGGCTTCTTCCGTATCCAGATAATCAAGGGCCGGCTGCTTTCCGGCCACGATGACGTTTACGTAGTTTCTGCTACGCAAACAGTGATCCGCCACAGAAAGCAAGCAATTGGTATCCGGCGGCAAATACACCCTAGTGATCTCCGGTTTTTTGTTAGTAACGACATCCAAAAACCCAGGATCCTGATGGGAAAAACCGTTATGATCCTGCCGCCAGACGTGAGACGTCAACAGGTAATTCAAAGATGGAAGAGGTTTGCGCCAAGAAACTTTAGTCGACTCCTCCAACCATTTGGCATGTTGATTGAACATGGCATCCACGATATGAATAAAAGCTTCATAGCAAGTAAACATCCCGTGTCGTCCGGTCAGGAGATAACCTTCCAGAAGCCCTTGGCTGATGTGTTCTGAGAGAACTTCCACCACTCTCCCGGAAGGAGAAAGGTGGTCGTCACCTTCTATTCGAGAGGCCATCCAAGATCTATCGGTAACCTCAAACACCGCAGAAAGTCTATTCGAGGCGACTTCATCGGGACCGAAAAGCAAAAATGAATCCGGATTCTTTACTATGACATCCCTGAGGAAAGTGCCCAAGACTCTCGTGGCCTCGTGTAAGTTTTGACCGGGAAGAGAGACTTTTACCCCGTAATCCCTAAAATCAGGCAAGCTGAGATCTTTTGCAACCTCCCCGCCTAAAGCCACCGGGTTGGCGCTCATTCTTTGGGACTTCAGCGGAGGAAAGTTGAGCAGAAATTCTTTTGGAGAGCCGTTTTCATCAAACAATTCTTCTGGAAGATAGGACTTCATCCACTCTTCAAGTGTTTTTAGTTGTCCGGCGTCATGAGCTACTTCCGTCAATGGCACTTGGTGTGCCCTAAATGTTCCCTCTATTTTTTCTCCGCCGACTCTTTTGGGGCCGGTCCAGCCTTTAGGTGAACGCAAAATGAGCATAGGCCACTTTGGCAATTCATCTGGCATGGTTCCGCTTTGAATACTTTTTATTTCTTCCAGACAGGCTCGTAGCTCTGCGGCTAGGTCTTGATGGACAAAAGCCGGATTTTCGTCTTCGGCTATAATCACTTGATGGGGCCGGTAGCCATAGCCCTGCATCAGGGCAAACAGGTCTTCCTCTCTGATGCGGGCCAGAAGAGTAGGGTTAGCTATCTTATAACCGTTTAAATGCAGAATAGGCAGTACAGCGCCGTCCCTTTTGGGATTGATAAATTTGTTAGCATGCCAGCTGGTAGCCAAAGGACCGGTTTCAGCTTCGCCGTCCCCCACCACACAAAAAGCTACCAAAGAAGGGTTGTCAAAGACAGCACCGTAAGCGTGTAGCAAAGAATACCCGAGTTCGCCGCCTTCATGGAAAGAGCCCGGGGTCTGGGGAGCACAGTGACTCGGCACCCCGCCCGGAGAAGAGAATTGCCGAAACAAGACTTTCATGCCTTCTTTATCCCGTGGAATATTAGGATACATTTCCGAATAGGTGCCCTCAAGCCAAGCGCAGGCGTTGGGTCCCGGACCTCCATGTCCGGGACCTGCCACAAACACGGCGTTTAGATCTAAATCTTTGATCAACTTGGAAGCGTGTGCGTAAATCAAATTGAGTCCCGGAGTCGTTCCCCAATGTCCCAACAGGCGAGGTTTTATGTCCTCTGTCTCCAAGTGGCGCCGCAGCAATTCGTTATCCCTGAGAAATATCTGACCAACAGAGATGTAGTTGGCAGCCCGCCACCAGGCATCCAATACCTTCATCTCATCTTGATTTAAAGGTCCTGGAGCAGCTTGTAGTTCATACGCCGTAGGGGCAACGTTGTCTCCTCCGGAAAAAGTATCAAAATCACTTGACGTGTCAATGGCCATAACCTTATCCCAACCTCTCTCCGCTCCGTGGAGACTCATTATCTCTCCACGGATTATCCTATCAAGGTATGCAAAATGTCAGTTAGGGCCTTAAGTCACTTTATCTTGTCAAAGTAAGACTATAAAATAACTTTTATAGATAAATACAGCATAAAAAAGAAATATTTTTGCATTTATACTATAAATAGTATAGGGGATCATTATGAGAATTATGATAGCCAACAGCGGATCGAGCAGTCTCAAGCTGAGCATCATAGAAGATGACGACATAACTGCCAAGAAAGGTAACTTTGCCATCCCAGATAGAGGACTCTTGAAAACACAATTGCGACAATTTCTACAGGAGGCCGGTCCCTTGGACGCCGTGGCACACCGTATCGTTCACGGGGGAAGCCTGTATAGAGAATCACTTATCGTGGACAAAGAGAAGCGAGCCGAACTGCAGAGCCTTTCCGAGCTTGCCCCATTGCACAACCCGGTAGCGCTGGAAATGATGGATGTCATCGGTGAAGAGTTGTTAGGCGTTCAGACCGTGGCTTGCTTTGACACAGCTTTTCATAAAAATTTGCCCAAAAAAGAATACACCTATGCAATCCCGGAAGACATCAGCCGTAGGTATGGCATAAGACGATTTGGTTTTCACGGTCTCAGTTGCACCTGGTCAAGCAGGGAAGCCAAAAAAATCTTCCACGCCAAAAACTACGACCGACTTATCATCTGTCACATAGGCGCTGGGGCATCGATAACCGCTGTCAGGAAGGGACGTTCAGTCGCCACCACTATGGGTTACACCCCCTTAGAAGGGCTGATCATGGCGACAAGATCCGGTGACATTGATCCGGGTATTATCTTTTTCTTGGCAAAGCGTGGATATACCGTGACAGATATTGAAGAAATTCTGGACAAAAGAAGTGGTCTGGCTGCTTTGGTGCCGGGGTCACAAGGCGATATGTTGCACGTCTTAGAGCTTTTTGCCAAGGACGATCCAACAGCGCTCATGGCTGTTGACAAATACACGGACAAAATCGCCGGCGAAATAGCGGCTCTTGCCGTTACGCTTAGCGGACTTGGGTCCTTGGTCTTTACGGGAGGCATAGGAGAAGGTTCTCCCCTAATCAGACAATTGGTAGCAGAGAAAATAGGCTTTTTGGGTCTTGAAATCGACAAAACCAAAAACTTTTCTTACCAAGGCGGAACACTGCTTATTTCAGAGGACTCATCAAAAATAGAGGTCGCCGTCGCAGAGGCACGCGAAGATTTGGTCATGGCCGCAGAAGCCAGATCGCTTATTCAAAGTGCACCCGGTCAAACCGCAGAACTCACCGATGACAAAGGGCACTAGGAAGTACCTATTATTTCTTACAATGCATCAAGCAACGTAGAGGAGGATTGCGAAGAAAATATATCAAAAAAAGACAAGGCGGGATCCGAGTCAGACAGACTCAAGGAGCCATGGCTCAACTCAGCCATAAAGAACTCCTTGAGTATTGGCAAGACACCCTCGAGACACCAAGCAGGCCGGATGCAAAAATACTGTTTTCTTTACCGGATCTCCTTTACGAAAAAGAACGCACTTTGTCAAAGTTCAAAATTTTGGAATTGGTAGCACGTGTCCCCTACCAGTCTTGGGAACAAGTTTCCTACATGCCGGCATCCATACCTATGAACGCACGAATTTCGCCGGAAAGATTTTTAACAGGGTAACCGAAATCAGCAAGACAACGAACAATGGCGCCTTCTCATCTTGGAGGATCTGATAGCAAAGCAACAAATAAAAGAGTCCAAAAAATTTAAATACCGGGTCATTCCTAAAATTATCGCCTTCATCTATTGCCAACCGCCATGGTTACTTTACGTCATCAAACCGGGATGGGCTATAGACTAAACGCTGATTTCAAAGACCATATACAGTACGAATATGCACTGCTTGTAAAACAGCACCCCGAATACGGGAAGAAAAATCCTTTGATTCCGTGTTTCCGATGATTGTGTCAAATTGGATACGTTGGCGGATCTGTTTAGGAAATCAGCTACGACGAAAAAGTCCGCAAGGAAGAAAATCCGGAAAAAATGGGGCACCCGCGTTTTTCCTAAAACGCCCTGCGCTATCCGATCCGTTAGCACGGTATCGCTCATAAAGTATTTTTACAGTTTCGGCTAGCGCGATTACGACTTTTTACACACATAAACAATGCTGCAACGAGAGGAACAGGCGACCGCTTAATCCCATGGTCGCCTGTTCAAAAATCTACCTATGAAATGTCAAAGCGGTCCAGCATCATGACTTTTGCCCATGCCGCAACAAAGTCTCTGATGAGCTTTTCCTCTCCGTCACTCGAAGCATAGACTTCGGCTATGGCTCGCAATTGAGAATTTGAGCCAAAAACCAAGTCAACAGCGGTGGCGCTCCAACGCAACTCACCGGTGTGTCTGTCGCGACCTTCATAGACACCGGCCTCTGAGTCAGACGAAGACCACTCCGTAGCCATATCTAACAAGTTAACAAAGAAATCGTTGGTCAATACGCCCGACCTGTGGGTAAAGACACCGTGCTTTTGTCCTCCGACATTGACATCGAGCACCCTCATCCCTCCGACCAGTGCCGTCATCTCGGGAGCGCTAAGCGTCAACAAAGAAGCTTTTTCGACAAGCAGATGCTCCAAGGGATGGGCTATGCCTGATTTTGCATAATTTCTAAAGCCGTCGGTTACCGGCTCTAAAACGGCAAAAGACTCGGCATCGGTTTGTTCAGCCGCAGCATCAGTGCGTCCGGGCGTAAAGGGAACTTCTATATCAATACCAGCCGCAGTTGCGGCCTGTTCTACTCCGACGCATCCTGCCAACACAATCAGATCAGCCAGTGAGACCTTCTTGGCGGCCTGTGAAGAGTTGAAGTTATGTTGTATTCCTTCCAAAACCTCTAGTACCAGCCTTAGCTCCTCAGGTTCGTTGACCTCCCAACTATTTTGTGGCAAAAGTCGTACTCTGGCTCCGTTGGCACCACCGCGACGGTCTGTTCCCCTAAACGTAGAGGCAGCAGCCCAGGCCGTTTTCACCATTTGCGATACACTGAGCCCGGATTGCAAAAGTTCGCTTTTCAAAATACCTATGTCTTTTGCATCTATGGTTTTATAATCTGCTTTTGGTATCGGGTCCTGCCAAATTTGTTCTTCATGAGGCACGAGCGGGCCGAGGTAGCGAGAAACCGGACCCATGTCTCTGTGAGTTAACTTAAACCAGGCTTTGGCAAAAGCTTCAGCAAACTCATCGGGATTTTGATGATATCTTTCCGATATAGGTCGATAAATGGGGTCTTCTTTCAAGGCCAGATCGGTAGTCAGCATCGTGGGTACGTGGCGTTTAGAGGGGTCGTGAGCATCAGGCACTGTGTCGCGCGCAGAAGGATCTTTGGGTATCCACTGCTTGGCACCGGCGGGACTGGTGGTGAGTTCCCAATCGTATTCGAACAGATTGTCAAAAAAGCCGTTATCCCATGTGGTTGGGTTGTTGGTCCAAATACCCTCTACACCGCTGGTGTAAGTGTCATTGCCGTGGCCGGTACCAAAGCTGTTTTTCCAGCCGAGACCCTGTTCCTCGAGCGGAGCACCTTCCGGCTCTGGACCTACGCAGTCAGCTGAAACAGCTCCGTGGAACTTGCCAAACGTATGACCACCGGCTATTAGTGCCACTGTCTCTTCGTCGTTCATGGCCATTCTGGCAAATGTCTCTCGAATATCCTTGGCGGCTGCCAAAGGGTCCGGATTACCGTTGGGACCCTCCGGATTTACATAAATTAGACCCATCTGAACTGCTCCAAAAGGATTCGCCAATTCACGATCTCCGCTGTAGCGCTCGTCTCCAAGCCAAGTGTCTTCTGATCCCCAGTCAATATCTTCTGGTTCCCAGATGTCTTCCCTTCCGCCTCCGAATCCAAACGTCTTAAAGCCCATAGATTCAAGTGCACAGTTACCGGCCAGGATAATCAGATCACCCCAGGAAATTTTGCGACCATACTTCGCCTTCACCGGCCACAGAAGTCTCCTTGCTTTGTCTAAATTGGCGTTGTCGGGCCAGCTGTTAATGGGAGCAAATCTCTGATTACCCCTTCCCGCTCCGCCCCGTCCGTCAGCAATACGATACGTTCCGGCACTATGCCATGCCATACGAATAAAAAGAGGGCCGTAATGACCGAAATCGGCAGGCCACCAATCCCGAGATGTAGTCATTACTTTCACAATTTCAGCTTTTACTTCATTCAGGTCCAGACTCCTAAATTCCTCGGCATAGTCGAAGTCTTTATCCATGGGATTTGAAAGAGCTGAATTTTTGTGCAGTAAATCCAGATTAATTTGCTGAGGCCACCAATCTCTGTTGGATCTGGCACCCATAGCCGTATGCATAACGGGACATTTTTCTTCTGACACAGTTTTAGCCTTTCCGGTTTGGAGAAAAATATATTCTCTATTATAGAGTATATCTTTTCTTAGAATAATTTCTAAAATAGAATTATTAAATATAATTGTAACACAGCAACTTTGAAATACCGACATCGACACTTGCGCTTTGGAACTGCCGAGCTACCAATGACAACATACCCGAACGGAAAGTCATATACGCCGCGACTTAGCTGCCGCAATATGTGTTGCAACTTGTCCGTTGAAAAATTTTTCTAAAAAATTAAAAAAATGTGTCTCTTGGAATAAAATTTATGTCTACAATGTTTGTAGGTTACATATAACTATAAATGCAGTAAAGTTACTACTGTATTTATAAGTTTAGAATTAACAAAGGAGGTAAACGGATGCTTATCAGGACAGACCTATTCCAAGACTTGGACAGACTTACCAATCAGCTTTGGGGCTCTTTGGCCAAGCCAAGCACAATCCCATTGGACGCGTACAAAGAAGGAGATCACTACGTAGTCGAATTCGACCTCCCCGGTGTAGACCCGGAGTCGATTGACATTACGATCGAAAAGAACCTACTGAGTGTACACGCCGTGAGGCCGTATGTAGAAAGGGATAACGCAGGCTTCATTGCCTCTGAGCGTTCCTTTGGTAGCTTTACAAGACAACTTTTCCTAAGCGATAATCTAGATACCGACAACATCGAAGCTGATTACACCAACGGAGTGCTGAAAGTACGGATTCCGGTGGCAGAAAAAGCTAAGCCAAGAAAAGTACGGATCACTACTGGTAAAAAAGAACCCGCTGCTTTGAGTGCATAATTCATTCAACCATGGGAGGCCTATATGGGCCTCCCATGGTTGAAACGACATAGAGGTTGATAGTGGAAATAGAAACAACAAATCTATTTGGCATAGACGCCGACAAACCGATTTACTCCATAGGTCAGGTATCTGAATTATTGGACGTAAAGCAGGCCTTCTTGAGAAGACTGGATACCGAAAAGGTCCTTGAACCCATCAGATCAGAGGGGGGTCAAAGGCGCTATAGCCATAACCAAATAGCGATGATACAAAAAATCGTTTCTCTCACCTCGGAAGGTTTTACGCTAGCCGGAGTAAATCGCTTATTGGCACTGGAGCAAGAAGTTAAAGATCTAAAAGCAGAAATCAGGCACCTAAAAGGATCAGGGCGACCAAAATAAGGCAGATGTCGGAATGGCATGCCAAGTTTACTTTAAGTACAAATTCGCAGATAGTTGATTCGCAAAGAAAAGAGCTGTAAACGACTAAGAAATTGCGGTTCTACTCGTTGGCTTTGCCGGTACCAGTCAGGATCAAGTTTTTTAGACTTTCCCCAATGTAAAAACTCCAAGCATCCGAGCAGGCGTCGTAACATTCAAAAGTTGGGGTAAGTCCCTTATGCGTAAAGCAGAGCTCCGTTTTGTTACTGCGACGGCATACCTCAAAAATGATCTCTGTTCCTATCCATTCCTTTGGATCTTTGGTGAAGTTTAGAAAAGCATCCTGGACTTTCCAAACAATTCTCTCATTGGGGTTAAACTCCGTGATGAGCTGTTTGGAAAAATGGATGTCTTGATAGCGATAAATAAATTCAGCGCCGGCAGTATCCGTCACACCTTCGATATCGCTTGACCACCAACCTCTTACATTGGCAGCAGCCGCAAAGACACAGTCCGGGGACTCGTCGACTGACAACGTCGTCGTAAAACTTTCTTCATTCATATGAACACCCTCCAAAGTAAAAAAATAATTATAACATCTGTAGTTTTATGATGCAACTAGAATTAGGTAACTTGCTATACTGCCTCTATGTTGGGAAATCGCTATGACAATCAGACCTGTTCGGCAGCGCGTGCTCTTGAGCTGGTCGGAGAACGCTGGAGTTTACTTATCATCAGAGATGCGCTATTCGCAAAAGTAACCCGCTTCGGTGATTTTGCCCGCCGGCTAGGTTTGGCAAAAAATATTCTGGCTGACCGACTTACGGGTTTTGTGGAAAACGGCATTATGGAACGTGTTAGCACCGATGGATCTGCCTACGAAGAATATCAGCTCACCGAAAAAGGAAAGGATCTTGCCCCGGTGATTATCGCCCTCACTCACTGGGGTGATCGCTGGTTGGCACCAAACGGTCCTCCCATAATTTACCGTCATGGAAATTGCGGTGGAGACATAGAACAACAACTCTTATGTCAAGAGTGTGACGGGGTCGTAGACAACGAGGGTCTGTGTATAGAGATAGGTCCGGGAATGCACAAAGAACACTCTTGATGTATATGCTTATTTTAAGCTATATATTAAATTTAATTACCATAAATTTATATTTACCATCTTTACCAAAATACCTCTTGCATTAGGCCTTACCATCAAAGCAATACGACCAAAGGATATAAGCACTGCTTTGTTTATGACAAATACAGCTATTTCTAACTTTTGTATGTTCGATAGATTTGTACTATTTTCACTTTCCCCTATCTCACTTACAGACATCCCAAAGACTCTTAACAGCAGAGTCGATATGATACAGAATTGAAATGAGTATTCAAACCAAAATCAGTAAATGAAGCAGAGACATGTTGTACGCAGGAGACGTCTTTAGGGTATCCACCCCCACGCTTGGGGATGAAGCCGTGGCAACGACGGCCAAAGCTCTTAGAACCCGACTCGGGTCAAGATAATGAATAGACTATCAGAACACCTGGCTTGTACCACCGGGGATCTCGTCGCCAAAGCCAAGGCGTATGTCTATATCCTATTGAACCTCATTACCAACGACTGACAATAAGCCGTAAGTATAATTTTTGACAACTGTCAGGAGGAAAAACCGTTCTAAATGCGCTGCTGCTTTTAGCAAATAATCCAGAAAATGGACTGATTAGATTTGTCGGTCTACACGAGATTGCAAAAAAAGCAAACCTCTCAAAGGCTAGCTTTGCTCAAGTAGTCTAGCCGGCTGATGATCTGAGATTTTGTCGAACCCTCGTTACGCTGCACAAGATCGTCTGCGTCGTAGCTTCTCATACTGAAAAACTCTCTCGTCAGAAGTAAGAATTTTATAGGGCCAAGCGATCGCTTCGCTTCCCATCTAATTAAGCAGCTGTGTTATTCTTGGATTTCCATACCTGTACTTCGGGATCAAATCGCAAATATTGAATGGTATAAGAGTCCTTCAACTATCTTTTGTAGCCTTACGAGGATGAATAGATTCGCCACGGGCTAGCATTTCGATATACTCAGCCAGTTTGTGATCTCTGGTCGCTTGGCGCTTTACGGCATTAAGTCTATAGAGTATCGAGTATCGATTGGCCGAGTCCAGCTCATAAAAAGTCTTCGCCGCTGTGGGGTTGGCAGCCAGGGCCTGGGCTAAGTCTGGCGGGATCTGTATATCGGATTGTCCGCGATAAGCCGTTTGCCAACTGCCTTTTACCTTGGCCGCTTCCACGGCTGCCATTCCGGCTGGTTGCATCCTGCCTGTTTCGATAAGGCGAGTAACGCATTCGACATTCCTGGCAGACCAGGAACTACCTGGTAGGCGTGGTGTAAAGCGCCGTTTATAGCTATCGCTATCACGTTTTGCGAGTTGTCCGTCAATCCAGCCAAAACACAGCGCCTCTTCAAGGGCCTCCTCGTAGGTGAGAGTTGTTATCTGACCGCCCTTCTTTTGCAGTACCAACCAGACTCCCATGTGATCGGCATGGTGGATATCAAGCCAAGCGTGCCACGCCTCAGCATCTTGAACAAGCAACTCTATCAGATCAGACACGAAGATACTATGCTGTGTCGATACGACGGGGAGTCAGGCAGAATGGTTGACCGTCTGGATCAAGCAGTACTCTCCAGTGCTCGGCACCTGGTTGAAAATCCGGTTCACTGGCTCCTATTGCACACAGTCTCTTGACTGCTTTGTCAAGGTCATCTACCTGTAAATCAAGATGAAAACGTTTGGTACAGGCTCTGTCAGGCCAACTTGCGGGTTGGAACCCCTCAACCTTACCAAAGCCGATCTTGATACCATTACCTTCGATCATTCCATAATTGTCATCACAGTAGGTTATCTCCCAACCGAGAGCAGTTGCATAAAAGTGCGCCTGAATAGCCGGATCTGCAGTGTCAATATTCAACATTGCCAATGTTGCGGTATGGTCAGCCTCAGGCTGTGTATTATCCATTCACACACCCTAGCACCTCGTCACAAATACCGTCAAGGCCGGTGCCACCATGTTATGGAACGTTAAATCCCATAGCATTAATCAGATAAATCTAAGCTATTGCTTACACTTAGTTACCGCCACTAAAGGATATTTTATTAGCACAGAGCTGGCAGAAGTGCGTCACTGAATGCATGTAGCCTCACGACCAGCTGTAGTGAATCACCTAGCGGTATCTCCGACCGATCTATTTGTAGCAATACTTACACCACCAATAAAATAACCGGGGCGATACGCAGAAACCTCTGTCATCTGCTCTCTTAGATAGATGGACGCAAGCGACCTTCTCCCTTTGCATTCTCAGCCGTCTTATACGCCTTCACAGATTGACATGAGATATATGGGAAGTATCATGGGAAGATGATGACGATGACTCCGTTCGGACCGACAGTGCAGGAAGTGTCGCTGACCAGGGATCCCCTGGTGAACGTAATCGCCCAAGTGCGCTTTCCGGCAGTGATGAAGATCGAGGACAGTGCCTTCGTGGCGAACTTCCAGGAGGCGATCCGGAAGGACTACCCGATTCTTCGACCGGAGCGGCAACTCGGCGTCATGATCGGACCGGGAGGCGTCCAACCGCAGGACGCCGGAACCGTGTGGCGCTTCGAGACGAATGACCCGGATGCCTGGCAGGTGACGCTGGCGCCAACCTTCGTGTCGCTCTCGGCGAAGCGGTACACGCGCCGGAGCGACCTTCTTGAGCGCCTGACTGTCGTGCTCCACGCCCTGGAGGGCTGGTTGCAGCCGAGTATCTGTGACCGGATCGGCATCCGTTACGTGGACCGAGTGACAGGCGAGCAGCTCGCTCGCATCAGCACGCTCGTCCGTCCCGAGATACTCGGCGTCGCCGGGGATGAAGCCGCGCTCGGCAGTGCGCAGGTCGTGCACGCGCTTTCGGATACTCTGTTTCGGCTCGACAACTCCTCACAGCTGCGTGGACGGTGGGGCAGGCTTCCCGCCGGTGCGACTTACGACCATGGGATTGAACCGGCTCGCGAACCATCGTGGGTGCTCGATCTCGACCACTACACCGCGCAGCCCGAGGACTTCGATCTCGCCACGATCGGTGGCAAGGCGGCTGACTTCTGCGACCACATCTACACGTTCTTCCGTTGGGCAGTCACTGACGCGTTCCTCGATGAGTTCGGAGCAGAGCGATGAGTCCGCAAGTACACGCACGACCTCGCGCTGGTCTCGACGACCCTGACGTTGAGGGACCCTGGGCGATTCTTCCGATAGCAGACGCGCTCATTGAGCGGAGGTCCTCAACTACGACGAGGCTCGGGATGCCCTTCGTCGTCCACGATCTCGACGACTTACTCCTCGGCGCCGAACGGATGACTGGCGGCGTAGTAAACTGGAGCGCCCAGTTCTGGCGGATCGACGTCAGCTCGACGGAGACCGGGATAACCTACGCCAGCACCCCTCGTCCAGTACGTGAGGAGGTACAGAAGCTCCGCGACGAGATCGCCCGGCGGACACGCCTCACCCGCGAACAGATCGCTCGTGCTCTCGGCGTCGATCGCCGGTCGCTGAGTGCCTGGGTTAGAGGGGAAGCGACGCCCGGCGCCGACAAGTTGGAGCGCCTCCAGTTACTTGCCGATGTCGTCCGAGATATCGATGCGACCGAGTCGGGACGGGCGACCGAGGTTCTCTTGAGTCGCTCAGGCGGACAGGACCTTCTCGACCACATTGCCGCTTGTCACTTCGCTCATCCGCGCGACTGGCGGGCATTCCGGGGATCGCCCTCGGTGACGATCGTCCATCGCTACTCGGCCAAACGTCCGTTGCATCAGAACGCGCTCGACGCCTATTTGCGAGGGGAGCTTCGTTCGCTTGGCCGAGCGTCGACGATCCATCCTGAGTCGGACTACGAGCAGGACCTTACCTAGGACGGGCGCCTCATGCCCGATGAGCCGGTTCGGAAGAGCCGCAGGGGCTACCGATGATCGATCCGGACGGCTTCTACGAGTGGCACGACGAGCCCCGGCAGGGCGACATCGTGCTATGTGGCGTCTCGCGGATCATCGCAGATGATCACCACAGTCCTCCGTAGCGGGAGTCGCTCGATGCACACTTCGTACGGATCGACGACGCCTGGGAGCAGGGACACCCGCTTGGCATCGCGGCGGGGATCGGACTCGCCATGGTCCTGACCCACGACTGCCAGCTCGAAAAGGAGTGGAATCAGCGGGTCCGCGAGCTTGAGCGAAGCGGAATGAGTACCGAACGCGCCGAAACTGAGGCGACCGCGGACGCAACGCTCGACCGGACGCTGGTTGTCAGTCCGCTCGTCGATCAGAACGAGCTGCGGGACGGTCGCGGGAACTTACTTGCGGGGAAAGTCATCGGCTACCTACCGGTCCCGGCGCATCCCGACAACCTTGTCGCCGAGTGTGTTGCAGACTTGACCTACCAGTGCACCGTAGATCGCCTTGATGTCGTCAAAATTGTCTCGATCACCGAGACGGCGCGGAAACAGCTCCGCTACGCACTCATCCAGCTCGATGCGCTCCGCACCGCAGACCTCGGGTTCGAGGTGGAAGCGGTCGTTGGCCGGACGATCCATAAGGTCGAAGTTCCGGCCCGTGACCCCCTGACGGTCCATATCCACCTCGACGATGGGCAGGTCATCCAGCTCCTCCAGCAGCCCGGTTCAC
>JAKBPI010000020.1 GCA_021829645.1 Actinomycetes bacterium | reverse complement strand
ATGAGGTGTTAGGCATAAAAGACAAACTAAAAAGGATTCATAAGATTATTGGTACTTTGTAGTGACCAAAAAACCTAGTATCATCCCATGTGAACAGGTGTTATACAATAAGTTTGGGAAAGTTGGGCTGGGGTTCGGTATAGCGATAAATCGTGTTCAATTTCAGTGTGGTCGTTGCGGTTACGCCGAGCGCAACGTAACGGGATCACGGAAAATTTTCCAATACCGATCCCGACGGCACCAAACGTCCTTCTTGTCAGAACGATATTTAAAGTACTCATTTGATGCCAAGCGTCTTGTTTCTCCCATTTACTTACAAGAATTACGCATAAGTGCACAATAAGGCGGCACTCTCATAACTTGAATATGTGACATAGACAGAGGATTGATTATCATTGTCTAGATCAGGTAAAGTACGAAGTATTGGAACTTTCAGGTATAGGGCACTTTGCTATTACCAGACCGGTCAGATTGTCCTCAAGATAACTGTTGTATGTTGGTCTTAAATAATTCCGTTTCGCAAAGCGTAAGCCACGGCATGGCAACGATTTTTCAGCTGAAATCTGGTGGTTATATCATGCAGTATCTTTTTGACGGTTCTTTCTGAATAAGCCAATCGAAACGCTATCTCTGAAGTATCAAAACCGTCGGCAAGAAGTTTTAGGATGTCGAGCTCGCGCTCAGTAAAGCCCTGTCTTTTGCCAGAAGGGCGCAAAAAATTTCTTTCCACTATACCCAAACGAGTAATCAGAACGTTCAATAATTGCGAGGAAAGAGCGCCGTATCCTTTGTAGGCAGATGTAACTACGTCAGAGAGTTGTTCACAGGAAACATCCTGCCGCATAATAACCGAACTTGCCCCGGCTTCTATCGCTGAAAGTATACCCAGATCGTCAACGACACCGGCAAGCACTACCGCTTGGCATTTATTGTCAATCGTTTCTCTGATAATTTGAATGGCTTCTTGATTAAGCCTGTCCACAACCACCACGGCTACTGCTGCCTGCTTTGGGTCGTCCGTAAGAAAAAAATTTAAACCTTCGCAGGCGTTAAGAAGATTCGAAATTCCAATTCTGAGGACATTATCGGTCGCCTTGATACAAACTGAAATTTTTGTCTTTATAAGTTCGCTATTCTCGGCTAATGTCATTACTCATATTTTAGCAGCCAAAACACCACAAAAGAATGCCTCTAAAGTAAAATATCGCTTTCATGCACAGACAAATACCGCTACACAGACACACGGGGCGGTATTTTTGAACAATACAAAGCCTTCAATACCGATACGCAGATTTTGACATGGGATACCTTGCTTGATAGGTTCCTACATAGGATTTGTTACTGCTGCCACTTCGCGTTGGAAAGCTTGAAACTCTTCCGAATTCGTGATTGGCAGGAGAGACATAAGCTTTGTGATATCTCCTTCAATATTGATTTTCCCCTGCATAAAAGCATCTGTCATGTCAAGATTTCCCATTTGTATTTCGTAGGCGTCACCGGAATGCTCTATCAAAGTTACCTCCGGATCTTCTATCTCGCCCAGTTCACATCGAGCAAGTTGTCCGTTGACTATATCCCAAAAATAGAGTATGTCACCATCTTGGGTATCCGTAATTTTGAATTGCAAACGCAGGTTAACCCCTAGTCTTTCGGGTTGCGTTGCGGACAACAGAGCCACTTTCTCCATCCATTCCTTACTAAGCCACTTCGCCATATTTTTTTCTCCTAACATAGAGCGTTTTCGTGTCATTATAGCTTTGAAAAACGCTTCCGTCTAAAAGAGATTCCGGCAGACATATCGCCGCTATCAAATTCTCATGCCTATGCCGTACTCCCGAAACGGTTCGGCAATGATTCTCTTCGGATGAGCTTCCTACAGGGATGGCGTGAACAGACTTAGAGCTATTCCTCATAGATTGAAGTAGTTGGTAACAGAAAAATAAATTTGTGACAGCCTAAGTTGTAATTTGACAATATATTCTGTAAAGTTGATGGTGAAACCGGTCTACATGAATAATGAGCTCAACAAACCGGACAGCAGCAAATTATCTTTATGGCGCATTGCCAAAGGGAGCGTGTAAAAATGAGTGTTATGAAGCGTCTGAGCGGCATAGTCCAGGCAAAAGCCAACAAGACATTAGATAAATATGAAGATCCCCGCGAGACGCTGGATCTGTCTTACGAAAAGCAACTTGAACAGCTACAGCAAGTCAAAAGGGGCTTAGCCGATGTGGCAACGGCTAGAAAAAGACTCGAGTTGCAGGCACAGCAGCTACAGACCACAGCCCAAAAATATCAGACTCAAGCGACTCAGGCTCTTGCCCAAAACAGGGAAGATCTGGCTCGCGAAGCACTTGGGAGACGCTCCCAGGTGGCAACTCAACTAGATCAGTTGAAAACTCAGCATGACCAGCTGTTGACCCAAGAAGACCACTTAAAAACAACCAGTATGCAGCTGCAAGCCAGAGTAGAGGCTTTCAGGTCACAAAAGGAGACTCTCAAAGCTTCTTACACTGCCGCTCAAGCACAGGCCTCCATTGGAGAGGCCGTATCGGGGATCTCCGAATCCATGAGCGACACCGGACTTGCCATGCAGCGTGCTCAAGACAAAATCGCCCAAATGCAAGCCCGAGCAAGCGCAGTCGATGAATTGATGGCATCCGGAGCATTAGATGACCTTTCTGGCAGCAGCGACCCGATACAGGCAGAACTGGACAAAGGATCCAGAGACACCGACGTTGAACTGCAATTGGCTCAGATGAAAAGCCAAATGGGTCTGCCTCAACAGCAACCGCTTGCGGCGGGAGAATTGGCTACTGCATCTCCAAGCACTCAAAGCGAGAGTCAGGACTCGGCGGTAGAAGGTACCGTTGTAGACGACACACCCTCGACAGACGATCCCTTTACTCTCAAGTAAGCGAACACAACTTCACAAGGAAGGTCACTATGATAGTAAGAATACTTCATGACGGTCAGTATGAAATTCCCCAAGACTTAGAAATTCGCTTGGAAGATATGGACGCAGAGCTGACACTGGCTCTCGATAACGACGATAAGCAAGCTTACGAATCTAAGCTCGCTGAAATTATCAACGCCATCACGGCAGAGGGGGAAAAGGTTCCACCGGAAAAGCTCCTGCCTTCCGACATAACAGTGCCGGCTCCGGGTTCTTCGTTGGAAGACATCAAAGCTTTGTTGTCCGACGACGACTCTTCCCGCTGAACACTCACCACCGGGATTGGGGTATCATATAGTCCATAAGTTGATTTATTGAGGTTGAAAAACATGAAAAGCAAAACGCGTTTCCCGTCAGATCGTGGCTTGGTGGGCCACATGATGTTTACTGTATTTTTGATAGGCCTTCTTTACGCCGTCGTTATAGCCTTTTTGGTGGCACTGAAACTTAACTTGGCTTTTATTCTGGTTATCGCCGGGGTAATACTGTTCATCCAGTACTATTCATCCGACAAAATAGCCCTTTACTCCATGGGTGGCAAGCCGGTCACCAGAGAGCAGGCACCTCAACTTTACGGTGCTATTGAGCGCCTGGTGGCGTTGGCTAACATGCCCATGCCCAAAGTGGCGGTAGCAAACACTGATATCCCCAACGCCTTTGCCACCGGGAGAAACCAAAAAAACGCCGTTGTATGCGTTACGACAGGTTTGCTACGCAGACTGGAGCCCCAAGAACTCGAAGCAGTTTTGTCGCATGAGCTTTCTCATGTGGCCCACCGAGATGTAGCTGTCATGACCATTGCCAGTTTCCTGGGTATCGTAGCCGGGTTCATGACAAGGATATTTTATTTCGGCGAGCTGTTTGGAGGGATAGGAGGAGGTCGGGGAGGCCGCAGTAGAAACAACCAAGGCAACGTCGCTATATTCATGTTCTTAATGATGATTTTTTCCATGATCATCTATGCCATAAGTTTCCTCTTGGTGAGGTCCCTTTCCCGTTATCGCGAATTGGCGGCCGATCGATCCGGCGCTATCTTGATTGGGCAGCCGTCCCTCTTGGCCTCGGCACTTGTCAAAGTAACCGGCGAAATGTCACGCGTTCCCGTAACCGACATACGTGCCTCACAACACTTCAATGCATTCTACTTTGCCCCCGCTCTCATGAAGGGGGCGAGTGTATCCAATCTTTTTTCTACCCACCCCACTCTTGAAAAGCGACTGGAGCAGCTCTCCAAACTGGATGCCCAGATGAGAAAAAGCCTTTCATAAAAATCGCACAAGAGCTTTACTTACGCTCGATAAGGAGAAAAAATGGGTTTTTTCGATGCCCTAATTGGCAGAACAAAGCCTGTCTCGGCCAATCTGGACAGAATATTTAGGATGACAAACGCCAAGCTTACATTAGAAGCCCAGGAGTCTTACCTGCCTACGGGAAAAGCCGGCGTGTGTTTTCGCCCTATGGTAGGGAATTCTTTTTCCAATACGGAATCAGAAATCAACGAGCTATTAAGCCTGGACAATGGATCGGTAGAAAACGCTGCTCAAGCGAGTCAAACCGAAGACGAATACGGATTTAGATGGATAACCGTACAGTCGAATGATTTTGAGGAGTTGGTCACTAGAGTTCACTATATCAATGCTACCCTCAATGACAATGGCTGGAGTCCGCAACTGCTTTGCTCAGCTTTCGGTTTCACACCTCTACAGAAAAACTCCCTCTCTAACTCCCATGAGCTCTATATTGTTTACCTATACAAGCGCGGTACTTTCTATCCTTTTGTGCCGCAAAGCGGAGAAAAGCGTGACACCGAAACCGAACTGCGAATAAAAGAAGAACTAAAAGAAGACTTGGTAATTGAAAAAGACCTCGCTCAATGGTTTCCAATATGGGGTATCCCGCTGCAGTAAACCAAGAGAGCCGGTTTAGAGGAAAGCTTTAATAATGGACTGTGTTTTCTAACAGGCAGCTGCATAGAAAATCCTTCACTTTTTCCGGTGCCATTTGACTTAAGTCAGGCTCTTGTGCGTAAAAGCAGGCTATTGGCTCATTTATGGAATCCGCGTGCCAGATCAAATCCCCCTCCTGTGAATTCAATCTGGCTGCCATAAGCTCAAGATTGACTCTGGGTGGCAGCTTTTTACTAATGAATCTTACCCAGGTTTCATATCTATCGTAATAAACCACCTTATCGGGGTACATGAGCAGTATTCTCGGCATATCCGTAAGGGTGTGGATAGCCGCTGGGTGTATCCCTATATCGAGATCTGCTTTCAGACAACTTCCTTCCATATTTTCCGGTTTTGCCACTTTGACAACACTAAGAGAAAGGATCGGAATTTCCGTCAGTTCGATAACGCCGGTAGATATAGCAGAGTAGCTTCGGTGAAAGGCCGCCATTTCGGCCTCGGCTTCTGCCTGTAAAACTTTTTTACCTGACAAAAACTCCTTGACCAGCTCATCTAAAATCGTAAAACTTTTGGCAACAAATGAATCCACATCCCCCAGATCGGGTAAATACGTGCGCTTTGGATCTAGTAAAAACCGCAAAGCAAACGTTAGGGTATCAGAAGCAGCAAAAGAGGCAATATTGAAGTCTCCGAGTCTTGCTGCAGAAATAAGTTGGTTTTTATTTTTTAAGGCAAATTCAGGCTGCAAAACTGCCAGTACAGAGAGAATGCCGTCTTCATCCAGATGGTCAACCGTTACATACTCTATGTTGTTTTTATAAAAAATACTACCTTTGAAATGTCTTTTTTTTCTGATACCCTCCAAATACACCATTACAATTTCACAGGATAGGTCACGCCGCAAATGTGGCGGAGTGGGCGACGACGGCCAATGTGAAAGTGTGAGTACGGTATTTGCCCTGGCGGCACCGTCTACCATGATGTGCCTTACGGCATCAGCCGCTTGGGGACCGAGGAACTCCATAGCCATTGCCTACAAAATGCGATTTAGTCTTTTGTCTCCACCACGACAGGGGTATGGTCGGAGGGTGAAGATGTTTCACTGCCTTTTTTCCTGGCTTCTCTGTCAACATATAACTTTTCTGCAATATCCAAAAAAGCTTTATTTCCCAACATGAGATCTATACGCATCCCTAAATTTTTATGAAATGAACCGCCTCTGTAATCCCACCACGTAAACGGAAGGTCGGCTTCTTCTCCGTATAATTGAATTGCTAAATCGAAAAGACCCCAATCCAAAAGGGAGTTCAAAGCAAGCCTTTCCCTTTCTGTAACATGGGTTGCACCGGCAAACATCTCAATGTCAAATACGTCAGAATCACGCGGAGCAATATTGAAATCCCCACACAAAAGCAGAGGTACCGTTTGATCTGCTCGCATTTCCAACTCAGTTTTTAATGCTTTGAGCCAGACCAGCTTGGCTTCGTAATGATCGCTTCCCACTATACGTCCGTTTGGTATATAGGCAGACCAAACATCAAATTTCCCGCATTTTCCCCTAATAAGACGGGCTTCTTCCGTGATCGGTTCGTTGGAATGCAAAAAGCCAAACTCGACATCCTCCAAACCCAGTTTGGAAACCAAGGCTACCCCGTTCCACTGTCCAAGACCATAATGCGCACTTTCATAACCCAGATCGCTAAATATATCAGCCGGGTATGAATCCTGTGAACACTTAGTTTCCTGCAGGCATAGTACGTCTGGGGTGTTGACAGATAACCAATGCTGAACACGTTCCGTTCTGGCACGCAGCGAATTGACATTCCAAGTTGCAAACTTCATACACTGTCCTCACTTATCTCAAATGCCCGACAAAGCTCTCAAGCGGTGGAAAAAATTAATGTGGAACAAAAACAAACAGCAATTCCGCTTCACAGGCAAGCTTTCCGTTTACATGGGCTCTACCCAAGCCTTTCCCGGCTCTTGTCGAAATATGACCCATGGTAACTTCTAAATTTAAGATATCGCCCGGCAGTACCTGATTTCTGAAACGTACTTTATCTATCCCGCCAAACAGCGGCAAAAGTCCGCTGTAGCGTGAATCCGCCAAAACCGCTGCGGCTCCCAGTTGAGCCAGAGATTCAACCATCAACACCCCCGGTACGGTTGGACGGGATGGGAAATGACCTTTAAAAAAGTCCTCTTCGCCGCTCAGTCGCCAAAAACCTTTCGCACTCTCCCCAGGGACTAGTTCGATGATTTCGGTGAGCAGTAAAAAGGGCTCCCGATGCGGAATAAGTTCAGTCGGTTGCCACTTGGCCGGCTCAGCCACGCTTCATGCCCCTTTGCACGTTTTTATCTTGCCTTTCCATATATTTGTTGGAGATAAACATATACCACTCAGACATCGTCTGCTTTTCATATGTACAATTTTTATTTACTGCCAAGTGCCCTGGTCATCAAGTCTTCGAGTTCCACATCATGTATGGCATGCGATCCGGTAGCCGGTGAACCTGCCGGCGCTCGTGTAACATGAGTCAAATTGTACCTATCACGCAATATTTTGTGCAACTTTTCGTGCACAAAGAACCAGGCGCCCATATTTTCCGGTTCGTCTTGCAAGAAGACCACTTCTGTAGCTGCCGGATAGAGATCAATTATCGAAGCCAGTTCTTCAGCAGGCCACGGATAAAGTTGCTCTATGCGCACTACAGCCGAGGATATCGTGCCGGATTCAGACTGTAGATCGGCACTTCGCCCGAGCGCATCGTAGGCAATTTTACCACTGCACAATATGACTTTGCCAACTTGACTCCTGTCTGCACCGCCCGTAAACCTGGGGTCATCCAAGACTTCGTTAAAGTGTGAATTCAACAGTTCGTCGTAGGAAGATCTCGAGTGCTTTGCCCTAAGGAGAGACTTGGGTGTCATTACCACAAGAGGTTTCCTGGTTTGCCTCATGGCCTGCGCCCTTATCAAATGGAACATCTGTGCAGCTGTAGTAGGTTGAGCGACAACTATGTTGGCTCCGGCCGATAGAGCAAGGAAACGCTCCAGACGGGCAGAGGAGTGCTCTGCACCTTGACCTTCATAGCCGTGGGGTAAATAGAGAACAAGCGAAGAAGTCTGTCCCCACTTTTCTTCGGCTGCCACTAAGAATTGATCTATAACGATTTGTGCGCCGTTGGCAAAGTCCCCGAATTGTGCTTCCCAAATGACCAAAGAGTCTGTTTTTTCGACAGAGTAGCCATACTCAAAACCCAAAGCGGCGTATTCCGATAAAGCCGAGTCATAGACTTGAAAGGAGGCGCTTCTCTCCGCAACCCTGCCTCCTTCTGAAGTGATGGGCTTGTCTAAATTAGCCAACGGTATAAAACTACGTCCGTTTTCGTAATCGACCAATACGGCATGTCTATGGGAGAATGTTCCCCTCTTGGTATCTTGACCGGAAATTCTGATGTCTTTACCGGTACAGAGCAAAGTACCATATGCCGCCAATTCCGCCAAAGACCAGTCTATTTCACCCTGCTGATACAACGACTGCCTAGAGGCAAGCTGACGAGCCAGCTTCGGATGAATAACGAAGTCCTCTGGCACGACATGCAGTCTGGCCACTATTTTATCCAAAAGCTCCTTGTCTGGGGCAGCGTTGACAGAAAGCTTTTCGACAGTAATGGGCTTCTTTTCCGGTAAACGATCTAGTTTCGGAGGGGTGACAGAGCGTGTCTCCTCCAAGGCCGACTGCAGAAGTGCCAGATAATCGGAGAGAGCCTGCTCTGCCTCATCCAAAGTGATATCGCCTCTTTTGATGAGGGACTCCGTGTAAATCTTCCTTACCGACCTACGCGCATCTATTTTCTTATACATGATGGGCTGCGTGTAACTTGGGTCGTCTCCCTCGTTGTGTCCGTGACGTCTGTAACAGACCACATCGATAACAACGTCTTTATGAAAACGCTCCCTATAAGCAGAGGCAAGAGAGGCGGCCTTGTAACAGGCCTCCGGCTCGTCTCCATTGACGTGTATTACAAGTGCAGCTATTGACTTGGCAACATCTGAGGCATAGCGCGAGGACCTCGCTGACTCGGGGGGTGTCGTAAAACCTATTTGATTGTTGATGACGAGATGGAGAGTTCCTCCGACGTTATAACCTTCCAACTGAGATAAATTGAGCGTTTCCGCCACAACACCCTGACCCATAAAAGCTGCATCACCATGCACTAAAATAGGCAACACACCAAAATCGTGCTCGGAATCTGCCATATCCAACTTGGCTTTAACTATGCCTTCCACCACAGAATCTACGGCTTCCAAATGGGAAGGGTTGGAGCACATAAAGACCGGCATAGAGGCACCATTTCTGGCCACAAACTTACCCGAAACTCCTTTATGGTATTTGACATCCCCCGACCCCTGCACGGATTCAGGATCTAAATTTCCTTCGAATTCGGCAAACATTTCCTGATAGGACTTTTGTGCAATATTTACCAGTATGTTCAATCTGCCTCTGTGCGCCATTCCGATTACGGCTTCTGTGCTTGAAAAAGCCATGGCTTGATTCAGAAGAGTATCTAAAATTACTATTGCCGATTCGGCTCCCTCTAATCCGAAACGCCTTTGCCCTACATATCTGGTATGCAAAAAACTCTCAAACGCTTCAGCTGCGTTCAGCTTCGAAAGGATGTGACGCTGCAACTCCGGTTCGATTGTCGCCGGCCGACTTTTTTCTACCTGCCCTTGAATAAATGATCTCTCTTCGGACGATTCGAGATGCATATACTCTATCCCCATATCCCGACAATATGCATCGGTAAGAACGTTTAGGATGCTCTCCAAGTTCATCTCTTCATGTCCGGCTAGCCCCAATGCCAAAAACCTACGGTCAAAATCCCAAATACTCAATCCGTAAGTAGCCAGATCCAGTTCTTCTACCATGACGGGCGCCCTGTCAGACAAAGGATCCAAATTGGCAATTCGATGTCCGTAAGTTCTGTACGCGTTAATGAGCGCTTGAACGGCAACCTGCTTCTCTAAAAGAGCACGCTCTCTAGACAGAGGACTGCTCGGTTTTTTGTCGAAATCAAAAGACACCGGCTGTTGTTGTATACCAAGGGAATCGAAGACTTCTCGATAAAAGTCGTACTTACCGGTCAGAAGTTCATGAATCTGTTGTAAAAACAAACCCGATTCCGCTCCTTGGATAATTCTGTGATCATATGTAGAGGTAAGTGTGACAATTTTGCCTATCCCAAGCTCTGCCAACTGAGATACGTCCGCACCCTGCAGATCGGCGGGATACCCTATGGCTCCCACGCCCACAATTACACCGGTACCCGGCATCAACCTGGGCACCGACTGAGTGGTACCGAGGGTCCCCGGATTGGTAAGGGTGATGCTTGCCCCTTGCAAATCATCGGCTGTCAATTTTTGTTGCCTAGCCCGTCGTACCAAATCTTCATAGGCGTGTACGAATTCCTGAAAATTTAGGGTATCGGCGGCTTTGATAACAGGCACCACCAGATTTCTCTTGCCGTTAGATCTCTCCAAATCGATAGCTATACCAAGTCCTATGTGGTCGTGGACAAATTTGCCGGGATTTCCTTTCCCATCGGCATCTTCCACAAAATGAGCGTTCAGAGACGGTACGGCGAGTACCGCTTTTACGACGGCCCATCCTATCAAGTGTGTAAAACTTACTTTGCCGCCGGACGTTTTCGATAAATGAGCATTGATAGCTTTTCTGTTGACTTCCAAAAGTTTGGCCGGAACAGGATGGACACTGGTTGCCGTAGGAATCGAGAGACTGGCGACCATGTTATCCACAAGCCGCTTAGCCCCTCCCCTCATCACCTCAACCGCCGGGTCAACCTCCTTCGGGGCTTCTGCTGTCACAGGAGCATTTCCGTTCAGATTTTGGGGGACGACTTGAGAGGGCGAAATACCATGATCGCCGGATACGACCACAGTACCCGATGCAGCTGTATCTCCTCCGTTTTGCTCTCTGGGCGGAGGTACATGGCTTTGGTAGTCTTGGAAAAATTCTTGCCAACTTTCGCTGACCGAATTAGGGTCTTTTTTGTACGACTGATACATCTCTTCCACGAGCCAAGCGTTTAGTCCGAGGGCGCCATCCGCAGATTTAGTTGTAGATATAAATAACGATTGTTCAGGATCACTCACATATATGAGCCTATCGCTATTAAAGTTAGGTTATGATACGCAATCAAAAGGATTTAAAAAAAATTAATGATTGAGAGGAATCATGCGCGTTCTCATCAGCGGATCACGAGGGTTCATAGGTGAAGCTTTAGTAATCAGGCTACTCGAAGAGGGCCACGAAGTGACGCGAGCGGTCCATACCAACCCAGATAAGAACGATATTGTTATCGACTACGACAAAGGAGTACTCCTTACACCCGGCAGCGATCCGGGTGACCGCTTGTCTGGCGAGCATCACTTTGACGCCATCATCAATTTAGCCGGAGAGCCCATAACGGCTTCTCGTTGGGATAGTCATAAACAAGCCAAACTTTACGATTCGCGTATCAACACCACAGGAATTTTAGGCAATTGGATCCAAGATGCACCGGATAAGCCCTCTGTTTTCATATCTGGCTCTGCTGTCGGTTACTACGGTTCCCGACAAGATGAGATACTGACCGAGTCATCAGGAAAAGGCGATGGCTTTTTGGCAGACCTGTGTGACGACTGGGAAAAGAAAGCTCTTTCTTTCAATACGGAGACGACAAGAGTTGTCGCCATCAGAACCGGGGTAGTGATAGGGAAAGAAGGTGGACTACTGAAAAGTGTGCTCCCAATGTTCAAAAACGGCGTGGCCGGAAAACTGGGAAGCGGGCAACAGTGGATGAGTTGGATATCTCTTGATGACACTATAAGGGCGATTATGTTTATTATGGAGAACGAGGCCGTATCCGCTTCGGTAAACCTCACCGCCCCGGAGCCAGTTCGCAATGCCGATATGACTCAGACCTTGGCCCATTTACTCCATAAGCCGGCGCATATCCATATGCCGCAATTGGCTTTAGAGTTGGCCATGGGAAAAAGAACCGCTTCAGAATTCGTCCTTGCCAGTCAAAGGGTTTTGCCCAAGGCAATCACAGAAGCGGGCTTTGAGTTTCAATACCCGGACGTTGAGACAGCTTTATCACACGCATTACAGGTGTAGAGTTACCACTACATTTGGCATTCGTAGATATTTCGTCAACTAAAGGTAAAAACTTTCCATGGATATCTCTCTTGCCCGTTCCTAGTGCCTACGTTGCCATCTTATACACGATAGTGCCGTCTCGGCTCTTAAGATAGCTGTTTCAGACAGAGAGGAACACATCAAGCTATAACTTGACACAGCAATCTCTTTTACTATTCGACACGATTCCCTAAGATCTGCTATTTTGCTACCTCATCTGTCACCGCAACACCGTGTATGCATAAAAACCGAATTACCGGCCTCACGCCTCATTGATAAGTTTTGTACAGGATATGCATATACTATGGATGCAGTGAAAAGGTAGCCGGTCTCAAAATGCGCAATATAAAAATATTTACTTACCTGAGCCAAATATCACTTGTGTTTTCCATGGCTATCTGCACAATTACCCTTCCGCAAGTAGCTGAAACAAACGGGGGTGTCAGCAATTTCGGAAACAATCCCTCGACGGTTGCCATTTACAGCCTTGGATTTAGCTGCTGCGCTTTATTTTTCTGGCTGAGCGCCAATTCACTCATATCAGCCTCTCGCAAATTAAAAAGAATTGCCTATGTCTTCTCTGTCATCGGAGAGCTGTATTTACTGGTACTGCTAAGTACTTTTCCAAGGCGCTACAGCTTCGCCTACTCGAGAGCACATGATTACCTTGGGATAGCTCTGTTTTTCATAGAGTTTATTTTCTCCCTTTGGATCCTACTCAGGATACAGAGTTATAGCTCAGCTATTAACTTTGCCATCACGGCGTCGGGCATGGCGATAGGTCTTATTTCAATCCTAAAAGTTGCTGATCTGTTGTTTGTCGGTCAGTCCGTGGCAAGTATAGGTTTTGCCCTTTTGGTATGCTTGAACTTCCCTCAGGTAATCTCACCTTACCTCAACAACGCCGGTTCACAATAGTGTCGCACTCATTAATCGTTTATTTGTTGTGCATACTCAAAAATATATGAACTTACTTTGAGGAATATTTTTATTATTATTGAGAGATAACAAGTCATCAATTATTACAAAAAATCCAAAATAAACACGCCACAAGGGATAAGTTCATGTAGGTAGAGTGTGGCATAGCGCCAATGCTGTAGCAGGCACTTTCCATACCTGTTATGCCTTTAATGATTAAAAGGCCTAAAGAGAAAAACAGCCATGAAACTTATCTTTAGAAAAATTAACTTTACGCTTGGCAGTGTATTTTTACTGTTGGTTCTTGTATTGCCTATCTCTTCGCACAATATAGCCCCTGTAAGGATAGGGTATCACTATGCCGGCATTCTAATTCCGCTTTATTCCGGTCCTTCATACGACCAAAAAGATTGGGATAATATCCTATGGGCTAGTCGCGAAAAAATTCCATTGGCAGTTATCGTCAATCCAAACAATGGCCCGGGAACGCACCTGCACAGTGACTATTTATCAATTATTGGTCTGTTGAAACGAGCAGGCAATAAAGCGCTGGGCTATATTCCGACAGACTACGCTAAAACACCCCTTCCTCAAGTTAGAAATGATATCTCACTGTACATAAATGAATATAAAGTCAACGGAATATTTTTAGACGAAATGGCCGATGTTTATAGTAAAAAGAACTTTCTATACTATAAACATATAGTTTTATATGCGCGAAAATTAGCACCCAATCTAACAATATTTGCTAACCCCGGAATTAATTTTGCACAGCGCTTCCTTGCGACAGGCATCAACACCTTTGTTGATGAAGAAGACAGTGCTGTGGCGGTTAATAAAAATATTCAGTCTCCATGGGTAACTAACTATCCTGACGGGAGGTTTGCTCAAATAGCCATAGCGGCAAAAAACAACGTCTCCGAAATTGGGTATCTGCTATCCCGACATCATATAGGCTGGGTATACAGCACCACATATGCCCTACATAGCTACGACAACAACCCCTATGCACACTTACCGGCTGACTTTCGAAAAGAAGTGCTCTATGTGAAAAAGTTAAATGAGAACCAGTAAATCAAAAAATTGACAAAAACAGCTTTTATCAATTTGAAAAAATCTTACTTATTGACACCAAATTTTCTAACATAGTCATTCACTGTATAGTAGGCATCTATAGATTCGCCGGCATCTCCCCAGAAACCATTTGCAATGTCATACTCCATTAAACCCTTTTTAATAAAGTAATTATTTACATCAGTTATTTCCAATTCGTTTCTGGCAGAGGGTACGAGGTCTTTTATAATTTCAAATACAGAAGAATCATAACAATAGGCGCCTGTTACGCAATAAGTACTCGGAGGTTCAGTTGGCTTTTCTATAATAGCCGTAACTTTGCCGTCATCGGATAATTCCGGTACACCCAAGTGGTGAAGATGCTCTTCTTCCTCAACTTTGGCCAAAATAATTCTGGCTCCTTGCTTTTGTTCTTTAAATCTTTCAATTGTGGGAGCTATAGAATATCCAAAAATATTGTCCGCAAGGAGTACGATCACTCTGTCGTCATCGACAAAACGCTCGGCCAAAGCAAGAGCATCGGCGATTCCCCCGGCAGAATCCTGATATGCATAGGAAAGTCTGTCCACCCCGTATTCGTGCCCGTTTGACAAAAGACGCAGAAACTCCCCGGCATGCGTGCCGCCGGTGACCACCATAATGTCGGTAATGCCTGATTTGACTAATGCCTCCACCCCATACGCAATCATCGGCTTATCGTAAATTGGCAGCAGGTGTTTGTTGGTTATCCTAGTCAGAGGATAGAGACGTGAACCGGTGCCACCGGCCAATAGTACACCTTTCACCGCTGAAACCTCCTTGGAGAAATATAACCTGTAGCTTACAGGATGTATCTGCCTTTTTAACCGCGATCGCCGGATATTGACAAAACCAGATCGGATAAGTGCGGCCAAAGTTTCTTATGGACCTCCCCAAAAGAATTTTTACCCAAATAAACGCAGGCCAAACCGGCTGATCTGTCAACCCAGATAAAGCAGCCTGATTGCCCAAAGTGTCCAAAAGTTCCGGGTGAATTGTTTGCACCCGTCCAATGGGGTGACTTGGAGCCTTTTATTTCTGCCCCCAACGAAAAATCACAGGGGTTCTGCCTGCCAAATCCGGGGAGTACGCCGGCTAGGCCGGGGCAACAGACTTGAGAGATGCCGTCATGCACCAAATTCGGTAATAGTTTTTGCCCCAAGAGCTCTTGAGCTAAGTTCAGAAGATCATGCAGTACCGATATTCCGTCTTTTGCATAAGAACCGTCAACATAAGTACTCTTCATAGCAAGAGGATCCAAAAGATGCTTTTGCATATAGCTACTAAGATCTGCCGACACCGCTTGCTCAACATAGCCGGCCGCTATTTCAATGCCGGCATTGGAATATATCCGTCTTGTCTCCGGAGGGGCTAACACAATCTTTTCAGTATCAAACGAGATCCCGGAGGTATGGCTCAGCAAGTGAAAAAGTTTAGCTCCGTTCACACCGATTTCGTCTTGCAGAGTAATCGCCCCTTCGCTCACGGCCAGCAGGACACAAAGAGAGGTAAGTATTTTTGTAACGGACGCTATACGATAAACAGAAATTGGATTTCCGTACTCCAGCACAACCCCGTTGGCATCCGTCACTCCAAAAGCCACATCCGAAAGTCCGGACTCGAGGATGAGATTTTTAATCTTCTCCGGCATTTAGAGTCTTAGACATCCAAGAATCTACGCACGGCTGCAGAAGAACCGGCCACGCCCACGACCAGCCCTATCAGTACGACTATTATTTCCGTTACAATGAGGTCCCCTGAAGGCACCGTAGCCTGAGCCAAAGCCTGAACCCTGTCAGAAAGATAGCTGAGTCCCCAGTTGGAGAGTAAAACGATTCCCACAGCGACCAAAGAGCCGAGCAACCCCTGCACCAGACCCTCCGCCATAAAAGGAATGCGAATAAACCAGTTGGTCGCCCCGACCAGCTTCATTACAGAGACTTCTCTGCGTCTGGCAAAAATGGCCATTCGAATGGCGTTCAGGATGAGAACCAGTGAAGAGACCATGAGAGCAATGGCCACTATCAACAGAATCAACTGCAGGACGCCGGTTACCTGCTCCATTACGTGAATACTCTGTCCCGGCCAAGTGACTTTGTAGATACCGGGAATACCGGCACTAAACAACGCCCCTACCGTAGCAGCCTGATTTGGATTATGGAGCTGGCAACGGAAGTCCGTTGGTACCGTTGCCGGAGACAGCACGGATAAAACAGTCTTTTGCCCTTTGAGAAGCTGTTTTGCCTGATTATAAGAAGCCTCGCTATTCAGATAGGTACAGCTTTCTATCTGTGGCGTTGCTTTTATCTCCTGACGGATGTAGGTAAGCTCCGAATTCGCAGCCCCGGGATTGACAAAGATTTGCAAATTGACGTTGTTCGCCACCGCCCCTATCTGTCTGTTGACGGCTTGGCGCAAGAGTAAGGCAGTGCCGACTAGAGATAACGAAACAGCCACGGTAAGCACGGCTGCCAAGGCCATTAGCCTATTGCGCCATAAATTGGTAAATGTTTCTTTGGCTACGTACTCAGCGGAAAGTCCCATTTATGAATATACTCCGATCAGATTTCTTGACTGTATTGCATTTGTTATTTTCACGGAAGGCAGCAAAAAGAAGTTGTTACCTGTTACCCCTGCGCGCCTTTACCGAATAAGACCTACTGACGACCGAAGGCTTTGTCTCCGTATGGGCCGGTTCTTTCACCGGATAGCCTGCTTTTTTATCTGTCCGATCTCGTTCTTTCGCATCGGCAAACTCCCGAAAAGCATCAGCCAGAGGAACTGCCGGCAAGCCCGAGGTAGAAGTATGCATTTCATCGCCCAAACCATAAACGCCTCTGGCTTGATCTCTTACCAGAGTGCCGCGATCCAACTCTATTACCCTTCTGCGCATAGAGTCAACGATCCCTACGTCGTGGGTAGCCATGACTACCGTCGTGCCGGTACGGTTGATTCTGTCCAGTAAACTCATGATGCCTTGGCTAGTCGTTGGGTCTAGGTTTCCGGTGGGCTCGTCAGCTAAAAGCACCAAGGGTCGATTGACAAAAGCTCTGGCAACAGCCACCCTTTGCTGCTCCCCACCAGACAACTCGTCCGGCATTCTAGTGCTCTTTTGTCCGAGTCCCACCAAGTCCAACACCTGTGCTACTTGTGTGGTTATGATATGGCGGGGTCGCCCGATAACTTCCAAAGCAAAGGCCACATTCTCGGCAACGGTTTTATTCGGCAACAGACGAAAGTCTTGGAAAACACATCCCAGATTTCTTCTGAGGTGGGGAACTTTCCATGATGACAACGCTCCGATATCCCTACCGGCAACATAAATTGTACCTTGGTCAGGTTTTTCTTCCCGCAAAATAAGCTTTAGGAAAGTGGTTTTACCGGATCCCGATGATCCGACCAAAAACACGAACTCGCCTTTTTGAATATCCAACGAGATATCCTTCAAGGCGGGGCTCCCCCCTTTATATGTCTTGTTAACACCGTCAAAACGTATCATCAGTCTCTTTCCTAATTGTATGCGGTCTGTTCCGGGAAGTTCTTAAGAAAATTGTTGCTATTCTTGGAAACATTGATATATCAATTTTTTAATGCCGGTAAAACACATTTGCTACCGTCAAGGCTAACAAAATGTTCCCGTCGAAACCCGGTAAAATACCTTTACAATTTCTTAACAATATAGCACAAATTCACCATAAAACTGCTCTCAGTGCTCGTCCGAAGCTTTATTGCGGCGCTGCCATCGCAGATAGCCTATAATGAAGTCGTCCAAATCCCCGTCCAGAACGGCTGTTACATTGCCGGTTTCGATCTGTGATCTCAAATCTTTGATCTGTTGATAGGGAGCCAGCACGTAGGATCTGATCTGTGAACCCCATTCGACTTTTTCACGCGGCCCGGTTATCGAAGAGAGTTCGGCCATCTGCTCTTCTCTTTTAAGTTCGGCAAGTTTGGCAGCCAAGATTTGCATGGCTTTGGCCTTGTTTTGATGCTGACTGCGTTCGTTTTGGCACGAAACAACAATTCCGGTAGGCAGATGGGTTATCCTGACTGCTGAGTCTGTCACGTTGACGTGCTGCCCGCCTGCTCCATGAGATCTGTAAGTGTCAATACGCAGATCTTTTTCATCGATATCCGGCTCATCCGACGACTCATCCAAAAAAGGAATTATCTCGATGGAAGCAAAGCTGGTTTCCCTGGTGTGTTTAGAATTAAAAGGCGACATCCGCACCAGCCTGTGCACGCCGCGTTCGGCGGCCAACATACCGTAAGCATAATCTCCGCTCACGATAAAAGTAGCCGAAAGAATGCCGGCTTCTTGCCCCGGAGTTACCTCGTCGATTTCGACTTTGAAACCTTTTCTTTCTGACCAGCGCAAATACATGCGCAACATCATTTCGGCCCAATCTTGGGCGTCAGTGCCGCCGGCACCTGCATGGATCTCAGCTATGGCGTCTCTTTTGTCGTACTCGTTGGAAAATAGAGTTCTGAGCTCTATTTCGTCCAATTTTTCTCCGATACCTGACAAAATGACTTTTATGTCGTCCTCTACAACGGCAAGAGAGTCTTCACCTTCCTCCGAAGCCATTTCAAAAAGCAGGCTTGCCTCCTCGAGACTGTTCTGCAAACCTTCTATCAGCTCGACATCGGCCTTTATTTTCCCGTACTCCGTTGTGATACCGAGAGCTCGCTCTGCATTGGACCAAAGGTCCGGATCCTGTAAATCAAATTCCAATCTTTGCAAATCTTTTCGCAATTGATCAATTTTAAGGTATGCCTTTGCTGCCTCAATTCTTTCTTTAAAATCGGAAAACTTCAAAAGCAGCTGTGACTGCGGACTGTTGGGAGTGGCCGCTGAAAATGTGGACATGGTGTCTATGACGCCGCTCCGTGGCACAACTTATACTTACGTCCGCTGCCGCACCAACAAGGCTCGTTTCTACCCGGAGTTTTATGCGACTGCGCAGGCGCAGAAGCAGCCGGAGACATGGCCGTCTTCGATGGAACGGCATTCTTCGACAGAGCAGTTTCGGATGTCTGCCTGGCAAAAAGCTTGCCGGCGTCCGCAGTAGGAGTTTCTCCCATGACCCCATTCTGAGTCGGGAAAGCCCTTGCTAAGTTATCGTTCACATCTGCCATGCTCTGCTGAGGATTCTCTTGGGCGACAAAAGTGGCTTGGGAGAAATCCGTTGTATTCTCTTTTACTTCCACTTTGACGTGCATAACAAAGCGCAGATAGGAATCGTCTATTACGTCCATAAGCTTGCCGAACATCTCAAAGCCTTCCCTCTGCCAGGCAACCAATGGATCAGTTTGTGCCAGTCCTCTCAAGTGAATACCTTCGCGCAGGTAATCCATCTCAACAAGGTGCTGCTTCCAGTTTTGATCTATAACATGGAGGAGAATTTGTCTTTCTACTTGTCGTGCCGTTTCCTGCCCGTCGGGAAACTCGTTTTCATGATCCTCGTAATATTGAATGGCTTCTGCTAAGATACTTTCTACAACTTGCTCGGCTGAAAGGGCTTCTTCGAAGTCCTCGGGCACAAACTCCGTAGGATAGTAAGCAGAAATCTCCGTCAACATAGTTTCCAGTTTCCACTCTTCGACATAATCGTTGGGAACATAATTGCGAACGATCTTAGGTAAGACCGCTTCTATAACATTGACCGTGTACTCGCGTAAGTCTTCCCCTTGCAGCACTTTCATACGCTTGCCGTAAATCACTTTACGCTGTTCGTTCATAACTTCGTCGTATTTCAAGACGTCTTTTCTTATTTCAGCGTTCTTTTGTTCCACGGTATTTTGTGCTTTTTCTATTGCCCGCGAAACCAGTTTTGCTTCTATAGGAACGTCTTCTGGCAAAGCTTTGTCAATAACCCAACTCATTGCCGAAGAGGCAAAAATTCTCATCAGTTCGTCTTCCAACGAAAGGTAAAATCGACTTTCTCCGGGATCTCCCTGACGCCCGGAACGACCACGCAACTGATTGTCTATTCTGCGCGACTCGTGACGCTCGGATCCCAAGACATAAAGTCCGCCCAGCTTCCTCACTTCTTCTGCTTCCGCTGCGCACATTTCTTCATATTTTGCCAACAGTTCCCGGTAGCGCGCGACACCCTCCGCCGTCGATATGTCGAGGTTTTCTGACACAAGTTCATTTGCAGCCAGACCTTCCGGATTCCCACCCAACAATATGTCCACGCCTCGTCCGGCCATATTGGTAGCAACGGTAACGGCATGCAGCCTTCCCGCCTGGGCTACGACCTGAGCCTCTCTGGCATGTTGTTTGGCGTTTAGAACGTTATGCGGAATGCCTTTTTTCTCTAGCAATCCGGAAAGTTCTTCGGATTTTTCCACGGAAGCCGTGCCGACCAGTACAGGCTGGCCTTTCTCATAACGCTTAGCTATATCTTTGATGGCCGCTTCAAACTTACCGATTTCGGTTTTATAAATAACGTCAGGACGATCTTCCCTAATCATGGGTCTGTTGGTGGGGATGGGCACCACCTGCAGTTCATACGTCGAAGCGAACTCTCCTGCTTCTGTCTCGGCAGTACCGGTCATGCCTCCGAGCTTTTCATACATACGAAAATAATTTTGCAAGGTAACTGTTGCCCAAGTATGGTTTTCTTCCTTGATGCGAACTCTTTCTTTGGCCTCGACAGCTTGATGCAGACCGTCGTGCCACCTTCTGCCTTCCAGCACTCTTCCCGTGAATTCGTCAACTATCTGAACTTCACCTTTGGTCACTATATAGTCTTTATCTCTCCTATAAAGTTCTTTGGCTTCCAGGGCTTTGGTGAGTTGGTGAACATAGTCTACGGATACCTCGTCATATAGGTTTTTGACACCCAGCAGTCGCTCCACTTTGACGATACCGTCCTCGGTGGGTATGACAACACGCTTTTCTTCGTCCACGTCATAATCTTTATCTTTATCGAGAGATCTGACGACACTGGCAAATTGATAATAAAGCCTTGTAGACTGATCGGAAGGTCCGGATATGATGAGAGGTGTCCTGGCTTCGTCAATCAAAATTGAGTCCACCTCGTCAATGATGGCGTAGTGGTGACCCCTCTGGAAAATGGCATCGACGTCTTGGGCCATATTGTCTCGCAGATAGTCAAAGCCAAATTCCGAATTGGTGCCATAAGTAATATCTGCCTGATAGGCAGCTTTTTTTTCTTGCTGGTCGGTTATTGTGGGCACCACAAGGCCCACGCTCAACCCTAAAAAATTATATATCTGACCCATCCAAGCAGAGTCTCTGGATGCCAGGTAATCGTTAACGGTTACCACATGCACGCCTTTACCTTCCAGGGCATTTAAATAAACGGGCAGAGTGGAGACTAAAGTTTTACCTTCACCGGTACGCATTTCCGCTATCCAGCCAAAGTGAAGAGCGGCACCGCCCATAAGCTGTACATCAAAATGGCGCTGTCCTATGACCCTTCTGGCGGCTTCTCGTACGACGGCAAAAGCTTCCACCAATAAATCATTCAGATCTTCCCCTTGGTCAAGGCGTTCCCTGAACGCAACCGTCATATGAGCAAGCTCATCGTCACTCATCTGTTGTACTTCTTCTTCGACGGCGTTCACCAAAGGAACTATTGAAGAAAGGTTTCTTACTTTCTTCCCTTCGCCGGCTCTTAGGACTTTTCCGAAAACACTCACGTTCATAAGTTTATGTCTTTATGCAACACCGCGAACCCTCAAAAGCCAAAGTTGATACCTCAAAAGTAAAAAACTGCATAAAACTTTAAAAATCAACTGACTTCCAATTGAGAAAAATCACCAATGAATGGCTTATGCCATCCCAAGCTACAGAGGTTCTCCGAATAGGTGATGGGGAGCGGCAGCCGTTATTTTGACATCCAGATAACTTCCCGCCAAGAAATCTCCGTATGTTGCCGAGGAAGCGCCTTCTCCGGCGGTATTTTGTGCACGAAAATGTACCAGCTTGCCTTGGCGCGTCCTGCCGGTAAAATAGGTTGGGTCTTTTTTAGAAATACCTTCCACCAAGATTTCTTCAGTTTTACCTACCCTGGATAAGTTCTTGTTTAAGGCGCTTCTTTCAATGACGCTATTCAGTCTGGAAAATCTGTCTGCTATGGTGTCTTCGTCGATAAAGTCTTTGGCCATCTCGGCAGCTCTTGTGCCTTTTCTGGGTGAAAATATGAATACGTAAGCGCTATCAAAGCAAACTTCGGCAGCCAGACTCAGAGTTTCTAAGAAATCTTGCTCTGTTTCGCCCGGGAAACCGACAATCAAATCCGTTGTAACAGCCAAATCTTCTATCGTGTTACGGGCTCTTTGAAGACGTTCTAAATACATCTCAGCGGTATAACCTCGCCTCATGGCTTTTAGCACGGCATCACTCCCCGATTGCAGCGGAAGATGCAACTGCTCACAGACGGCGACTGTTTCGGCCATTGCCTCAATCGTCTCCGGCCTCAAATCTTTTGGATGAGGAGAAGTAAACCTTATCCTCTTTATTCCGTCAACCTCTCCGACTGCACGCAGTAAATCGGCAAAAAGAGGTGCGGGACGGCGCGAGGTCTCCGCCCAACGTTGTCCGGCTAGATATGTCTCGTAGTCGACAAAAGACTCTGCTTTGTTAGAGGAGACGGCCAAAGAATTCGTTGCCTGCCGGTAATCCTGCTCCAACCTGTCAGGCAAATCGGAGTTACCGGCTATACGGCGCAAAGCAACGGTTATATCTCTACCGTAGGAGTTCACGTTTTGACCCAAAAGCGTTACTTCGCTTATCCCGTTACGGACAAGCGCTTCCACTTGTCCGATCAGCTTTTGAAAAGGTACGCTTACTTCCGGACCCCTGACCGAAGGCACGATACAAAAAGCACAGGAATTGTCACATCCCGACTGAATGGTCAAATAGGCCGCGTGCTTGCCGACTGCCGCAGCCGGAAGTGATTGCTCACCGGAGAAAGCATCGGGAGTCGGAAAACTTGGCATGAGTTCTTTATCAAAAAACGGATTTTCATTTTCCCGATCGGAAAAATCCAGGACTTCCACAACAGCGTTACCAGAGTCTTCGGCCTGCTTTAGTAAGTCGGCCACACGAGACGTGTTGTTCGTACCAAGTACCACGTCCACATAAGGCGCTCGCTTTAATAAGTCCTGTTTGTCACGCTGTGCCAGACAGCCGGCCACGACAAGTCGGAAATTGGGATCGCGCATGCTTCTTTCCCGCAAATTCCCTAGGTGCCCATACAGCTTGTTGTCTGCATTCTCGCGAATACAGCAGGTGTTGAAAACCACCACATCGGCTTCGTCAATATCCTCGGTAGGCAAAAGTCCGTCCGCTCTCAGGGTTGCCCCTAACTTTTCTGAATCATGCTCGTTCATTTGGCAGCCAAACGTTTTTACGTAATAGCGCCTCCGGGAATCGGTATTTTGCTTTGTTCTATCTATTGTCTGAAAGTCTGTCATATTTTTATCACAGTGTTATAGGTGTACGATTCTGAGTCGAAAATAGTTTTTTATCCAGCATAGACCCATTAAAGACCTACCGATACTAAATATATAAAAAACTAAGAAGCAGCACTTTCCTTTAGGGACACTAAGACCTCACCCGGTATGACTGGGTCTATACTAAGTTTCAGCCAAGCTTGGCGGGAGAAATTCCGACACATGAGACTTTGAGGAAAGCGCAAAAATATATGCATGCAGGATTATGCGGAACGGAATTGTGCTCGGTTTTGGATCCCACGGGAGGCCTGGAGAGATGCGTACAACTGTGGGCCAAAGAGCTCGCCAAGTACTGCCGGGTGACATTGATAGACCTGGCAGAACAAAAAGTTGATGCCGCGCCGCAACTCTCGATAAAAGATGTCGATTACGTTGTCTGTGGCGATATCGATAAATTGCCAGAATTGCTGCTCGAACTAAAAATCGACGTTGTGCAGTTGCAAAACAGACCTCTTGTAAAAACAGGTCTACCCACTTTAGTAACTTTCCACAATTACCCTTACGCATGGTCGCAAAATGAAAATACAGACAGGGAATTATTGAGAGTTGCTTTGCATGACAGATATATCACAGCGGTATCTGCAGCCCTGCTCAAAGAGTCGATTTCTTTGATCGGCCATGGCAACATAAAAAATTTTCTCCTAAGACCCCCGATTGCCGAAGAATTTTTTGCCGAAAAACATTTGGGGGGCAATGGCTTGCTGTTTGCCTCCAGACTTATGCGTAAAAAAGGCGTGGAGATAGCCGTCAATGCCGTCAAAATGGCGGGAATGACGAATAAAAGCACTTTTTTGGATACCACCACACCTTTTCTTAAACACAGTCCCGAGTATTTGGAAATGAAAAAACTTATACTTGATGCCGGCATCAATTTGGCTCCGGCAGTCAGGGGAGCTCAGGAAATGGCCAAGTTATATGCGGCGGCAGATGCAGTGCTGCACATATCTTTGGAAAACGAGGGCTTAGGACTGATCCCCCTGGAAGCTCAGGCGGTAGGCGCAAACGTCATAGCGGCCGGCCCGGGCGGACTCGTTGAAACGGTGCTGGGCCCCAACCTTTACTTTGCCGAGATCTCCCCAGAGAAAATAGCTGAGGGCATATTTGGCTTTCTCACCCGTCCCATACCCTGCAGACCGCCGGGAATAAAAGAGTACGATCCCGTTGTATCCGGAAAAAGACTTTTTACTATCATGAAGACATTATTTACACAACAAAGTAAAAACTAGGCGCTGCCCTGCATGATGTTCGTATAAAGGTCCATGGTCTGTTGAGCAATTTTATGCCAAGAAAATTTAGTTTCGGCAACTTTTTTTGCCTCTACGCGCATTGCTCTCAAAAGATCCGGATTGGACAGCAAAGCATTGACGGCTGCCGCTATACCGGCAGCGAAATTCTCACCGTCCCTCGGCTCAAAGGGAGGGGCGTCCTCTAAATCCACCGGCACCAAATACCCGGTTACCCCGTCTTCAACGATTTCCTTTATTCCCCCGACAGCACTTGCCACCACTGGAGCCCCGCATGCCATGGCTTCCACATTGACGAGACCAAACGGTTCATATATGGACGGGCAGACAAGACATGCGGCTCTGGTAAACAGCTCAGAAAGTTCTTCCGTCGGCAAAACCTGCTCTATCAACACTAAGCCGCCTGAGCGCTGTGACGCAGTACGCAACAGGGAGTGCACTTCCTCTCGAATTTCTTCCGTATCCGGATGCCCTGCACAAATGACCAGCTGAGCCGAGTCGCTTATCAAAGGAGCGGCTTTCAAAAGATAGCTAAGACCTTTTTGCCTTGTGATGCGACCCAAAAATACCACTAATTGCTTTTCCGGATCTATCTTAAACCTTTCCAGAGAACCGCTCCAAGACCTCGGCTTCCATTTTTTGGTATCAACGCCGTTGTAGATTACTTCTACGCTGTCTGGTAAAACTTCCGGATAGCAGGATAAAATGTCTTGCTTCATAGCCTCCGAAACAGCTATTATTCTCTCGGCAGCCCGAAGAGAAGTTTTTTCTATCCAGAGAGACAATTCGTAACCCGGTCCCAGCTGTTCTCTTTTCCAGGGTCGCAACGGTTCCAGGCTATGCGAAGTGATGACGTGTTTGGCTCCGTATGCCGTCTGAGCCAGATACCCGGCAAAATTGGTATACCAAGTATGCGAGTGACAAATATCGACATCTTGCAAATCGGCCAGCATGGCCAAGTCTCTGGCCATGGCATCCAAGACAATGGAGATCGGACCGGAGTCCCTCAGTGCATCCCATGATTCATAGTTCTTCTTTACCAGAGCATCTTGTCTCTTGGCTCCAAAACAATGCAGTTGCAGATCGACCAATTTAGACAGTTCTGCCGTAAGTTCACTCACGTGCACCCCTGCACCGCCGTAAACCTCTGGAGGATATTCTTTCGTCAGAATAGCTACTTGCACTATAGTTTCACTGTCTCCCGCTTTGGAATAACGACTATTTTTGAATCAGTCACAGTGAAGGAGGGATTGTCACCCACGGTTTCCGCCGTGATCACTGCCCCCGGAGGGATTGTGACATGCTTATCAATAATACACCGTGACACATATGCCCCTTCCCCCACCTCAACGTCGTCCAGCAATACCGATCCCTCCACCACAGCGCCCGAATGCACCCTGACCATTGGAGATAAAACCGATTGCCTGACAGTGCCGCCAGAGATGATCACACCTTGGCTAACCAAAGAGTCCAACGCTTGCCCGCGCCGCTCTTCCTCATCAAAGACGAATTTGGCGGGAGGCAGAGGTGCTCTCCAAGAATGGATGGGCCATTTTTTATTATAAAGAGAGAAAATGGGATGCACGGATACCAAATCCATCTGCGCTTCATAGTAAGCGTCCAGAGTACCCACATCCCGCCAATAACCTTTTTCGCGTTCTTCCACCCCGGGTACTAGGTTGGTACCAAAATCGTAAACATAAGCCGACTTTTCTTCGACAAAACGGGGAATGATATCTCCGCCGATGTCATGGGAACTGCTGGTATCCTCGGCATCCTTAGAAAGTGCCACCATCAAGGCCGTGGTTCTGAAAACGTAAATGCCCATCGAGGCATAGGAAGACTCTGGGTCATCCGATAAACCGGGCGGATTGGCAGGCTTTTCCAAAAACTCGCGTATCACGCCGTTCTCATCGGCGTCTATGATGCCGAACTCCCTGGCGGATGAGCGCGGTACCCTAATGCCGGCTATGGTCACATCTGCTCCGCTCTTCAAATGCGCTTCCAGCAGTTGGCGCGGATCCATCCTGTAGATATGATCGGCCCCCAACACCATCAGATGCTCCGGCTGTTCGTCGTATACCAGGTTGAGATTTTGATACACGGCATCTGCCGAACCGGCAAACCATCTAGGCCCCAGTCTCATCTGAGCAGGAACGGTAGTAACATAGTTGCCGAGTTGCGGAGAAAGTCTCCAGCTCTGCGAAATATGCCTGTCAAGGCTGTGGCTTTTATATTGCGTTAGCACTAAAATCTTACGAAATTCCCCATTGGCCAAGTTAGAAAGTACAAAATCTATCAAACGATAGTGACCTCCGTAGGGGACGGCCGGCTTGGCACGGTCCGCAGTCAAAGGCTCTAACCTGCGTCCGCGCCCGCCTGCCAATACTATAGAAAGCACCGAAGGCGCACTTCTGACCGCGAAACCACTGTTTAGCACCATACTCTGCTCCTTAGAGTCTGAACGATGACTTCTAACGGTTATATTCGCCGTCATCTTCGTATACAGCAAAGAATATGCCAATAGCGCACACAATTTCCACCCTTTCGGGAGAAATAAAAAAATATTTGCATACTTTATTCGTCATCTCAGGAACTTAGCCACCATGTAAATATAAAAGATAGAGAGAATGAATTTTAGCTGTATTGTAGATATTGAAAAGATTATCGGAGTTCTAACACATGTCATCACTTTCCGCACCTGACGCTCGCAGGGGAGGACCGAGAGACTTTATCGTCTCCGCCGTCATCGGCACGGTTGCCTCCCTCCCTGTGTTTTTGGTAGGCACCCTGGCCTTGGAGATAAGAAAATCTTTGCATTTTGGAACAGACATGTTGGGTATTACAGTAGCGGCTTACTATCTTGGGGCAGCTGCCGCATCCCTGCCTGGCGGCAGGCTCTCCGAACAAGTAGGCGGCATAAGGGTGATGCGCAACAGTGTCTTACTCCTGACGATTTTGCTGTTGACAATCAATTTTGCGGTGGACTCCTTAGCGGCTCTCATTGTTGTCATGGTGCTTTGCGGTCTGATAGGAGGGGCCTTACAGCCGGCTCTCAACCTTTTTTTGGCAAGGCGCGTTACCCCGGACAGTCAGGGGCTGGCATTCGGTATCAAACAAGCGGCTATCCCGCTTTCTTCGGCTTTAGGAGGGATGGCGGTTCCCGCTATCGCCTTAACTATAGGTTGGCGTCAGGCTTTCGGGGCAGCTGCTCTTATAGCCGTCATAAGTTATGTCTTTATACCCAAACCACGCCGTACCGTATCAGATTCCAAATCCGGCACAGTGGCAAATGCCGACATTAGAATTCCGAAAAATGCTCTTATGATACTGGCCGCTGCCATAGCATTCGGAATGCTGGCCGCCAGCGGACTAAGTTCTTTTTGGGTAACGTTTGCCGTGCAAAACCACATGAGCAAAGCTTCTGCAGGATGGGTTGCCGGGGTTGCCGGCATGTTGACAGTTGCTGCCAGAGTCTCGGTCGGTATCGTGGCTGACAAAAGACAAAAGCGACACTTTGTCACCATTTCCTGGATGCTTTTTGCGGGAGCCCTCGGGTATGCCATGCTTTTTCTGGGGAATCACACCGGACAAGAGTGGTTAATTGTCATAGGAATGATGACGGCGCTTGGCATAGGTTGGGGATGGAACGGCCTTTTCAATTACGCCGTTGTAAAAAACTGTGCCACAGCACCGGCAAGAGCCACCGGAGTAACTCAGGTAGGAGGACGATTAGGCGCCGTAGTCGGTCCTTTAGTAGTGGGGTTTTCCGTAACACACGGCTCTTTTAACTTGGCTTGGGCCATTTGCGGAGTTTCGATGCTTTTTGCCGGGATGCTTATGCTCCTGGGGCGACACTTATTGATGAAGTACAACAGCGAAGATCTCGACTATCAGGCGGCGGCATTGATAGCCTCACCAAGCGCCGGCTGACAAAGACGGTTTGCATAAAACTACGACACCGGAATGCTTTTCGTTACGAAAATAAGGGCAGTTCATAAGTCACAACGTCTGTCGAAACCAATACGGTTTCGTATTGCCGAACATGACAAAGGTCTTAATCGATGTGACATAAGTCTCTTTATCGTGACAAGTGTCACCTACGGTGTTTCTAAATTCATAGAATAGCTATATTGGATCTAAACGCTAGATTGCCGCCATAAACTCGGTTACCTTAGGTAACCGCATAATCTGAAGGGATAAATGATATGTCTCCTGTTTTTGCCAGTGTTGTAGACCTAAACGGGCCGGGTAAATACTTACATTGGTCAATTTTCCAAGTTTCGGTCTCCAATCTAGTACTCATTTTGGTGATGATTGTGATATTCGGATTGGCATTGATGTTCCCGTTCCCTAAGCACAAAGAAATTAATCAAACGGAACCCGCCGACGAGCCTTCGGATGACGTCAAAGCGGTTGGCACTGCGCCATCGGGAGCCTCGGCTGGCACTGAAGACGACACTTCCAAAATGTGGACGGCAAAGATCAGAAACTTTGGTCTAAAAGTATTACCTCCCGGTAAACTGTTACCGGACCATCAACCGGCTTACGTTTCCTCGTGGATATATGTCTTTGGCGTGGGCAGTCTGGCAGCTCTTGGTATGGCCATCATATCCGGGTTTGCTTTGGCACTCGGCGGACCTGACTGGTGGCATTCCAACACGGTGGGACACTTCTTCAACTCGATGCACCTATGGAGCGTTGAGCTGTTTATGGCTCTGCTGGTTATCCATTTATGGGGTAAATTCTGGATGTCTGCGTGGCGCGGTAAAAGAGCACTTACCTGGATGACCGGTGTGATAGCTTTTATGGCCTCCGTCGTTGAGTGTTTCACCGGTTATCTGTCACAGCAGAACTTTGACTCCCAATGGATCTCCACCAATGGTAAAGACGCTATCAATGCTACGGGCTTGGGTGGCTTTTTTAACCTCATGAATTTCGGACAAATGCTGATGTGGCATATAGTACTGATTCCCATCGTCCTGATCGCCATCATCGGGGCTCACGTACTTCTCGTGAGAGTAAGGGGAGTATCTCACCCTCTGCCACAAAAGCGCACGGCTTTCGGACCTAAAGGTCTGGCGGCCAGGATGAAGGCCAAAAAAGAAGACGCCGCTTCTTGGCGCGGTCCGCTGCGCAGATACGACATTATCAAAGAGGCAAGTGCTGCATTCATGATCATCCTTATCTTGGTTCTGCTTTTGGCAACACTGCTTTCTTCTCCGGATATCCCCCCGGTAACCGTCTCCTCTTGGGCAAAAGTTGCTCCCGCTGACTTCCTTGGTACCGCTGCCAGCGAACTAAATAGTACCAGTGAAACAGCAGTATACGGCCCTCCTTATAACAACAACAGCGGCTATGTTCAAACCGTCATCGTATCTTGGCAGCGTCTGGGCGGAGTCCGCGAACCCATCAATCCCGCCACAACGTTTGTGCTAAACCCCCTGAAAAAAGAAGCGGTAACTGATCCCGCACTTGCTTCTGCTCTCAAAACTTATACTGCCGCCGGTATAAGACAACAGGTAAACTGGGCCAACAACTATTCAAAAGCCTTGCTTAAGGTAAAATTCAAAAACGGCACCCCAATCCTGCCCAAAGCAGACGATGGTCCCGTACCGCTCATGTTATCCTCAGAACTGGCTTTGGCTAGGTCGGGTGCTTTGGATACGGATCTGATATCCAACAGCGACTTTTACGGCACCAATTTTACAAAACCCCTCCTCTTTCTGGAAGACGGGCAATACTTCTCGAGTCTGGCCGCCTCACAGCACATGACCGGTTCACAGTGGGGTGTGATGAACGAATCAGGAAGTTACCCGGGTCAGCCTTGGCTTTGGCTTTACACTCTTTGGTACCAGGTTCCTGGCTTCTCTTCTTCTGCCAACGTGGACCTGATAGCCATTTACCTAACCGGCATAGCCACTGTCTTGCTTCTATTGGTACCCTTCATTCCCGGCATACGTGACATCCCGAGACTTATTCCGATACATCGTTTGGTTTGGAAAACTTGGTACAAAAACCACCCCGAAGAATCTGAGACTTCATCTCAGGAAGAAGGGCTGCACCTACACAGCGTTGACGAGACATAGGGTTTATATTTATAAAACGGCGTAGGCTGTAACGGTCTGCGCCGTTTTATGACGGGGGGAAAACTTGTTGCAGCACCACAATGAGTTCTTGAGCAAAAGAGGCTTTCCCTCTCCTCTCCAGGGGCAGAATCAACTGTCCCGTATCGCTTTTATAAATGGCTTTCGGGTAAAGTCTTTGCAGCCTCACCTGAGCCGATACCGCCAGTTTCACCGGGCTAAGTCGGGCCGTTGCCGTCTCTTTTTTTGATCCGACAAGAACAGGGGATTTGCTTGGGATAACAGATGTCTCTTTTATCCCAAGCCCAAGGCAGATCAGCCTGAGTTCGGCTGCCACAAGCAATTCTTGCACCGACTCCGGCAAAGGACCAAAGCGATCCCGCCACTGCCCGGCCAGATCCTGCAACTCCTCTTTGGTTTTGACGCCGGCAAGCATTCTATAAGCCTCGAGTCGCAGATCTTCTTTTTCTATATATCCAGCCGGTATGTTGGCCTTGACGGGAAGTTCTACTTTTATTTCGGTTGGAACTGGCACTTCTTCACCTTTGAGCTCCTGAATTGCTTCAGCTACCATGCGCACATAAAGGTCGTAACCGACAGAGGCAATATGGCCGGACTGATCATGACCAAGTAAATTACCGGCTCCTCTTATTTGGAGATCGCGCATAGCTATCTTAAAACCGGCGCCCAGTTCGCTAAACTCTCCTATGGTTTTCAATCTTTCATAGGCTTCTTCACTCAACACGCGATCCACTGGATGGAAAAGATACGCATAAGCTCTTTGTCCGGAACGACCCACCCTGCCGCGCAATTGGTGTAACTGGCCCAAGCCTAGCAAATCGGCCCTGTCGATGATGAGAGTATTTACATTTCCCATGTCGATACCGGATTCGACTATCGTAGTACACACCAGAACGTCATACTTGCGGTCGGCAAAATCCAAAATAACTTTCTCGAGTTGGCCTTCGTCCATCTGCCCGTGTGCTACGGCAATTCTTGCTTCCGGTATCAAAGAAGCCAACTTATGGGCTATGTGCTCTATGTCTGTGACTCTGTTGTGTACGTAGAACACCTGTCCTTCACGCAGCAGCTCACGCCTCACTGCTTCAGATACCGCTCTTTCTTCATACTCGCCCACATATGTGAGAATAGGTTGTCGCATGGCAGGTGGGGTGTCGATAACGGAAAGATCTCGTATACCCGTAAGTCCCATTTCCAATGTCCTGGGAATGGGACTTGCCGTCAAAGTCAAAACGTCTACTCCTATTGACATAGCTTTGATGGCTTCTTTATGAGAAACCCCAAAACGCTGCTCTTCGTCTACGATCAATAAACCCAATCGCTTCCATGCGATATTTCCGGAAAGCAGAGTGTGGGTACCTATAACGAGATCGAGTTCTCCCTCAGAAAGAGACCGGACGACTTTTTTCTGTTCGGACTGCGTCAAAAATCTGGAAAGCATCCCTACCTTGATAGGATAAGGCATAAAACGCTCTCTAAATGTCTGATAGTGCTGTTGTGCCAACAGAGTGGTGGGTGCCAATACGGCAACTTGGCGCCCGTCTTGTATGGCTTTGAAAGCCGCCCTGATCGCTACTTCCGTCTTGCCAAATCCCACGTCCCCACAGACAAGTCTGTCCATGGGCGACTCTTTTTCCATATCCTCTTTTACTTCTTCTATGGCCCTCAACTGATCGCGCGTCTCTATATAGGGAAATGACTGTTCCATTTCGCTCTGCCAAGGAGTATCGGGGGAAAATTGAAAACCTTTGGTGTGCAGCCTGCGCTGATACAGAACAAGTAATTCCTGTGCGATTTCTCGCACTTTTTGTCTGGCACGCGCTTTTTGTCGCTGGAATTCACCGTTTCCCAACCTACTTAGTGTCGGACTATCCCCGCCTGTATACGGCGTCAGGGAATCAATCTGATCGGAAGGTATGTAGAGTTTGTCGTCACCTTTATACTCGAGAAGAAGGTAATCTCGCTCGGAACTGCCGATTGTGCGCTTAACCATGCCGGCAAAACGTGCGACACCGTGCACATCGTGCACGACAAAACCGCCCACTTTCAGATCGTCAAAAAAACCTTCGGTGACTTTTTTGCGTTGCCTTGGAACCCGATGCGGCCTGGTTCTGCGCGTAATGTCTGTTTCGCACAGAACGGCCAGTTTGTAATCATTCAGGATAAAACCTTTGTCTAACTGACCAAGCAGTACATTGACAGCCCCTTGCTTCAGGTTGCCTCCGGCGGCTTCATTGTCGCCGATTAAGTCATTCACCTCTAAATAAGCTTCTTCAAACATGTCGGCAAAGCGTCTGGCAGAAGAGGGGAGATCGGCATACATGACGATTGTAAAATTACTTTTACACAGTAAGCGCAATTTATCTATAATTGCCGTCATATCACCCATGGCGGTAGGCCACGATGAGTGCTCCAAGACATCACGGCCTTCTCTGTCTGTCACCGGCAATATCGATAAAGTCTTGGCCTTTGTTTTGGCTAAAAGTCTATCAAAATGCAAGTGCAGCCTAGGGAGGTTGCTGACGTCTTGGATGCCCCAGGTGAGCGCGAGACCGGAAGCTATGGATTCTTCCTCAGCCAGAATATCGTTTGCCCTATCGCGCATCCTACGCGGTTCCACCAAAATGACCCGGTCATTCTCGTTGAGTAAATCCGGCAACAGAAGCTGATTCTCATCTAGCCATGGCAAAAATGATTCGATACCGTCGAAGAATTCTCCTTCGGCTATTCTGGCGAATTGTTGCTCCGCAAAGTCGGCGCTCAACGCCAGTTCGGCAGCCTTTTCTCTGAGAGACGGCCAAAGCATAACTTCGCGAGCTGAATAGACATGCACCTGATCCAAGTCAGAGGTACTTCTCTGATCGAAGACGTCAAAAGCACTTATTCTGTCGACTTCATCACCGAAAAGCTCGATCCGAACCGGTTCGGCGGCTATAGGAGGAAAAATATCGACAATTCCTCCCCTTACGGCAAACTCACCTTTGTGCTCCACCTGATACTCACGCCTGTAGCCGAATTGCACTAAATCCCTGAGTAGTGCTTCCAAGTGCAGTTTGGAGTTCTTCGATATGGTAATAGGCGTTAGATTTTCTATACCGGGACAGATTCTTTGCAAAAGCGCTCTGACTGACGCGACTACGACAATAGGTCTTTTGGTTGTATCTTCGGAAATATGACGTGTCCCCAAAGAGGTTTCTGGCCGGATTTGTGCGTCGGCTTTTTCTCTTTGCCCAATTGCGGAGATGACCCGCAGTCGTTCTCCCATGACTTCTGCCGTAGGGGAAATTCTCTCAAACGGGAGTGTCTCCCAAGCCGGGAAATGCAATATGACTTCCGAGCCGGCGAACACAGACATGTTGTGCACCAAGTGCTCCGCATCGTTTTGCGTGGGAGTGATGATCAGCACAACGCTTTTTTGATTACCGCCTTGTATGAGAGACGAAAAAACGTATGGCTGCAGTTGCTCCGCCATCACAAAACAGTCGCCAGTCCCATCGGACATATTCGTCAAAAACCGACTTTTGGCTATAATTTCTAATAAAGAAGATTGCACAATATTCTAAACTTTGACCTCTGTTGGATTACATCTGCCGGCTGTTGTATTTATTCATGGCCGATTCTATACCGTATTCCGTTATCCAGACTACCGCCGAGGCAGCCACCTGTAGGGAGACATCCAGGATTTCACGCTCTTTGCTGTTAGGTCGCCCGAGAACGTGATTGGCACCCGATCTGTTATGAGAGGGTTTGCCGATGCCTATTCTGACACGGGTAAAGTCCGCCGATCCAAGACAGGACTGGATAGATTTCAAGCCGTTATGTCCAGCCGTGCCCCCCGACAGTTTAATTCTTACTGTACCCGGCTCCAGGTCTAACTCGTCATGCAGCACTATCAAATGCGAGAGGTCGTAAAGCCGATAACGTTTTTTTAAGTCCCGCGCCGCCAGGCCGGATTCGTTCATGTACGTATTAGACCTGGCCAAAACGACTTTTTTTTGACTATCCTCATATGAAGCCACCGTAGCCGCTATGCCTTTTTCCGACTTCAGAGAGAGGTCCCGCTCATCTGCTATCTCCTGCACGGCTTCGGCTCCGACGTTATGCCGGGTACCGGCATACTGAGAGCCGGGGTTGGCAAGACCTAAGACCACCCAGAGCGGCTTTATTACTTCCGGCATACCCTCCCCAAGATTTCTCTCGGCGTTGGACTGAGCAGCTCTGCGCGAAAACAAAACCATCACAAAAGAGAGATCTTCTACAGGGTTATGAGGAAGCGGAGTTGTCGTCCTCCGAGCTTTCCGTGGCCACACCGCGTCCGGCATGGGCTATGGCTATCTGAAAACCGGGGTCCGTATCCAACTCCACGCCTTTGGGAATAACAAGATCGGCAGCAGATAAAATTTGATCCACGTTCATGTGGGAAATATCCACCGTAATGGCGTTCGGAATCTTTTCCGGTGTAGATTTCAGAGAGACAGAGGAAGCCAGATGCTCAACGGTACCGTGATAACGGGTAACGTTCACCGGATCTCCGACAAACTCAAGCGGCACGTCCACAGAGATAACTTCGTTTCTGTTGACCAACTGGAAATCAATATGTGAAATAACTTGGCGGACTTTGTGGTGCTGCACCGTTTTAGCGAGAGCAGAATGCTTCTTGCCGTCTATATTGAGAGAGAGGAAAGCATTTGCCCCGTGCCCGTGTGAAAACACCTGACGCAATTCTTTGGCATCTACGCTAATGGCTATAGGATCGTTGCCATGCCCGTAAAGCACGGCCGGAACGCGTCCGGAACGCCTAAGCCTTTTACTTTCTCTGGACCCTATTTCGGTTCGCCTTTCAGCTACCAGCTGTAACTCTGCCATAGAATTTACTCCTATCCGACTTTTTGTAAAACGGGAAACATGTTTCACGCAAACATACCGTCGCCAAAACTTGTTTTACGCTTATAAAAGACGTCGACGGTAATAACTCACCGATATTTTACACTGAAAAACTCCCCCGATAGCCCAAGTCTTGAAAAAAGACCGCTTTGCTAGGAAAGGTTGTCACCGCCAAAGATTTTGGAAACAGAAGTGTCTTCAAAAACAGCACTAATCGCATCGGCAAGCAATTGTGCCACGGAAAGCACTTCCAAATTTGGTATTTTATCCGGTGCTATGGGAAGCGTATCAGTTACTACTACTTTAGAAATAGGGGCTTTAGTTAACCTTTGGGCAGCCGGATCAGACAGTAACCCGTGTGTGGCCATAACCCAAACATCCACGGCTCCCTCGTCAGTCAAACGTTCCGCTGCGGCACAGACAGTTCCCGCCGTGTCAATCATGTCATCTATAATGATGCAGCGCCTGCCTTTAACATCTCCGATCACCCCGAGAGCTTCCACGGTATTGATCTGGCCGTGGGGACGCCTCTTGTGAATAACAGCCACATCTGAACCGAGTTGCTGGCTGAAACGCTCGGCAACTTTCAACCTGCCGGCATCCGGGGAAACGATAACATCCTTAGCCGTCCCGGCTTTTCGTAAATACTCCACCAAGACGGGAGCAGCGGTAAGGTGGTCAACGGGATAATTGAAAAATCCCTGTATCTGGCCAGAGTGCAGATCCACACTTACGACCCTGTCACAGCCAGCCGCAGTCAATAAATCTGCCAGCAATTTAGCTGTGATGGGCTCCCTGCCGGAAGCTTTCCTGTCCTGTCGGGAGTAGCCAAAGTAAGGACATACCGCGGTAATGCGCTTAGCCGAAGCCCTTTTGGCGGCGTCGATCATGATGAGCTGTTCCATTATGGAGTCATTAATGGGATAAGCGTGGGTCTGTACTATAAAGACGTCTGCGCCCCTGATAGAGGAACCGTATTTGCAGTGGAACTCTCCGTTGGCAAAAGCCTGTAAGTTGGCCTCTCCCAACTCCAAACCCAGACAAGCCGCTATTTTTTCTGCCAATACGCGATGAGTGTTGCCGCTGAACAATTCCAGTTTGCGCGTTTGCGGTGATTCCATTTATTACTTACCCCTTACGGCTTTAAACACTATTGCATATTTCAAGAGCAATTGGCAAAAACTCACTCTTATTGGAGAGATCTTTTTCGTATGACCAAGTAGCGGCTTTATCGGATATGTCGTTCGGGAGCTAATGAAATAACGGTGTCGTCTTCCAACTTCATATCGCAAAGAGAGGCGAACTCTATACGCGACCCGGAACCTACACGGCAATTTTGCAGTCTCACAAATGGACCCAAAACGGAACCGGAAGCCACGTAAGTAGTCCCTTGCAGTATCACCCCGGGCAACAGAGTCACGTCTTTTTCTATTTCAACCATTTTATCGATATAGACGTGTCCGGGATCTGCCATGGTGACGCCATTGGCCATATGCAATGCGTTGATGCGACGCCTGAGTTCGCTTTCAGCCAAGGCCAGTTGTGCACGGTCATTGACACCGGCTACTTCACTTTCATCCGCTGCCGTTACGGCTTTTATTTCATAGCCAACGTTGCGCAATACCTCTATCACGTCAGTAAGGTAGTACTCGTTCTGGGCGTTTTTAGGCGATAAAATCCGCAGTGCGGGAGTGAGGGCGCTTTGGCGAAACACGTATACGGAAGTACCGACTTCGTTGAGAAGCTTTTCTTCCGGGTCGGCGTCTTTTTCTTCGACGATCCTGGAGACATTGCCGTGTTTATCCCTGAGGATTCTTCCATAACCGGTGGGATCTCCCATAAACACGGAAAGTAAAGTCGCCACCGATGAGTGCTCCTGATGCACGCGAATCAGCTCGGAGAGGGTTTCTGTCAAAATTAGCGGAGCATCTCCCGGCAATATGAGGATATCACTGTCTCGGGCGTTGCTCTCGTAGGCATCAGAAAAACAGGTAAGAGCCACCTTAACGGCATCCCCTGTGCCAAGTGGGGTGTGCTGTTCGACAAATTCCAGTTTGAGACGGCCATCAAAAAATGAAGAAACTTCTTCAATCACCAGACGTGCTCCGTGTCCGACCACCACAACCACTTTTTCCAACCCCAGCGGAATCAAAGCATCCAATACGTGCGTGATCATGGCCCTGCCGCAGATGGGGTGAAGCGGCTTAGGTAACTCCGAATTCATACGCTTGCCCAACCCGGCAGCTAAAACTATGGCAGAAGTTTGTTTCATCAGTCTCCGGTCTGACTTGACACAGGCAACCCTGTGCCTCTTGTCATACCATCATATAACTCTTCCATGAGGTATTCTACAATCCGACCAAACAGCCGGAAAACTTACTTCTCATCCGGTATAACCGCTACATTTGGCGATATAAAGTTTTTTGCAATACGGCGGTCTTTGGTGTCTTTCGCAAGGATATTTGCCCCCATGGGTTAGATCGGGTAATCTACATATGTGGCAAACGATATTTACTATTCCAAGACCCAAGATTTCCTCCGCCCCGGCAGCAGCGGAACAGCGTATGGTGAAGATCTGCAAAACATAGCCGCCGACTTGCGCATTATTATCGGTAGGTTGTCTAGGAGATTGAGATCGGAACGCCAACACAGTGAATTGAGCCTCAGCCAGATCTCCGCCCTATTTTCGCTGGAAAGATTAGGTCCCATATCGCCAACCGCACTTTCTAAAATTGAAAGGGTAAAACCGCCGTCTATGACAAAAATTGTCGCTTCCCTCTTAGAAAATGACCTGGCACAAAAAACGCACCACGAAAGCGACGGCCGGCAATTCCTGATAGAGATCACGCCCAACGGACAAGATATCCTCAACAAAGATAGACGCGAAAAAGAAGCTTGGCTGGCAAAAGCCCTGTCTTCGCTCACCGCAACAGACATCTCTGACATCACCAAAGCCCTGAGGGCTTTGGAAAGCTTAGTGGAAATGTAAATAAATCAATACGTCAACTCTGCGGACAACGGCAGATGATCCGACCCCAAGTTAACGTCGGTCTTTGTTTGTCCGGCATGAAATAAGTCATTTACCAAAATATGGTCGACTTGGCTATGCGGTCGCCACGCCGGCCAGGTTTTCCGTTTGACAGCTCTGTGCCAACGAACTTTTACTTGCTGCGTCTTGTCAAAAGCCGCAGTGCCGGTCGAAGAAGTATTGGGGATGATATGTAATTTATGTTCTCTCGGCAGGGGACCGGAACGAAGCAATGTGGCTTCCTGGGGTTGCAAAAAATTGAGGGCTGTCACAAGGGGCGGACCCCAACAATTGAAATCCCCGAGTATGGCGGAAGGTAGGCCTCCCTGGCCGCATATGCCGGCCAACTGCCGCATTTGTAAAAGTGAGCCGTGAGTCAGATGCCCGAGGTGAGCAGCGGTGATTTCCAGGTCACCGCTTCCTGTATTCAAAGTCACGCTGAGGGCACAACGCTGTGCCTTATCCGACCTCAAATCGGCCAAGCGATAAAGGGCGTAGTTTTTCAAAGGTAACCTGCTTGCCAAGACCAGACACCAAATACCGACATTGGTCGGTGTCAGATCTTTTTTGGCTGGCATTACAAACAAATCTTTGATTCTGGACTTATCATAATGGTCACTGGTGTAGAAATCGGACAATGGTTCAGGATGCGCATTGCTTTTCACCAGATACAACGACCTTATATTACCCGGTCGTCCCGGTCGACCTCCCGGCCCCCATGACTTAGCACCGCCCATATCTTTAGATAATGAGGTAAGCGGATTTATTATTGCGTCCGCTAGCGGCACTACCAGCATCTCTTTTTTTTCTTTTGCGGCAAAAGCAGTGAGGTCGCGGTAGTTATCCTTGGTGATCAAAACCTCTTGGAAAACTGACAAATCCGAATCTATACTTTGCATGGTTTTAATGAGTCCAAAATCTCTTCCCCAGCCGTCGATACCCGCATGGAGATTAAAAGTAGTCAGAGAAATTGAATTTTCACCCATCAATAACGACCTTATCATAGAGGCTTACAGACTGCGTTATAGATAAGCCACAACCAAGACAAAGCTCTTTCAATGAATAACGTTCTGACGGTCGCACACTACCTGCCAAAACGCCTTTCGCGTTTGGCGAAATCCCGCAAAGCTCGTAAAAAGTCAACACGTCTAAAAGCCGGCCAATAGGGGTCCACAAAAACACACTCCGCATAGACAGACTGCCAAAGCAAAAACCCGGACAGTCTGGCTTCACCGCTGGTTCTTATTACCAAATCCAGATCAGGAAGAGAGGAGGAGTAAAGATGCTCTCTGAAAGACTCTTCGTCAATATGTCCGCTAATTTCTTCTGCTGGGACGCCGCTCAATGCCAGATCCTCAACCAGAGATTTACACGCGTCTAAAATTTCTTGACGCCCTCCGTAGCAGAGGGCTATATTGACATGCCATTTAGCGCTGTCAACGTTTGCCAACGCAGCCATGGCTGTTTTTGCGCTTGCCCTCAGCCCGTCGGGCAACATGTCCATGCTCCCTGTGACATCAAGAGAGAAATCAAGAGACCTCCCCAACTCTGGCAGAGTCGAAAAAAACTCTTCCAAAACCTCAAAATATGGATTGAGTTCACTGGCGGGTCTATTCAAGTTATCCGTGGAAAGCACCCATACCGTCACGGCCGGGATCTTGGTTTGGTATGCCCAGGATAGTAGCTCCTCCAATTTTTGCATTCCGGCCATATAACTTTTCCGGTAATCGTCAAATCCTTCAGCTTTGGCAAAACGACGGTGTCCGTCGAGAATCACTCCTATGTGAACAGGCAATCTGTCTTGGTCGATGTGTCGTATGATACGCGATTCATATAACTTATAAAATGGAGTACGTAATCCCATGATGATCTCCGATGCCTTATGTATATAATAACCTTACTTTTGTATTATTGCCATGCAGTGCAAGGAGGATAGAGTGCGAATAGTCGGTATGGTCCTGGCTCCGGGGGCAAGTGCCAACAGCACACACGAAGGGTTGCTGGCCATAGAAAGGGCCTTGAGAGACGTTGTCGCAGAGCGAATTGACTTTCCTTATATCAAAGCAAAAAAGCGAGTACCGGATAAAGCCGAAATATTAATAGAAACAGTCGTACAAGAAACACATCGATTGGCCGAAAAACTGGGGGTGTCGACAGACCAAATAGCCGTGGGAGGACGCTCTATGGGAGGACGGATGGCTTCCATGGCCGTAGCCCAAGGCCTAAACGCTGCTGCTCTTGTCCTGATTAGCTATCCCCTACACCCACCCGGTAAACCGGAGAAACAACGCGTTGAGCATTTTCCCCGCATTCCCGTCCCCTGCCTATTCGTTTCGGGAACCAGAGATGCTTTCGGCACTCCGGAGGAGTTATTACAAGCAACCCGACTAATCAAGACACCGCCAAAAATTGTCCTCCTCGAAAAAGGCAACCATGGCTTGGCTGGCTTGCATGATCAGGCAGCCGCTGAAGTAACCTCTTTTATTACTTCTTTAAATAAGGACTGTTCATAGACTGCCCGTCGTAAACATTGAGATATGTCTTGCCAAGCAAACGGCCGTCAACGATTAGCTGTAGTAGGCACCTTTTGGCTGGGCCACTAAGTCTAAAATCACAGCAAATGCCGGAGAGGTCTTGATCTTGGGTACCTGTAACAGCACTCGTGAGCCGAGTGGCATTCCTAACAGTGGACCAAATTCGTTAGTTTGACCTGGGATTCCCACTGTTGCATCTAGAGGAAGCTGACCTTTTGTCCAACTGGATTGACGCTGAGTCGTATTCCAAGGAGCGGCTACATATTCCATGATTATCAATCCTGATTTGACCTTCGGACCGTTTCCTCTGTCAATAACAGTGATACTCAATTTACTGGGTGATTTGTTACCTTTAAGGAACTGAATACTCGGAGATTTGGTCACGGGACCGGATATTTTGACACCATTAACAGTGCTTGCCACGGACTTGGCGCCGGAAGAGGCGTGTATTCCATTGGCATAGAAGGCTATGACATCAACGACGAATACCAGTGTGTCTTTACCGGTAATACCGGCTGAAGGCTGACCCTTGGGACCGTATCCATCCTTGGGGGGGATAACGAGCATTATTCGCGTACCTGTCTTTAGGCCTACCAAAGTCTTATCCCATCCCGGAATAACCTGACCTATACCTATGGGGAAGGCAGAGGGTACGTGGCGGGCAAAAGAACTGTCAAAGACTTTACCCTGCCAAATTTGTCCAATGTAGTTGGCCACTAAAAGACTCCCTTTGGTAACCTTGGGTCCTGAGCCTTGAATCAAAACTTTGGAGATGAGGTTAGCGGGAGCAGCGTTTTTGGGAAATGCGATTGAGGGAGCTTGTCCAAAGCCGCCTTTTATCGTAGGCAGGTTAGGGAAATGAAATACCGGCTCTGATTTAGAATGAGAGGAATTGGAGTGTGTGTTTTTAGAAGCGGTATGTACAGTCTTTTTGCTTGCAGCATGCGTCGATGCGAATGCCTGTTCCCCGGCAAAAAGAATGGCGACCACCATGACCAATGCTAATGCTAGCTTGTACCCACCGGACTTGGCACTCAACATGGTTCGCTTCATAATATTTCTCCTTGATATTGTATTGATTCCGGTATCGCTAAACATACCGGCAAGAAATTCTTTCCCTGACATCTTTGCTGCGGGTAGCCGTAAGCGGTGCCTCGGGATGTGCTGCCTTTACTTTATCATTCTAAAGCAGCATTCATGAAAAGTATGGTCAAAAAATATCATAACTGTGTTATCAGCCAGTCTGCCACCAGTTTACTGAGATCCATCGGGTATACTGTGGCATTCGAGGATAGGAGTTCATCTATTCTCCACCATCTGGCTCCGGTCATTGAGCGCTTTTCCAAAGCAGTAAGCTCCTGCGGATTCACTTCAAAACGCTCCGTGCGTACAAAAAAGTATTTTTCGAACTGATAAAAATCTTTTCCTGCGAATCTGAAAGCGGTCTTGCGTTCCAACAATGGATCATGCTCGATATGGGGCATCCGGTAACCGGTTTCTTCAAAAACTTCACGGCGGGCAGCTTCTTTGATGTCCTCTCCTCTTTTTGCCCCACCGCCAGGGGTATACCAAAACTCTTTCCGGTCTGTGTCTTCGGGATCCACCGCTGAAAGCAGCAAAACGGCAGCCGATGGATCTACTAAAACTACTCTGGCGACATTGCGCCATTTGGTCGTATCGGACGGTTCAGGAATTGCTTCGCTTCCTCCGGCATCCCTCGCGCGTATATCGTCGGCCAAAAGCGGTGTCAGGTAAGCAAAAAAAGCTATCGGGGTGCCGACAAGCATGATCCCCATACCCAACAGTCTCAGTTCTTTTACCGCCGTCAATCCTCCGCCGATTCCAGCCAAAAAGATGCCGAGTAGTCCTATGGCTGTGAGAGTCTTATAGCGGTGGTGGGAAAGAATGGCTTTGGAAAAAACGTGAAGCCCACCCAGCGCCAAGAAAAACCCCAGCACGGCATGCAGCAAATAAATAGCCTGACCTTTCTCCGGCAGGAGGGAGGTGGGACGCGAAACCGGTACTAAAAGGATGGCAGCTAACCCTATTACCAATTCCAGACTCACGGTGACCGTCATGAAGATCCAAAAATATTTACCTGCTAAAGATGAGTCAGCTTTTTCCTTTGTCACATAAAAAGACTGCCATAGTTACTACGATAAATTATGGCAATCGACAAGACTTCTCAAAAATACTCTCTGGCAAAATCTTGACTCTTGTGCAGGCTAAAGATTTACAAATCCAATTTGATCTGCTCTTCTGTTACCTAAAAATTTGGATAAAAAGCATAGTTTTTTATCTGAGACCCCCCATGCCTCCGTTACGTCAACCGCCCTGGGAAGATAGTCTTCTTGAATGGAACCCACTCTGCGGTATCCAAGTTTTTCGAAAAACCCGATGGCTGCGGAAGCCTCGGGCACCATGGCGGTTACCGCATCGCAAGCGCAGTCGGCCGCCAACCTTTCTGCCTGTCTCATGAGCAGCAGACCTACGCCGCTCCCCCTTATCTCACTACTTACGAAAAGCCAGCGAACATAGGCAACACGAGCTCTAATATTCACAATCGCGCCGCCAAGCATCCCGCCGCTATAACCACCTGCAAAATTTCTCAAGGCAATTACAAAGTGACTCGCTTCACCTTCTGACTCGGTGATCGGCCTGCCGTCAGGAATGACTGAGGATATATCATGTAGCAAAAGATGAGTCGGGGCGTCTGTGTTTTGAGTGTTTGTAAGCCCTATAGCAACCATATCGTATGGTGACAATACTTTTTCATAGCAAATATCATACGAGATACCCAGGACATTTACTTTTTCTCTTTTCCCAAAGTAGGGTTCGTCTATTATTTTCCAAGACTTATCCGGTGTAGATAAGTCTTGTTCCAGAAGAGCTATCGAATTTACGATTCCCGATATTTTATATCCGCTAAAAAAATTAGTGAGCCTGTCGACTTCTTCTTGTGTTTTGGCATAAGAAATTGTTACATGTGGCATAAATGAATACGAACTTCTGCTGACGGGCGGAGAAAACTCTCCTCCGGATAACCTTTCGCAAATTTTATATAAAAAATCATTGACGCCGTTACTTTTCCCTTGCTCATCGTCGTCAGAAAAAGCTTTCAGAAAAATAGCTGGATTTTTCGGCCAAAAGCTTCCCACGGGACCCAAGATAAGAGTTTCTTCCGAGAAGCTCTCCACTGCGTTCCTGATTGCCTGCCGCAAAGACGGGAGTTGTGTGGCATCTGTGTTCAGAGGCGGAATGAGCGTCACATGCGGAGGAATTCGCGCTGATACTTGCTTTCCCAAGACAGTAGTCAAAGCATTTATATTTCGCAACAGCCCGATCTGAGGAATACAAGCTACAAGAAGTCTCTTCTTCTCCATTACGTACAGATTTTACCGGCTTTAATTACAATTTTGCTGTATTTGTCTTGCATCGAAGCGAATCCTTGGACTGACACCTCATTCATCAAAATTTTATTCAACGTACCTACTAATAAGTATTATTTTCTTAAATATTTGATTAGTTGTCTTACAGCCTACTCTGGAGTATTGAGGCTCCCCGGAACAACCAGACACTCATCTGCTGCACCAAACAGTAGCTCTGAGCCCTCCGGACCTATATAACCTGTGTGCCATTTATCCCCGTAGTGTTATAAAAACAGATGTATTTCATCACTTATGTTTTTAGCGCACCACTTCGAAAACCATGAAGGGGAAGTACTGCAAGTCTAAAAAATAGGCAATCGTGCTTCTGCGGTGACCTATTCATAACGCGAAATTAGTTTTATACACTTTCTTGTGGAAAGAGCCGATCAATCGAATAAATTTACAACAAACAAGGAGGCTGAAGCAAAAGTATTTGACTTGGTCCTATTGTCATAACAATAAAGCTGACACCGGAAAGGTTGATTATTTGTTAGAGTGAATTAAGCCTAAGGCAGTGTAGGAATTAGCGATATGCGTGTCCAAATTCGTGAACAGTTCCGGTTTGGCATACTTTTCATCTACTCCGCGTAGTCAGGTCTGATTGTCTGCCGTGAAACACAGGGCTTACGTTAGAAACGTGTTC
>JAKBPI010000044.1 GCA_021829645.1 Actinomycetes bacterium | reverse complement strand
AAAAGGATTCATAAGATTATTGGTACTTTGTAGTGACCAAAAAACCTAGTATCATCCCATGTGAACAGGTGTTATACAATAAGTTTGGGAAAGTTGGGTTTGGATTTTGTGGATAGAATCCAGCCAACGACTTATGTCGGAATGAATTCGCCATAAGTCGTTTTTAGTTTGACTGCCAACAACCGTCATTTTTCTTATGATTTTAGCTGCTTCATCTAGGACATCTCTAAATGAGACATTGAGACATTTATTGGTACGGGCACTTTTTGTAACGAGTATTTTCTCCCGATGTCACAATTGAGCTGAGAGAATTCCAATATGGAGACATAGAGCCATGGAGACATAGAGCCATGGAGACTAGGAAAGCAAAACTCTGCTTAGATATGCTAATCTGCTTATTCTCCCAAGGAGACATCTCAGACGTGCTTTTGCTTTAGTACTTCCTTGCCGGAGAATGATTTGCCAAAGAGGGGAGCTATGCCGCAGAAGTTTAATGTACCTGCCAGAATCGGCAGCAATCCAACTATGACGAGTATTGTTCTGGCGGTCGTACTTCCAAGGCTTAGACCTATACCTATGATAGCAAGGCCTAATACTACTCTGGCGACTCTTCCACCCGGTGTTGCCGTCAATTCGACTATGTTGGTTTTCATTTTTACTCCTTTTATCGTGTTACTAATATCTAATAACAAATAAATGCAATAAACATTCCTTGCCTAAATGGTAATTGTGGTTTTAGCGTCCGATCCTATTCTTTCATCACAATATCGACTTAAGAAGATTTGAACAAGCTAAAGTAGATATATATCGTAATATCCATCCGAAGCAATTGAAGCAGCTGTTATGCTGCGTTAGCGCGATACGCTATCGCTGATGTAAAATACCTCTTTGCTTGACAGTTTTATATAGGAAATAAGTTTTATGCCGAGACAAGACAATTATAACCCAGAAGACGCAGAACGTCGATTAGAAAGATACAAAACCACATCACGGGATAGAGGTGTGGACGACCCTTCAGCAGGTCGCTATAAGAACCAAGAAAATTCTGATCGTTACACCGCAAGAAAGCGCTATCCTACTGACGCACAAGAATCACAAGGCAGGGGAAAAAACAGTTCAAAGTACACTGGCAGTAGTTATGGCAAAAAGCCATTTCCGAGATCTTCCTCACCCAGAACGTCGTCAGGTGCTTCTGTCACCTGGGATCAGAAAAAGTCTTTCCACCCAAGACAAAGTGGTGTTGGAAAAAATAGTGGATTTCGTGACAGATCTGACTCACAAGCTTTCGGTGCTGATAAATCTTTTGAGGGTACCGGTTTTGCCGGAAGGAGACCGTCAACAAATTATCGAGAAAGGTCCTCTTTTTCCAATGACCCTTCTCGCTCCTACACGGGAGGAGGCAGGAATACCCGTTCAGAGAAGTCTTTCCACCCAAGACAAAGTGGCGTTGGAAGAAATAGTGGATTTCGTGACAGATCTGACTCACAAGCTTTCGGTACTGATAAATCTTTTGATGGTACCGGTTTTGCCGGAAGGAGACCGTCAACAAATTATCGAGAAAGGTCCTCTTTTTCCAATGACCCTTCTCGCTCCTACACGGGAGGAGGCAGGAATACCCGTTCAGAGAAGTCTTTTTCATCCGACAAAACCTCTAGGGATAAATTTCGCACTCAGAGAACTCCCTATAAAGGACAAGGTCGAGCGGAAGATCGGGAAAGTTTTCTCAATAGACCGTCATGGGGTTCCGTGGCGAGAAACGGAGCAAAGCAGTTTCGCTCTTCTGCCGCAAGGACCCCATACGATAAAGCTTCGAATGAAGTGTCAGATAGCCGAACCTTGCCATCAGACAGCTCAAGTTTTGACGCAAAAGGGGCGTTTGCAAATCAAGTTCATTATAAGTTGGTTGCCTCTGGGGCTAAAAAATCCAATTCTATCCGTGATAAAAAAGAGGTAAAAAAACCTACAAAAACTCCGTATCAGGACAAAGCGAACTCACAGTTTGAGCAGTCACGCTTTACGAAGAAAACTACCGAGAATCCACCCCATGAGTTGAAAAGCTCTTTTGGCGAGGTTGCCGATCTTAGCCTAAAAGACGTTATTGTTCCGAGAAGGCTGGCAAGAGCTGAGTCTGTATTGGAATACGCGACAAAAGCTTATGCTCAAGATCGTTTTGGGGAAGTAATCACCATGCTTAACTCCCTTGGGAAAGAAGCTCTCATGGTGGGAGAAGTTGCCGAGTTGCTGGGCCTTGCTTTATATCGCCAAGGAAAGTGGAGTCTCGCTCTAAAAGTGCTTGCTGGCTTTACACAAGCCAGTGGCTCTTTTGACCAATACCCCGTGCTCATGGATCTCAATAGGGCATTGGGCCGACACAAACAGGTGGAAGTACTATATGAAGAATTGCGTCAATCGGGTGTGTCCAGCGATCTTATAGCAGAGGCACGGATTGTCATGGCTGGGGATTTAGCCGACAGGGGACAATTGCAGGAAGCCATCAAAACAATAGCTCCTTCGGCATCCCGTCAAGTCAGTCGTCCTCAAGCGCGCCATATTCGCCAGTGGTTTGCTTTAGCTGATCTATATGAGCGTGTTGGCGAAATTGCTTTAGCGCGCAGTTTTTATACAAAAGTACTGAATGCCGATCCCACTATGGCAGATGTGGCGGAAAGATTAGCTGCTCTAAGTTAGATACTTTACTGTTTAAAAAGTCAATATCTTAGCGGCTGAACAGGTGTTGGCAAATTGGTAGTTCGTGAGACTTATGTCCCAAACATGTCTTTTGTTGGGTATCGTACTAACTCGCCTAAGAGAACTGCTAGAATGTTTTTTGGTACAAAAAGTGGCTTATTGACTTTCTGTCTGACCTTCGACGGCGAATAGCGTCAAAACTCTTAAAAGAGTTTTCGTTAATTCTTACCTGTCACAATTTATAGGGAAGTAAGTTTAAGCAACTACGTAAATAAATATTGATTATGAGAGAGGAAGATCTAAAGTGGCAATTGATGTCCACAAACTATTGGGCGCTGAAGCGGATGAGTTGTTGAATTATGCTTGCAAAGGGGTTACCCAAGACCTACTAACTTTACCGACTCCAGACTATATCGACAACGTATTTGCCTACAGCGACAGAAAGCCTGCCGTACAGAGAAACCTGGCACAGATGTTTGCTTCCGGCCGTCTGGCCGACACAGGCTACCTGTCTATCTTTCCGGTCGATCAGGGTATAGAACACTCCGGTGCAGCCAGCTTTTCTAAGAATCCTATCTACTTTGACCCTGCCAACATATGCCGTTTGGCTATCGAGGCGGGATGCAGCGCTGTTGCCACTACACTTGGTGGTCTTGGAATACTGTCACGTCGGTTCGTGCATAAAATTCCTTTTATCGTTAAAATGAATCATAACGAACTGTTGACTTACCCTACCAAGCACGACCAGGTTCCTTTTGCGTCCGTTCGGCAAGCAGTTGACCTTGGAGCTGTCGGGATAGGTGCCACCGTATACTTCGGGGCTCCTGAATCGACTAGACAGATTAGAGAAGTCTCGGCTCTTTTTGCGGAAGCTCACAGGCATGGTCTATTTACCATTCTCTGGACCTATTTGCGTAATGACGCATTCAAAACCAGCGAAGCCGACTACCACCAGTCAGCTGATCTTACCGCTCAGGCAAACCATATAGGTGTAACAATAGAAGCCGATATTATCAAGCAAAAACTTCCCGTAAATAACGGCGGATATACGGCTATTAATTTTGGTAAAACTGACCCCTTGGTGTACTCCAAGTACACCACCGACAACCCCATTGATCTTACCAGATGGCAATTGCTGAATTGTTATGCTGGGAAAGTCGGACTTATCAACTCCGGTGGTGAGTCTCATGGGGCAACAGACTTAGCAGATGCCGTCAGGACCGCAGTTATCAACAAAAGAGCGGGCGGTATGGGTCTCATAGCCGGAAGAAAAGCTTTCCAGCGTCCTTTCGAAGAGGGTGTAGAATTGCTTAATGCCATCCAAGATGTTTACCTCGATGAGACCATTACAATAGCTTAACGACGATATATTATTGGCCTAGTAATATTGTGACGGGTGGGATCTTATGACTCTTGAAGCAGACAAAGCAAAAATTAACTTAGACAGTTTGGTGATCAGGTTTGCGGGCGATTCCGGTGACGGAATGCAGGTTACCGGAGATCGCTTTACGGCGGGAAGTGCCATTCTGGGTAACGACGTGGCTACCTTTCCCAATTACCCGGCTGAGATACGTGCACCGGCAGGAACTATAGCTGGAGTTTCAGCATTCCAGGTACAAATAGCCGATCACGATATTTATACACCGGGAGATTTCCCAACTGTCTTAGTGGCCATGAATCCGGCCGCTCTCAAAGCAAATATTGCCGACTTACCTCCCGGTGGTGTCGTAATATGCAATAGCGATGCCTTTGATCAACGTAGTTTGGAAAAAGCAGGATACGCTGCAAATCCACTTGAGGACGGATCTCTCGATATCTATAAACTCTATGGAGTTCCCATCACATCTCTTACCCTGGAAGCCTGTAAGGGGATAGGTGCCAAGCCAAGGGACGCCGAGCGAAGTAAAAACTTTTTTGCTTTAGGTCTCGTGTCTTGGCTTTACGACAGACCTTATCAGCCTACTCTTGACTTTATCCGTATGAGGTATGCAAAGAATTCTCAAGTGGTGGAAGCAAATACTCTGGCTTTCAACGCAGGCAGATATTTTGGGGAGACGGCAGAAGTATTTGAGTCGTCTTATACGGTACCCGCCAGTAAGCTGCCCCCGGGCGAATATACCAATATAACCGGTAATACCGCTCTCTCTTGGGGTTTGATAGCTGCGGCGCGTCAGGCCTCTCTGCCAATGTTTCTCGGGTCATATCCCATCACTCCCGCTTCTGATATCTTGCATGAATTGAGCAAACATAAAGCCTTTGATGTGACTACTTTTCAGGCAGAAGATGAGATAGCCGCCGTTTGTTCTGCACTGGGAGCGGCTTTTGGCGGAGCAATAGGTGTTACCACCACAAGCGGACCTGGGATAGATCTAAAATCGGAAACGGTCGGCTTAGCCGTTTCGTTGGAATTGCCTCTCGTGATTATCGACATACAACGCGGCGGACCGTCGACGGGTTTGCCAACAAAGACCGAACAGAGTGATCTTTTACACGTTATGTTTGGAAGACATGGTGAAGCCCCGGTCCCTATCGTAGCTGCGGCTACCCCCGCACACTGCTTTGAGGCAGCCACAGAAGCCGTGAGGATAGCTCTCACATACAGAACACCTGTTTATCTGCTTTCGGATGGCTACCTGGCCAACGGAGCGGAGCCTTTTCGCATCCCAGCCGAAGCAGAGTTGCCTGAGATAAAGGTTGAGTTCGCTACAAAAGCAAATAAAGTCTTGCCGGACGGTCGGGAAGTCTTTTGGCCGTATTTGCGAGATGAAAAGACTTTAGCAAGACCTTGGGCTTTGCCGGGTACAAAAGGTCTTGAGCACCGTATAGGTGGAATAGAAAAAGCTGACGGCAGTGGCAATATATCGTATGATCCTTTGAACCATGAATTGATGGTTCAAGTAAGACAAGCCAAAGTTGAGGGTATATCTAAAGATCTGCCAGACTTGGAAGTAGATGATCCAGATCAGGCAAATGTTTTGGTTATGGGGTGGGGTTCTACTTACGGAACAATTGTAGCCTCCGTCAATAACCTCCGTCAATCTGGCTACAGTATTGCCAGAGCGCATTTAATGTATCTCAATCCTTTCCCACGGAACTTAGCGGATGTACTATCCAAATACGACAAAGTATTGATACCCGAAATGAACTCCGGGCAGCTGGCTTTTCTGATCAGGTCAAAGTTTTTAAAAAACGTTACACAGCTCAATAAGATACAGGGAGTTCCTTTTAAGACTTCTGAGATCGAAGCAGCACTGATAACAATGGCGACAGAGTCAAAGTAAATACATTACAATAGTAAGGGAATAATCTAGAATGACCACAATCGAAAAACTCACCCGAAAAGATTTTATGAGTGACCAAGAGGTCAGATGGTGTCCAGGCTGTGGAGATTATTCTATTCTGGCTGCAGTACAATTGCTATTGCCAGAACTAAACGCTGAAAAGCACAATACAGTTTTTATTTCAGGTATAGGGTGCGCCGCTAGGTTCCCTTATTATATGAATACGTATGGCGTTCACTCAATTCATGGCAGGGCACCCGCTGTTGCTTCAGGATTGGCCATTACGAGACCAGATCTTGATGTTTGGGTTATTGGCGGAGATGGCGACATGCTTTCCATAGGCGGCAACCACTTAATTCATGCACTGAGACGTAACATTAATATGGTTGTAGTCATGTTCAACAATCAGATTTACGGATTAACCAAAGGTCAGTATTCTCCTACTTCAGAAGTTGGCAAAGTCACAAAATCTTCTCCTTTTGGTTCTGCAGATCAACCTTTCAATCCAATTTCCTTGGCAATAGGTGCAGAAGCTACGTTTGTGGCCAGAACGCATGATATGGATAGAGCTCATATGCAATTTGTTTTGAAAAAAGCGCACGAACACAAAGGTGCTTCTTTTGTTGAGATATATCAAAATTGCAATGTTTTCAATGATGGAGCTTTTGAATCAATCACAGGAAAAGAGAACAGACAAGATAAGCTACTTATTCTTCAAGACGGAGAACCTATTCTCTTTGGCAAAGACAACGCTTATGGGATCGCACCGGATCCTTCTGGCGGTATCCGTATTGTGGAAGTGGCTAAAGAGGGAATGGAACACGTTTTGGTGCATGATGCGAAGAAGAAAGACCCTTCGTTGGCCTTTGCTCTTTCACGACTTGGCATTTCTAATGAAGAACCAAGGCCGATCGGTATATTCCGAGATATAGAGCGTGAAGACTACGGCACTTCACTGCTTACTCAGCAGCAAAATGTTTTACAAAAGCAGGGCAAAGGAGCTTTGGATAAATTGTTTAGATCACAGTCAACTTGGGTTGTCGAAGAATAGATAATTGCATATCCCATAAATTCTGCCCGTCAAGGCAGACAAATTTCTCAAAGCATTCTGATCCATGTCTTATGAGCCTTGATTTTATGTGCAAAGGCCTGTCAGATATTGCCTGCGAATAAAAAGGCTTTCTACGGTAATATCTGAAATTCTATATTGTGGCGATGTGTCCGACTTCCGGTTGAGCAAAGTATGTTTATTACCGGCATAGTCTAGAGATGCTTCAGGTACTCTAGTCTTCCAAAGATCGAAATACCATTCCGGTTCTGGGTTTGGGATGGAAAAATGTTGTTTTTGGAGGCATTCTTTTAGCGGAATGGGCTGTATCGGCAATCTGGCTAACAGTAGCCGGACGAAGCAAAATGCCAAATTGTGCGTTATCGTCACGTACTGATTTATATATGTTCATGGCGCCATGTTGGTAGGTGAGGTTATGGGTTGGGAATTGTTCGAGGGCGATGTCCAACCTTGCTGAATCTAATCCCGTTTGGTCTTTTTGCAACAATGTCATATGGGGTTTTAAAAAGTAATTACCTGATTTTGTGATAAGACCCAAGCTTTCCTTACTCACAAGCTGCTTTTCTAGATCAATAGCGGATTCTGGACCTGGTGTCAGATCAAAGTTGGATTCAAGTGCTGCCAATATGTCAAAGTCAGTTGGCAGCTCTGTCAATAAACGATGTATGGCATTTACTACGAGTTCGTCCTCTGTGAGTTCTACGGCAAATGCCATCAGGTAATCGTATGCCTCTCGGTCTGCTGTACTATCACTGTCTGTTCTTTCCGCTTGATAGTGCAGGGCTGTTTCGTAGCGATGATGTCCGTCTGCTATAATAAGGGGAGTTGATGTGATTAGGTTTTCAATTTCTTTTATCTGTGCACTATCACTGACTGTCCATAGTTCATGCAATGTTTCATTTTCGTCAGTGGCAGATTCTATGGGGACATCATTTTCTGTAACGAGTTGGCAGAGTTTAGCTAATCCCTCTGCAAGTGACAGAACCCAGATGGGTGAGGTGTTCGCTTTGGCGGCCCTCAAGAGATCTAGCCGGTCTCCTTTGGGCTTAGGCATGGTTTGTTCGTGCGGTAAAACATCTTTAGCGCTTTTATCAAGTCCAAGAGCTCCTATAACTCCTGTCGTGGACAAAGTGCCGTTCTCATCATGAGACTTGAAAGTCATTCGATAGATGTAAAACGACGGAAGGTTATCGCGAACCAGGATATCTTCTGCTTGCCAAGAGTCAAATTCTTTTGCTGCCTGCAGGTAAGGGTCAATTCCGGGTAATAGGGATTTATCGGGAAGTTCAATTCTGATGCAGTTATATGGACTCTTTTGACACAGGTGCTGCCTGTCGTCTGCGTTTACAACATCATAAGGGGGAGCAATAACATCTGCTAAGCTCACTTTATCACTATTGTATAAAATACCTTTGAAAGGTTTAAATTCTGTCACGTATCTTGAATATCACATATCAAAAGGGTGCGTCACGACAAATAGCAACTTATATATAAAAGAGATTGAGGCATTTGTCTGACAAGTCCTTAGTCGATGGATAAGAATAGTAGTGAAATGACAGAAACTTGGCTTATAGATTTGGATGGCGTTATATGGCGTGGTGACTCCCTGATCGCAGGCAGTGACGAAGCGGTAGGTGCTCTTTGCGCTGCGAATAAGAAGATAGTGTTTTTTACCAACAATTCATTTCCCACCGCATCCTCATTGACTGCCAAGCTCCAGTCGATGGGGATACCTGCATCGGCAGAAAATATTTTGACATCCTCCATGGCTGCATCACGTCTGTTAAACGAAAAATCAAACGTTCTGTGTTTAGGCGGCCCTGGCTTATATGAGGCCCTGGTTAAAAGTGGGCACAGACCTGTCTTTGCCAGTACAATTTTGTCCAATGCTATTAGCAATACAGAGTATGCGTCTTACCTTGCTTATTATGCGCAAAGCTCATTCCCCCAAACCGTTTCAGCGGTAGATGACGACAAGAGCCTCGTGGAGTTAACAAGGATGGGAGTAGAATTTTTCACTATTTTGGATGAAATTGCGGATGCTGAGAGATTTGATGCCTGTGTAGTGGGAATAGACCCTTTTTCTAATTTTGCAACCTTGGCTTTGGGGTTTCGGGCAATTTCCAAAGGAGCACGGTTGATAGCGACTAATGATGATAGCACCTATCCCATGAAAAGTGGTTTATTGCCGGGTGGAGGCACAGTATTTAAAATATTACAGACTCTAACTGGCTCAAAAGGGGAGGTGGCGGGTAAGCCATATGAAGCAGCCGTGGAGTTAGTCAGGGATACATGTGACAAAGTTGCATATGTAGTTGGTGACCGCTTAGATACGGATGGACTTTTGGCAAAGCAATTAGGGGCAAAGTTTTTGCTGGTTTACTCAGGTGTTACCTCACCTCACGGCAAAAGCGATACAGTGTTGCCATTTGTGGAAGAAGAAAACTTGAAAAAGGTTGTGTATGCCATTTTGGGGATCTAAAACTATACCGCTGTAAGCGGTTGTTGATTGTTGGCGGAGTAGTAACTCTTGGTGCTCACTTGTTTAATTTCTGACAATTAGCTAAAGTATCGAAAAGTCAGGCTGCAAAAAAAGTATTTTACCCTAACTTCTTTATACAATAAGAGTTTTCTTCAACACTCATAGTAACAGACAATTACTGTGAGTGGTATTGTTTCTCACGGAAAGTAATACCTGATCAAAAGGTGTATTTTTTATTGACATGCCTATTTTCCTTCCTTATTATGTACTTAGTGAAATAGATAAGTTAAGCGCTGGGGGAAGTGCAAAGGAGGGGAGTAGTTTATTAGCACAGCGCGAAATGGCAGCGAAAATTTTCGAAGATTCACTGCCTTCCCAATCGAAATCATCAAACTATACAGATACAGCTTTGCTGTGTCACAGTTTTAGTTTAAATATGATCTCGAAAAGGAAAAGAGTAAGTAAAAGTCAATGTTTCAGATA